>DLAR01000084.1:19936-85619 GCA_002494015.1 Porphyromonadaceae bacterium UBA7042 | reverse complement strand
TTTGTTATTAAACACCCTCTAAAAACGACAGGCGGCCTCGGAGAAATCAGTCCGAGGCCGCCTGCTATTTTATACAATTGATGACAACCAGTTAACGGTCTACATACACGCGGTATTCACCGGGATTGAGCGAGGTGGGGAACTCTGACGCTTCTCCGGCAAAGAAATCAACAGTCGTGGCATCGGCCACGGGAGCATTTCCGACATATTTGACTTCCCGGGGAGCCGAACCAAGGTTGGCAAACACGATAACGCGGGAATTGTCCTTTTCGCGCGAGAAAATATAAAGGTCGGGGCTCTCGGTCATGTAGCGCACCATTTCGCCGCCGTCTTCACCCGCGAGGAGTGCTTTCTGTGTATGTTTCAAGTGATTGAGTTTCTTGTAGAAATCGAAATACTTGTTGCGGGGTTCCCACTCGGGAGCCTTGTCCTTGACAAAGAACTCAAGGGCGCGGTCGAGACCCGTCTCCTGCCCGGTATAGATAAGCGGCATGCCGGGAAGGGTGTAGCTCAAGACAGCAAACGCGTCGGTGAGATTGCCAAGGCGTTCAAACTCGGTTCCCTCCCACGAGTTGAGGTCGTGGTTGGTAATCATGTTCATCAGATAGGTGTCGCGCGGATATTCTGCCGCCTGCGAGACAAGCAGCGAGTCGATGTCGGCAGCGTGACGGACGGGGAAAGTGCGCATCTCACCGTTGGAGTTCTTGAAACTGTACTGCCCCGAAGTGGCGGCAATCTCGCTGAACAGGTCTTTCATCGGCCAGTTATAACCCATGTCAAAACCGTTTTTCTGCAAAGCGGGGGCACTTGCCTCGGCAAGCATGAACAGGTCAGGCTTAACGGCCTGAAGCTGCGGACGGGCCTCGTCCCAAAAGTCAACCGGCACTTCCATTGCCACGTCACAGCGGAAACCGTCGACTCCCACCTCGGTAAGCCAGAACTTGAACGCGTCAATCATTGCGGCGTGGAGCTCGGGGTTGGAGTAGTCAAACTTGTAGACATCGGTCCAGTCA
This sequence comes from Porphyromonadaceae bacterium UBA7042, assembly GCA_002494015.1. Lineage (GTDB taxonomy): Bacteria > Bacteroidota > Bacteroidia > Bacteroidales > Muribaculaceae > Duncaniella. The sequence goes on along the minus strand of DLAR01000084.1, from coordinate 84,606 downwards.
TAGGGCCCGAACATGTTGCCGAGCGAGTCCTTGGCATACCAGTCGGGGTGCTGTTCCACCCACGCATTGTCACATCCCGAGTGATTGGGAACCCAGTCGAGTATTACCTTCATCCCGAGGTCATGGGCCTTCCTGACTGTCTCCTTGAACTGCTCGATGGTGCCAAACTCGGGGTTGAATGCCTTGTAGTCCCTGACGGCGTAATAGCTGCCCAGCTCACCTTTGCGATTCTTCTCGCTGATGGGATAAACAGGCATGAACCACAGGATGTCGACACCGAGGTCTTTCAGGCGCGGCAGCTGGGAATCAAATGCCGTGATTGTGCCCGAGTCGGTAAACTGGCGCACGTTTACCTCATAGATGACCGCGTTGCGCGACCAGTCGGGGTGAGTCACTGTGGTAAAAGTCGAGTCGCGGCCTGCATCGGCTGCTGCATCACTCTTTTTCGCCCCCGAACCGCACGAAACGGCCACTGCTGCGACAACCGCCGCAGCCGCGAGGCTCAGAAATAATCTCTTCATGGAATTAATTGGAATAGTTTAAGTTGATATTTGCAAGTGAGTGTCAGGAATTATTTAATGTATTACAGTGAGTGATATGTAGAATGATTTTGGTCTTGCGAAGAAGGCGCATAGCCGTAGCTCTGTAACTGATGAGCAAGACTGAAAGCATCTTCATTGCGCTCGCTTGAATCCATTAAATAATTTCTGACACTCACTTAATAACGGAGACAAATATACAAAAACCTCTCCATATCAACAAATTATTTTGACCGGCGAGGCATGAAAAAGGCCGCCTGCCGTCATGGCGGGCGACCCGTTGGATTAGTTGCAGCGTGATTTTATTCGGCGGCAGGTGCGGCGATACCCTCTTTGGTAGCACGTTCCTCCATGCGCTTGATGCGGCTGTCAAGATCGGGGTGGGTCGAGAACAGCTGGTTGAGCTTGCTGTCTTTCTTGGCACCGGCCTCCTCTTGGAGCTTTTTCAGTTTCTTGAACGACAATGCCATCGCCCACGGGTTCTTGCCGTGACTCTTGAGGAACTCATAGCCGTAGTCATCGGCCCCACGTTCCTGTTTCTGCGAATAGTTGGCGCTGACAAGTGCCTCGCCGAGACTGCCGAGCTGCGACTCGGTAAGAGCTGCGGCTGTGTCGCCGGTTGAGGCAATACCGTCTTTCAGCGCCGAGGTCAGGAGTGCCTGTTTAAACGCTTTCTTGGAATCTTTGTGAGCCACATGGCCGATTTCATGGCCGATTACACCGAGCAGTTCTTCATCGCTCATGATGTCCATCAGAGACGAGAACACGCGGATGCTGCCGTCGGCACAAGCGAAGGCATTCACGTCAATCACATGATATACCTTGAAATTCAGCGGAATCCCCTCGACATCGGTCAGTCCGTCAGTGAGCTTGGTGAGACGCACGACGTAGGGGTCATCGGCGGGAAGCACGGGATTGTGCTCGTCCATCCAGTCGATATATTCTTTCACATAAGCCGCCATCTGGGCATCGGTCAGTGTAACAGCCTGCGCGGCCTTTCCCAGACCGTTAAGAACTTTTCCGGCCTTGAACTGTGCCGATGCGGGCATCACCCCGAGCAGGCACATCAATGAAAACACTAATGCTTTTAATGAATTTTTCATGACAGTAAAAAATGTTATTATAATGAATATTATTTTGATTTTCGATTGTAGCGGTAGACGGTATCACCCCAAAACCTCACGGTCGAGGTTACTTTGATACGCTTTCCGCGCTTCAGGCGGATATATTCGTCGAGTGTTCCGACCTCTACCATCCCGTGGGGGCCGTCGGGACGCTTGAACCAGACACGGTAATGATTGTAGGTGTGACGCTGGTAAGCCTTGCGCCCGTAGGTCTTGGTCTGGTCGATGCGCTTAGACGTGACCGTGACGGTCAGCTCCTCGCGACTCTTTACCGGCCCAAACCAGTCGAGCAGGTAATATCCCGCAATCACGGCCAGCACAATAGCGGCAATCAAGGCAGCGATATTCATTCCGCGGCTCGTCTTACCTCTTTTTCCCTGCATAACGCGTCAGCCGACCGATCCTTCAAGTGTTATCGACAATAGCTTCTGGGCCTCGACGGCAAACTCCATCGGGAGCTTGGCCATTACCTCCTTGGCATATCCGTTGACAATCAGCCCGACGGCCTCCTCGGTGGGGATACCGCGCTGGTTGCAATAGAAAATCTGGTCTTCGGAAATCTTCGACGTGGTGGCCTCGTGTTCCACTATCGCGGTATCGTTCATCACGTCGATGTAAGGGAAGGTGTGGGCACCGCAGTCGGGTCCCATCAGCAGGCTGTCACACTGGGTGTAGTTGCGGCATCCGTCGGCATTTGGAGCCACCTTTACAAGGCCGCGATAGGAGTTTTGCGAGTGGCCTGCCGAGATACCCTTGGAGACGATGGTCGAGCGGGTGTTGCGGCCCAGATGAATCATCTTGGTACCGGTATCGGCCTGCTGATAGTTGTTGGTGACAGCAACCGAGTAGAACTCTCCTACGGCACCCTCGCCCGCGAGGACACACGACGGATATTTCCACGTTATTGCTGACCCGGTCTCGACCTGTGTCCACGACAGCTTGGAATAATCGCCGCGACACAGGCCGCGCTTGGTCACGAAGTTATAGATGCCGCCATTGCCGTCACGGTCGCCCGCATACCAGTTCTGAACGGTCGAATATTTCACCTCGGCACGGTCTTCGACCACGATTTCCACTATCGCGGCATGAAGCTGGTTCTCGTCACGCATCGGTGCGGTGCAGCCTTCGAGATAGCTGACGTAGGACTCATCGTCGGCCACGATCAGCGTGCGTTCAAACTGTCCCGTTCCGGCCGCGTTGATGCGGAAATAGGTCGACAGCTCCATCGGGCAACGCACCCCCTTGGGGATATAGACAAACGACCCGTCGGAGAACACGGCCGAGTTCAGTGCGGCAAAAAAGTTGTCACGATAGCTGACAACCGAGCCGAGATAGCGGCGCACAAGGTCGGGATAATCCTTGACAGCCTCGGAAATCGAGCAGAAAATCACTCCGAGCTCGGCAAGTTTCTCGCGGTGGGTGGTCTTGACACTGACCGAGTCCATGACGGCATCCACGGCCATTCCGGCGAGCTGTTTCTGCTCGTTCAGGGGAATACCGAGGCGGTTGAAAGTATCAAGCAGCGTCGGGTCGACCTCGTCAAGGCTCTTTGGCCCCTCTTTTTTCTGCTGCGGGGCGGCATAGTAGCTGATGGCCTGATAGTCAATCTCGGGGATATCGAGATGGGCCCAAGCGGGCATTTTCATCGTCAGCCAGTGACGGTAGGCTTTCAGGCGGAAATCGAGCAGCCATTCCGGCTCGCCTTTTTTGGCCGAAATCAGCCTGACAACATCCTCGCTCAGTCCGCGCGGGATGATGTCGGTATCGATATCGGTGGTAAAGCCATACTTATACTCGCTCCCGGTCACATCGTCGATTACCTTGCGGTTCTCGTCGGGACGTTCCGGGTTCAATATGGGACATGTATCTTGATTCATCTTCTCTTAATATATTCAATCGTTATTACACGGGGCAGAGCCGTGGCCCGACACACAGGCACCGAGCAACGACGGGGCGAAGCCTTTCACCCACGCGGCAACCTTGCCTCCGGCGAGACGGGAGTCCTCGACCGCCTTGCTGCCGGGACTGCACACAAGCCACAGGTTGACAAGGACACTCAGCAGCAACAGCCACTTGAAAATCCCCAGCAACGCACCGGCAATGTGGTCGAGCGGCCCCATCATCATGACATGCGACAGCCTGTGGAGCAACCTCGCAAGCAGCACTACGGCGAGATAGACCACGACAAAGAGCAGCACATAACCGATAATGGTCACGGCATAAACGCTCCAAGCACTGTTCTCGGGAGATGGGTCGAGCCATCCCGACACTATCCCGACGGCAGCATCACCCCACAACCGGCAAGCGACAATGCCGAGGATAATCGCCGCTATCGACCCGAGCTGGCTGATAAACCCTTTGTAAAGGCCCGTGGCAAGACCCACGGCGGCAAAGACAAGTATGATAATATCAAATGCAGTCATTTCTCAACATGTCGCAGCCATTTCTCATCGGGGCACACGACCTCGCAAAATTAGCAATTTTTCTTCAATTCTCAACTCTCAATTCTCAATTATATCAGTTTGAGCCGAAGCTCGCGATGCGTGAATACACAAAAAAAGAATGAGTAACGTAACCCGAAGGTTAACAATTACTCATTCTCCTCTCTCCTCTGCGGTGCGGACGGGACTCGAACCCGCGACCCCTAGCGTGACAGGCTAGTATTCTAACCGGCTGAACTACCGCACCATCTCTTTGGTTGAGAGCATCAGGTGTTACCACCGTTTTGCGTGTGCAAAGTTACGGCAAATATTTAATACACGCAAATATTTTTATCATTTTTTTTGCCTTTATCGCAAAAAAAGATTCACTTTTAGCGCCGACGATTGCGCACCGAGCGTCCCGGGGCGGCTGACGAGGGCGATGATTTCGGTTTCTTGACCTTGGCGGGTTTGCTTTTCTTGGCCGCCGAGCCTCGCTTGGTGCGGGATGAGCGCGACGGACGCTCTTTCTTAACCGATGATACCGATTCAGCCGCAACATCCTCCCCGGCAGCACCTGCGGCCGCGAGTTCCTCGGCTTTCTCCTTGGCCTCGCGACGGGCCTCAAGCTCGGCGAGTGAAGGCACCCACAGCTTGTCCTCAAATGTATCGAGACGGTTCTGAATGCTGTCCTGCGCGTGTTTCATCTCCTCGGGGTCGGGATGGAGCTGCATGAGCGACTTGTTTTTGAGGTTGCGTGTCTTGTAAATCTCACCGTCATAGAGGCCGAGCTGGAAATAGTCGTCATAGGTACATGTGGCAAGGTTGTTGTCATCGTCGGTGAAAATATTCTGGGTTGAGAGGTAGGGGCGCAGCTCGTCATACTTCACCCAGAACATGGGGTAGCGCACAGCCTCGCCGCCAAAGTCGCCCGAGCGGTGAAGGACGGGGCAGACGGCCTCGATGCGGGTGCGCATACGGTTGGAACGCTTGTCAAATTCCCATTTCTCTATTATATAATAGGTAAGCACCTCCGAGGCAGGCACGTCGGCCTCATCGATAGCGAACTTGGGACGTTTTTCGGTCGACCCCTTGGCATCGGTGTAAAGGATGTGGAAACGGTCGAGCATGTCGCGCACCTTGATGCGGTAGTTGTCAGTAAACACCTCGCGCCCGTCGAGATATTCATAGGCGGCAAGCTCGTCATTGGCAAGCAGGCGCATGATGATGCGGAACAGGTTCTCCTGCCCGTCGACAGGCTCGTCGGGGAAATAAAGCGCGCCGTTGGCATCCTTGGTCAGGTCGAGCTGGCGGTACATGACGCGCATCCACTGCAACTCAGAGTCGCTGATAGGCTCGTCTTCATAGAACGACTGCATGCGTCGGGTCACACCTGTGGCCGAGGCGGCTTTGCCTCGGTCGCTGTCGCCACGGCGGCGCACCACGCTGCCCGCGCTTGACGACTGTTCCTGAGCCTCGGCGGGGAGGCAGAATGCCATCAGGGCCAGCAACGGCACTATGTATCGGATTATATGTTTCATGTTCATGACAATATATTGAGAGGGGACAAGAGGTTAGTTTACTATGACTTCGACGGGGTTCAGGGTGCGCTCGATACCGTCGGGACCGATGGCGCGGATGCGCGAGATGTAGAAACGCTTGCCGCGCGACAATCGGCGGAACTGGTCTTTCTGACGCTGCGAGAACTGCGCCCCTTGGGCCACCTCGGGGATAGCGTTGCCCATCTGGTCAAAGAACACTGTCTCGAAACCGAGCACCTTGAAGTCGATGTTGAGCATGTCGTCATCAATCGCGGCATCGAGGCCCGGGGCGGCGAGGAGGGTGGTCTTGGAGATGGGTTTGCCACCCTTGTAACGCTCGGGCTGCCCGTTCTGCCCGGTAAAGGTGATGAATGCCACAGGGTCGGGGAGCTTGCGCACACGGAATGTCGAGGTGTTGACCGTCTGCGACGAGCCGTCGATGGTGGCGGTGACGGTGATTGTGGCATTCTCCCCTACTTTTGACGGCTTGGCAATCCACGAGTCGCCGTTGCGCGACAGGGTGCCGTTGGTCATCGTGGCACTGACCGCGCTCATCGGCACGCCGGGCACCGAAATGCCGATGGGGTTGTTGATGCCGGCATACAGCACGTTCATCATCGTGGCCGAGACGGTCGCGGTGGGTTCCATCACGACATAGCTCGACGAGAACGGATGGCGGGTGGTGGTGCCGTCGCCGTGGGCCACTTCGAGGTATCCCGAGTAGTCAAAGGTTCCGGTCGAGGATGTCTGGAACTCGTAGAGGCCGTGCTCGTCGGCCAGCGGCTTGTCGTTGATATAGATGACAGGGCGCGCGGTGGTGTCGACGGCGGCAAGGACGATGTTGGCCGAATATTTGCCGCCACGCATGACCATGCGCGACTGCGGGATGACGAATGCGTTGATTTCGTTGACCCTGACGTCGCCCGCGTCGACCATCGACAGGAGATTGGTCAGCGCGTCGCCCTCGGCATAGCGCACGTCGTTCTGGAGCTTGGTCAGCAGGGTGACGGCGGCAACCACGGGCTGGTTTTCAAACTTTGCCTCCTCCCATTTCTGAGGGGCGACAGTGCCGGGGCGGCGATATGGCGATGTGGACAGGGCGGCCTCGATGCTTGCGCGCTTGGTCGAGTCGGGGATAAGCGATGTGACAAACACGCGATAGTCGTCGACGGCGTGGCGCAGTCGCTCGCCTTCGTTGTCGCCGCCCGAGAGCATCACGACCGCAGCCGATTCAAGATCGTCGCGACGCTGAATGTCGGTCGGGTCACCATCCTCGCCGTCGGCATGACGGACAATGGCCATCTTGAGCGAGTCGATGAGGGCATACAGTTCAAGCGAGCGCGACCTCACCTCGGTGGCCTTGTTGAGCCACTGACGCCCTTTTTCGGGGTTCTGCTCGGTGAATGCGTCGAGCTGGGAATATATCGCGTCATTGCGTCGGTGCACGTTGGCATTGGTACGCGCCAGTCCGTCCTCGACCTGAACAAAACCGTCGAGCACATCGCTCGACACGTTCAGGGCAAGCATGGCGGTCAGGACGATATACATGAGGTTTATCATCTTCTGACGCGGGGAGAGCCTGACTACTGATTCTGCCATTCTGTTGTGATTTCTTTAAAGATTAGCCGCGCCCGACGAGGCTGCGCCGGGAATGTCGTTCATCATCGGGCGATACATGTTGACGGTCATCGCGTGGAGCATCTTTTCATACACTTGGTTGAGCTGCTGCATGTAACGCGCCATCTTCTCGGTTTCCTCGCAATAGCGGGCACTCTGCGACGCACTTTTTTCATACATATCCCGGATATCCTTGATGCCCCGGTTGACGCGGTCGATGGAGTCGAGCTGCGACGACACGCTCTTGAGCTGGATTTCATAGATGGTATTGAGACCGCCGATGTTGCGGTTGAGGTCGTTCATCTGCTCGATGTAGCCGCGCGAGTTGGCGGTAACGTCGGCCGAGTTCTCGGTAATGGCGCGATAGCTGTCGAGAAGCACGGCGCTGACCTCGTTAAGGGAGCGGGTGGTCTCCTGCAACTGCTGCATTTGGGCCGAGATTGCGGACATCTGCGTGAGATAGTCCTGCGTGGCGGTTGTCAGCTCGGCCATTTTGGAAAGCTGCTCGGCGGCGCTGTTCATGCGGGCGATGCTCTCGCTCAGCGACCGGGTGTCATCCTCGCTCAGATTCACACCGGCGGGAATCCCGACGGCATTGCGCGAGGCAGTTCCCTCGACAACGGTGCCCGGAGCGGCATTGCCCCCGGTGACAACGACACCTCCGCCGCCCATACCGCCGCTTATCTGATCTTCCGGATTGCGGGAATTGAGCGCGGGGAACACATCCTCCCAGTGATATTCGCGCGGCGGACGGTCAAGCGCGGTGAGGATAAACATCAGCACCTCGGTCCCCATGCCTATCGACAGCAGCAGGTTGCCGCCGGGAAGGTGGAGAATCTTGAACAGCGCGCCCCAGATGACGATGGCCGCGCCGATACTGTAGGCAAAGTTAAAGAGTCGCTGACCCCCTTCCCATGTCATCATGCGGCTCACGCGTTCTTTTATTGTCGTTTTTTCCATTGTGGTCAAGAAAAATGAGTTTTGGTCTTATTTTTTAGCTTTGGTACCCTTGGCAAAACCGATCTGGGTGCGCACACAGCGGAATCCGATATAGGAACGCTGCTCGTTCTGATATTCCCACATGCGCAGGTCGCTGCGGATATTGTGGGCGACATCTTTCCACGAGCCGCCGCGCACGATTTTGCGTTTCATCTTGTAGGGGTCTTCGATGGCGGCATCGTAGCGATACTCGGGATTGAGGTCGCTTGTCAGTTTCCCCACGCTCTCGGTGAAAGCCGTCGAGGTCCATTCGCTGACGTTGCCCGCCATGTCATACAGGCCGAAATCGTTGGGGGTATAAGTGCCCACCCGCGACGTTATCAGCTGGCCGTCCTGAACATAGTTGCCCTCCTGAGGCTTGAAGTTGGCATAGAAACACCCCTTTTCCTCGGTCAGCGGCAGGTCTCCTTCCCACGGGTAGATATTGTCGCTGTTACCGGCACGGGCGGCATATTCCCACTCGGCCTCGGTCGGCAGTCGGTAAGGCTCGACATACACGCCCTCCTTGCCGAGCGAGCGGCGCAGGTAGTCGGTGCGCCAGTTGGCGAATGCGTTGGCCTGCTCCCAGCTCACGCCGACCACGGGGTAGTCGTTGTAGCCGCCGTGGGAGAAGTAGAGACGGACGTAAGGCTCGTTGTAGGCGTTGTCAAAGTCATTGATCCACGCCGTCGTGTCGGGGTAGATGTTGACGATGTAGGTGTTGAGGAAATCATATTCGCCCGTGAGTCCCCGGGTGACGGTCTCGCGCACGATTTCACCCTCGTCGTTGAAATAGGCGGTGTCCTTGGAAATCACGGGGACATCGGTGGGAGTCGGGCGGTCGGTGTTATACTCGCGGCGGCGCGGGTCAAGGCGGTGCTTGCGTCGCGCGGCCTCGGTGTGGTTGTAGATTTCGTAACGGTAGTTGAGCTGCTCGGGGTCAAGCTCGCGCGCCCCGGTGATGGGGTTGGTCTTGTAGAGACTCTCGATTGCGCGGGCCTCGTCCTCGTTGGGGTTGCGCCACGGAATCGGCTTGTTCCAGTTGAGGTGGGGGGTCACGGGGTTTCCTTCGCGGTCTTCCTCGATTTTGAATTCCTCGTTGCCGCCGTAGGCCGGGTCGGCAAGACGCTCGCGGATAATGGAGTCACGCACCCAGAAAACAAATTGCTTGTATTTCGAGTTGGTTATTTCGGTCTCGTCCATCCAGAAGGCGTCGACCGACACCCCGCGCGAGTCGGCGCGGAGGTTCCATGCGCTGTCGGCTTTCTGCGGGCCCATCTTGACCGAGCCGCGCGACACGAGCACCATCCCGTAGGGGGTGGGTTCGGCCCACGAGGTCGCGCCCACGCCGGTGACTTCGCCGCCTGCCGAGCTGCGGGAGGAGGAAGCACACGATGCGACTGCCATGACAGCGACAACAGTGAGGAGAATATAGATAATCTTTTTCATACAGTTACATTATTCGGATGCTCTTGTGTTTATTACGGTTTTTCTCTGAAAAGTCGAGTTTCAGCCTGTAACCGGCTACGATTTCGTGGCTGCCCGACGAGGCTTTGGCAATCTCGGTCGTGGGGTAATCATAGCTGTAGCCGATAAAGAACCCTTTGATTTCCGCGCTCAGCATGGCTGAAACCGCGTCGTTGTAGCGGTAGCCGATACCGGCGGTGAGAAACTTGTTGTAGCGCACGCGGCATGTCACGTCAAAACCGGTGAATGTAAAATCGCTTTTTACGAGAAAAGACGGTATCACTTCAAATAACGTGTTTTTTACCGCAATATTGCTGCCGCCCATGAAATAGAGGGTGCGGGGAGCCTGAAATTCATAATTTTTAGCACTTTCGCCCTCGGTGCCTGTCGAGCCGCCCGTGGAGCCTTCGGCGGTGAATGTGACCGTCGGCGAGTTGGCGTGGGTCATCGAGAGTCCGGCCCAGAAATAGCGGTGGGTGTAATATGCGCCTATCCCGAGGTCGAGGGCGTTGCCGGCCACGTCGTTCATCGGGATGGCCTCGTCAGTCCCCTGATGGTAGTCATCATCGTCGGGGATGTACACCTCCGAGCCTTTGAAGGTCTCGTTGATGAGCCCGACCTGAACACCGGCTGTCAGCACCCCCTTGAAAAGGTTGATTTTGTAACCGAGCTGCGCCCCCACTGTCAGATTTTTGTAGAGGCCGAGGCTTTCCTGCTGCATAAGCAATCCGACGCCGAATTTCTTGTTGAGGAACTTGAACGGCATGTCGCCCGTGGCGAGAAAGGTTGTCGGGGCGTTGTCGATGCCCACCCACTGCAGTCGCGCACCGGCACGGATGCGCAGATAGTCGGTATCGCCCACGGCCGCCGGGTTGTAATAGGTCGGCAGGGCGAAATACTGCGTCATCTGCGCGTCGGTCTGCCCGCTCATGCGTGTCGGCAAGGCAAAAACGACTGCCAGAATCGCTATATATATAATATGTGTATATCTCATCGCGGAATCATTCAAAGTAGAAAGTCAGCACGACCATGCGCGACACGGCCTTTGACAGGGAGCGCGTGATGTTGAACTTTGCCGGTTCGTCCACGAGGTCGGGGCGGTCATGCACCAGCAGGTCGGTCAGTCCGAAACAGAACTTGATTTCGGGGTTGAACTTGAAATAGGGAAGATAGAAATCGCAGCCGAGCCCCACCGTCAGGTAGATGTCGCCCGATTTCAGTTTGAGATAGTCGCTCGTCTTTTTCGCCACGTCAAACGCCGGCATGACTCCCGCCGTCAGGAACGGCCGCGAGTTGCGGTAGCGCATACCCGCGCATTTCAGGTCGACCGGCAGCACGACATAGGCACTCTTGATGTTCTGCGACGCTGTCTCCCCTGTCGCCGTGTCGAGCATCTTGATGTCGCGGTTGCCGAAATACATGCCCGGGGTGAACCGCAGGCTGAAATAGGTGCTGAGACGATAGTCAATCAGGCCGTTGACACAGAATCCGGGCGAGAACGACGGCTGGTCCATGCGCCATTCGTTGCCGTTTCCACTGACAAAGCCGCTGTGGGTAAAGGAAATATCCTGCGTGTGAACCCCCACCGAGAAGCCGAGATGCCACTTGCGCAGGTCGGCATACGGGCGGTTCATCAGCTTGTCATTGAGATTCTGTCCGGCGGCAGCAATTGCGGCCACAGCCATGAGCGAGAGCAATATGTAACGAAGACATTTCATCTATTACATAACGGATTAATGCGACAAATTATTACAACGAGACAGTGAAAGGTGAATTATGGAGAAGGGTGAGATATAGTGAGATATAGTGAACAGAGAAAAGTAAAGGGTGAAGACTCAGGCAACGCCTGAGTGAAGATGATAGCCGGAGTGCCGTGCAGCCGCGAAGCCATGCGAAACCCCACACCTCGGCGTGGGGCAGGAGGCGAAACATACGAGAAAGCATCGGAGATGCGAATCTATGGTTGCGACCATAGGCCCACGTCTCCGACGTTGAGACATCTCATAGGCACCACCCTCCCCACGCCAAGGCGTGGGGTTTCGCATGGCCTCGCCGCTCCGCGGCTGCAGGATCCCTGAGTCAGCGGCAGTGCCGCCGATTACGCGGTGTAGCCGCGTCTCAACGTTAGCCACATGCAACCGCGCCGTTAGGTGCGGGCAGCTTGTGGTCAATAGCGCATATCTGATTTTACGGCGGCATAGCTGCCGGTCTTGAGATGGAATGACCGGCTACGATGTAGCCGATTCCGGACAGAAAACGTAGAAAACCCAAGCGGCGCGCACCTAAAGGCGCGCTTGCATGGGCCTAACGTTAAGGCGCGGCTACACCGCGCAATCGGCGGCGATGCCGCTCTTATTAGCGATGTTGTACCGGGTAGAAATGTCGCCCCATTAGCGATGTTGTGACCCGCAGAGGGCGTTGTGACCGATTTATCCATGCAATTATACCGTTAAGTCAGCGGCATTGCGATTTATCGCACCCGCAGCGAGGCCACGCGTAAAACATCTCTACGCACCCCCTCGGGGTGCACCCTCGCTAAACCCCATGTGGCTACACATGGGGACTACCACACACGATACCCCAATACACCTCGGAGAGGTGTACCTTTGCGATGGTTGAAGAATCTTTCAGATTCTATTGTGCGCATTCTTTTCCCGTGGGTTGCGTAACACAACCCACGGCTATTCAAGGTGGCAATCTTATCAGATTGCAAATGCAGAAAGTCGTTGTGGCTAACGTTGACACGCGGCATTAAGTCAGTGACATTGCGATTTATCGCACCCATAGCTAAAATATGCAATATACTATCTATCAGTTGATTTGCGTTATCAGTTCCCGGGCGCGATAAATCGTGCCCCTACAATTCGCATTGCAAACTGGCCCGTAGGACGATGTGATGGTAATGAGGCGGTTACCACCACATCGCCCTACGGACTCTGACTTTAGAGAGCAGCTTCTTTCCCCTTTCCCCGCATTCCGCTGCGCTCCATACGGGGTTTAACACAATATCGCCCTGCGGGCTCAACGAAATTACCACTACACCGCGCTCCGACAATCCCTCCCTCGCCGGTAGAGCAGCTATTTGTTATTTTTTACCTGTTATTTTTTATTTTTTCTTACCTTTGCGCTATGAACCGTGAACTGAGTAAAGATAAAATCTCCCCGCAGGAGCAGCCGTGTCCGGTGTGCTGCGAGCGGCGCATGCCCTCCATCGGCCTCCCCGCCTGCAACAATCGAAGCGAGAGGCGTTTCCCCCTCACCCCCGAGGCGGTCAACATGCTCGTCGAGCGCGGTTTCCGCGTCAACATCGAGCAGGGCGCAGCGGCTTGCATCCATTACTCTGACAACAGGTATGCCCGTGCCGGAGCTGCCGTGACCGACCGCGACGCGGCTCTCGGCTGCGACATCGTCATCCACCTCGCGCCGGCCGACACCGCCGACATCGCCAAGATGCGCCGAGGGGCCATGCTGCTGACCCTCCTCCACCCCGAGGCTCAGAAACCTGCCGCCGTCAAGGCTCTCCTTGCCCGCCACATCACGGCAATCGCCATCGACATCATCGAGGATGACAAGGGACACACCCCGTTTGCCGACATTCTTGCCGAAATCGACGGCCGCGCATCGATGGCAATCGCCTCGTCGCTCCTTGCCGACACTACCCGGGGCAAGGGAATCCTGCTCGGCGGCATCGCCGGCATCATCCCCTGCGAGACCACCATCGTCGGCTCGGGCATTGCCGCGTGTGCCGCCGCCCGCTCGGCTATGGGGCTCGGCTCGACGGTCAGAATGTTTGACAACGACGTGTACCGTCTGCGCCACGCCGCCCAGTCGCTCGGGCCGTGGGCCATCACCTCGGCCATCCACCCCAAGGTCATCGATGCCGCCCTGCGCAGTGCCGACGTGGTTGTCGTCACCCCCACCGCGCAGCCGTTCAAGGTAGATGCCGGCATGGTCGACACGATGAAGAAAGGAGTGCTCATTTTTGACCTCACTTCCCCCGGCGGCACAGCCTTCCCCTCGCTTGACGCCATCGACCTCGCCCGGGCCTCGGCTATGGAGGCCACCGAGGGACGCAAGGGGCGCGCCTGCTTTATCAACGCCGGGAGTGCCGTTGCCCGCACTGCCGCGATGGCGCTCAGCAACACTTTCATGACCCTGATGACATCGATTGTATCGTGTGAGGGAGCCGCCAACGCCATGCGCATGCTCCCCGGCCTGCAGTGTGCCACCTACACCTTCCTCGGGCAGGTCGTCAACCCTGTGATCGCGCGCCGACTCGGGATGCGCAACGTTGACATATCCATTTATCTGACTTTGAGCTGATGGCACCGAGAAGAAAATTTTATGTCGTGTGGAACGGCTATGCGACCGGAGTCTTTGACTCGTGGGAGGAATGCCAGCTACAGGTGAAAGGCTACCCCGACGCCCGTTACAAAAGTTTTGACTCGCAGGAGGCCGCCGTCGAGGCCTATCGCGGCGACCCGGTTCAGGAGATGGGAATCCTGAAAGCCATCGCCTCACATGACGCCAATCCTGTCGTCAACTATGCCGCTATTCCCGGCATCACCCTCGACGCTATCGCCGTCGACGCGGCTTGCTCGCGCAATCCCGGCCCGGTGGAGTATCAGGGCGTGTGGGTGCGCACAGGGCAGCGCATTTTCCACGTCGGCCCATTGCCGGGCGGCACCAACAATATCGGCGAATACCTCGCCATCGTCCACGCCCTCGCGCTGCTGAAACGCCGGGGCCGTCCCGACATTCCGATTTACAGCGACAGCCGCACGGCTCGCGCATGGGTGCGCAACCGCGTGGCCAAGACAACCCTCGCCCCGACGGCGCAGAACACCGAGATTTTCCGCCTGCTCAACAACGCCAACGAGTGGCTCCGTAACAACACCTTCACCAACCCCATCCTGACATGGGACACCCCCCAATGGGGTGAAATTCCCGCTGACTTCGGAAGAAAATAGGTCTATTTCTTTTCTTTAACATAATTTAAGTAATTGGGGGGTAATTTCTTAAATTCTGTGTAATTTTGCACTTGCGGTGTGCCTTGGGACATCGGGAGCACCCTCCCACATGCCATTACCATCCTACATCCACAAAAACACGTCATCTATCACTTTAACATATAACACCAATCTATTTAATCTTTCGCGTATGAAAAAGTTTTTACTCTTTATTTCATGCTTACTTGCATTGGGTTCAACATCCAATGCCCAAGGTATTACAAGTCCATATGAATATACCTTTGTAAAAGGTACGGGAAATTATTTTACCACCACAGGAAAAACAACTTTTAACAATGTGGAATGGAACTTAGCCGTAGACTGGATCGCAAACGAATATTTCAATTTTGACGGTACTAATGCTGCTTCACAAATCGGAGCGGCTAAAAATCCGGCCTCAAAAGTAACTATCTCCACAAATAGCATTCCCGGAACAATAACCGGCATTTCGATTGAAATGTGGCAGACAGGCAAAGCTACTTATACCGGCTCAATATCTATTGGCGGAACTGATATAGAAATCAACAATAGTACAACCATTTCATTAGCCACAAAAGCAAATTCATCAGCCTATACAGCCAGTGGCCTCAACTTGTCCGGAGAATTCAAAATTGAAGTATCAAATACCAATACCGCAAAAACTGGTAACGGTGCATTTGAAATCAAATCAATAAAAATTGAATTTATCGAAGGTTCTGTTACCCCTCCCACAGTAGCCACACCCGAAATCTCGATTGACGAAAACGACATGGTTTCTATTTCATGCGAAACCGAGGGTGTCGACATCTACTACACAATTAATGGTGACGAACCTACCGCCGACTCGCAGAAATATGACGCTCCTTTCGAGCTTACTGCAACCGCTACAGTAAAGGCTATCGCTATCAATGGCGAAGACAAGAGCAACATCGCCTCAAAAACTTTTACAGTCATTGAAAAGAAAAACACTCTCGAAAACTGGACCGAATGGTCACAGACCGGCACATTCAAGATTACCTGCCCGCTGACTGTAATTTATAAGAACGGGAAGAATGTATATGTAAAAGATGCTGACAATAACTATGCGCTTGTCTTCAATCAGAACAACATCACTCTGCCTGATTATCAAAACGGAGATGTCATCAATGGCATGACTGCGACATTTACCATCTATGCAGCTTCTAAATTACCCGAAATCATCCCCGTAACTGTCGGAGAAACAACTGTCGGCACACCTGTCGAGGCAACTGAAATCACAGCAGCAGGTGTAAATGAAAATAATTTCTTCCATTTCGTTTCGATGTCAGGAGTCTCAATCGTCGCTGCCGCACAGGACAAGAATTTTACGGTTACAGATAAAGACGGAATTGATGCTCCCATGTATAACCAGTTCAATCTCACTTTCACCCCTGAAGAAGGTGCGACTTACGACGTAACAGGCGTAATTGGAGCATATAAAGGCACCTATCAGTTCCAGCCCATCGAAATTGTCAAGAACATCCCCACTGCCATTGACGAAATCGGTGCTGACGTTGTCGATGGCAAGGCTGAATATTTCAACCTCCAAGGCGTGAAGATCAACCCCGAAAATGCCACACCCGGTCTCTACATCCGTCGTCAAGGCGGCAAGGTAGCCAAAGTGGTGGTAAAATAATCCCAAGAGGTTAAAGATGATTCCCGGAAACACGGTGGTTCATTCATGAGCTTCCACCGGCCGTTTCCAATACAACCCGGCAGGGCGCGACGCAAGAGAGCATCGCGCCCTGCTCGGTTATTCCCAGCCAAGAAGCTATGCAACTAACGATAGACAGCGAGAGGGATTGTAGGGGCGCGATATATCGCAATGTCACTACCTTAACGCCGCTGTCCATCGTCAGCGGCAGAGCCGCCGATTACGCGGTGTAGCCGCGTGTCAACGTTAGCCACATGCAACCGCGCCGTTAGGTGCGGGCAGCTTGTGGTATGGTTACATCAGCTGGATTTTACGGCGGCATGGCTGCCGGTCATGGCATCGGTTGCTATTTGTTATCTGATATTTTTTAGTTGTCATTTGTCTTCACCTGTCCACCGGCCACGGGAACCGTGTCAGGGCGAGGGCGAGGGACTTTTCGCGTCCTTGGAGATAGGTGTCGCAGATGGCATGGAACCTCGGTGAGTGGTTCATCTCCCTCAGATGGGCCAACTCGTGACAGACGATATAGTCGCGCAACTCGGGGGTCAGAAAAACACACATGCATGACAACGCGATGACGCGGCGCGACGAGCAACGGCCGAGGGTGTGATGGCCGCGCGAAATCTCCCATGCCGCGGGCGCGTCCCCCACCGCCTCGGCAATCTCACGGGCACGGGGCAGAAGTATGTAAAGTGCGACCTTATAGGCGACAGCGGCGAGCATACGGCTTATGCGCCCCTGCACGTCGGAGTCCTCGATGTCGACCCCGGAACCGACATGCACAATTGTCTCACTTGAACCCACCGACGCAAAGACCTCGCTTGCAGCCGCACGAGCCGAGCGGACGAAAGTCACGCGGTGGGGCGACCGTGACCCCTCCCCCATTATTATCGCGCGGTCAAATGAAAACAATCCCTTGCCGGGGAGCTTTTTCAGCAATCGCGGCTTTATCTCCTCAATCCATGAGAAAACCGCCTGCGCGTCGGCCTCGGGGGGCAGAATGAGCCACCACCGCCCGTTGCGGCGGCGGATGGAGGCGCGGCTCGTCCCGCGACGCACCGTCACGGTCACCTCGCCCAAATCGTTGTCGACGAAAGTGTTTTTCACCTCTTGCTGACTCCCCACAACAGCTTGTTGCGCAGCGTGTCAAAGAAATTGTGCCGCGCGGCGTGGACAATGCGGGTGACAAACGGCGCGCGGGCGATAATAATGCGCTCCTCGCGCGGCAGCGTGACAGTGCGGCCGTCAAGGCTGACGCGGTAGAAGTCGCTGCGGGTGTCGACCGAAATTGCAATCACACGGCTGTCGCTCACGACGAGCGGGCGCATTGTAAGCGAATGGGGCGCGATGGGTGACAGCACCCATGCCGGAGCCGACGGTTCGACAATCGGGCCGCCGACCGAAAGATTGTAGGCCGTACTTCCGGTCGGGGTCGAAATAATCAGTCCGTCGCCCTGATAAGTCGCCACCGGCATCCCGTCGAGGCGCGTGTCGACCGAAATCATATTGGCCGAGTCCTGACGCAACACCGCGACCTCGTTGAGCGCAAAAGGCCAGTCGGTCATCGGTATGCCCGACTCGGCAGTGACCCACAGCTGGGAACGCTCGTCCACGTCATAGTCGCCCGCGACGAGGCGGTCGACCATCGCCGGGGCATCGTCGAGCATCTCCTCGGCGAGAAACCCGAGGTGGCCGGTATTGAACCCGACGATGGGGATCTCCTTGTCGGCCACGGCGCGGGCGGTGCGCAGCAGCGTACCGTCGCCGCCGATGCTCAGCACAGCATCGGCATCCCAGTCACTGTCGGGGCAAATGAGTCCGGCGACAGGAATTTCCACGCGCAGGGCGCGGGTCAGCGCGTCGTAAAACCGTTTCTCGACAATGCATTCCACATCGTCACACGACAGCCGTTCAAAAAGTTTCACCAACCGGCAGAAATCCTCCTCGCTCTGCCTGCGCTTGCCGAATACCGCAATCTTCATTTTTTAGAATTATTACATTTATCACACAAAAATACGGTTTTACAATCAATTATACAACAATAATTGTTACATTTGCATCAAAGTAAATCAAATACTATTAAACGATGAAACTGAATTACATCTTCTCCCTCGCCGTGGCAGCTATCGCGATGCTGGGGATGACCGGGTGCTCCCACGAGGCCGAACTGACTGACACCATTCCCGCCAATGTTGCCGCTGTGGTGCGTATCGACGTAACCGAGCTGTTTGAACGGGCAGGTTTTGAGAAAAAGGGAACCGAAGTGGTTGCCCCCGACTACTGGAAGGATGCCCCGTCGGAAATTCTCGAAGTCTTCAGCAACGTGGCCGAAGGGGTCGACCTCGATAATGTGATAGTCGTTCAGACCGCCGCAGGCCGACAAGTCATCACTTTCGAGGTCAAGGACGAAAAGGCACTTACCGAAGTACTTGAGAAAAACGGCAAGTCTGTCTCCAAGGAAGATGGCTACAACACCGTGGAAACCGGCAAGTTCTCCATGATTTTCAACGCCAAGCAGGGATGGGCGATGGAAAACAGGGATGTCAAGAGCATCATCTCGACAGTCAAGGCAATGGAGGCCGACGCCAAAAAGCAGTCCATAGCCGACCTCGCTGGAATCAAGCAGTTCCTTGACAAAGATTATACCATCAACATCGCCGGCAATACCGCCGCAGCAATGGGGCACAACGGAACCCCGGCCGAACTTCTGGACGTGTGGGGCACTGTCGGGATTAACGTCGAGGAAAAAGAGATAACGTTTGAGGGACACGCGCTCAAAGCCGACGGCGACATTGTCGAAGTCAATGAGCTGCAGGCCATCAATCCGGCGGTACTTTCCTATATTCCCGATGCGACCAACTTTGTCGCACTTGCCGGATGCACCCCCGAGATCAACTGGGACGGCATTATCGAAGCCATCAGCACGCTCGGCGGCGTTCAGGCGCGCGGCGTGATGGGAATCCTGTCGCCCTATATCAAGTCAATCGACGGCACGGTGATGATTGCCGCCGGAGCGTCGCCCGACAGCTCGTTTGACGATTATGACTCATGGCAGTTCATCACCATGATCCACATGCCTCAGACCAAGGTCAACGAGGCTCTTTCCACGGCCCGCGACATGATGTCGCGCTACGGTATTCCGTTCAGCGAGGACAAGGACGGAGTGATGAGCGCCCGGATGACTCCTGACGTGTCGCTCTATGCGGGCAACATCGACGGGTACCTCGCCGTGGCCAACCGCCCGTTCTCGCCCAACCGCCAGAACGGCCTCGCCAAGGATTTTGTCAACAAGAACGGCGGCCTGTACTTTGACATCCCGTCGATGCGCCTTCTCAACCCCTCAGCTCCCGCATGGGGAATCAACATCGTGGCCGAAGTCAACACTGACAATGTCAAGGGCGCGGTGAAACTCAACGGCACCAACGACGACATCCTCCCCGCCATCATCAAGGCGGCAATGTAATTTCTGAGTGAAAATTGAAAATTTTTCACTAAATGAACAGAATTGACACTATAACCCTTGACAAGGCGTTGCCTCGGGTATTTGCCGGGAGCGAGAAGGAGCCGCCCGTCAGGGATTCGCAGGTGTGGCTCGGGCATGTCGAGTTTGACCGTCCCGGCCGATACCTCGTCGAAGCTCGGAGCGGCGCGGGAAAATCGTCGCTGTGTGCCTTCATCTACGGCAGCCGCAACGACTACGAGGGACACATATTAATAAACGGTGCCGACATCAGTTCCTTCTCCATCGCCCAATGGACCCGGCTGCGATGCCGCTCGCTTGCCTATCTGCCACAGGAAATGCGCCTGTTTCCCGAACTGACGGCGATGGAAAACATCCTTGTCAAAAACCGTCTGACCGACTTCAAGACCGCCGCCGAAATAACCGCCATGCTCGACCGCCTCGGGATTGCCGACAAGGCCGGTGTCGAGGCGGGAAAACTCTCGGTGGGACAGCAGCAGCGCGTCGCCATCGTGCGCGCCCTGTGCCAGCCGATGGACTTCCTGCTCATCGACGAGCCGGTCAGCCACCTCGACGCGCGCAACAACTCGACCGTCGCCGCCCTCATCGACGAGGAAACCACCCGGCAGAGGGCCGCGATAATCGCCACATCGGTGGGAAACAACATCGACATCAAGAACTTTACCGTACTTCATCTATAATGGCAAACATCGCTTGGCGGCTACTTCGCCGCAACATCAGTGCCGGACAGATAATTGGCTACGCACTGGCCAACTTTGTGGGCCTCGCCATCATACTCACCGCCGTAAAATTCTACAACGACCTCAACAGCACCTACAGCGGCGGCAACGACTCGTTTATCTCGCGCGACTACTCCATCATCTCAAAGCGCGTGACGGGACTGGGCGATTTCCTCGGACAAGGGGAAAATGCCGACTTTTCCACGGCCGAGATTGCCGACATCGAGGCTCAACCGTGGGCGCGGCGCGTGGGACAGTTCACCGCAGCGGCATTCAACGTCTATGCTTCGGTCGACATGGCGGGACGCAGCCTGTCGACCGCGCTGTTTCTCGAATCGATCCCGACGGAATATTTCGATGTCTCCCCGCGCGACTGGGATTACACCCCCGGCAGCGGCGAGCCGGTGCCGGTCGTTATTTCCAAAGACTATCTGACACTCTACAACTTCGGCTTTGCCGCATCCCGCGGGATGCCGCAGGTGAGCGAGGAGGTAATCGGCATGATTCCGCTACGGCTGTCGCTGAGCGGGGCGGGACGGCAGCAGTGGGTCAACGCCCGCATCGTCGGGTTCTCGTCACGCCTGAACACCATCGCCGTCCCCGAGAGTTTCATGACATGGGCCAACGCGACATTTGCCGACGGCCCCCTGCCGCGTCCCTCGCGCCTCATCGTCGAGCTGACCCGCCCCGGCGACCCCGGGGCAAAAGCCTACATGGAACAGCACGGATATGAGGTCGCGGGCGACAAAGTGGACTCGGGCCGCGCCGCCTATTTCCTCTCGGTGGTAACGACCGTCGTAATCGCCATCGGCGCCGTCATCAGTCTCTTGGCGTTCTTTATCCTCACACTGAGCATCTACCTTCTGTTGCAGAAAAACCGTGACAAAATCCACGACCTCATGCAGCTGGGTTATTCCCCGTCAATGGTGGCACGTTATTATTACATCATCGTCGCCGCGACCAATGCCGCAGTGCTTGTCGCAGCCGTCATCGTCATGCTTACCGCCTCGCGGATGTGGGACAAGCCACTCGAAACCATCGGCGTGACACCCGCGTCACCCATGACCGCCATACTGACCGGAGTAGCGATAACGCTGCTCATCACCCTCGGGAACATCGCGGCAATCAGCCGCAAGGTCAAGGCTTCGTGGCGATAAACCGGGCAATGAACTCGTTGCAACTCCCGGCAATCTGCTCCTCGTCCTCCAAGCGGTCACTCGAAAACGATCGGGATGCAAGCAAGTAGTAAGGCATGCGGGTTTCAAGCGACGACGTGATAAAACGGGCCAGTTCCTCATCGTCGAGCGATGCAATCAGCGGCCTCTTGGCGCGCCCCTCTTTGAGCCGCTCAAGCAGTCGCGGGAACGACGCGTCGAGATACACAGTCGTGCCACAGGCGTTCATAAGCTCCATCGCGCCGGGACGACACGGCGTGCCCCCTCCACATGCCACGATGACATCTTCCGTCGCCGCCACCTCGGCAAGGGCCTGACGCTCCATGTCGCGAAACGCCGCCTCGCCGCGTGATGCAAAAATTTCGGAAATTTTCATGCCTTCCCGCGACTCGATATAGTCGTCAAGGTCAACAAATCGCAACCCTGTCAGCGGCGCGAGCGCGTTGCCCAAAGTGGACTTGCCGCTCCCCATATAGCCTATCAAAAATATCGGTTTCATCTGTTTTTGTCGTTAAAATCACAAAAATAGCCATTTTGTCCTACTTTTTTGGCAAATCAGTTACCTTTTTTTGCGGCCGAATACCTAACTTTGCCCAATCATGAAACAGACAATTACCACATTTCTCGCATCAATTCTATGCATTGCGGCTTTTGCCTCGCCGACCCGCAAGATTATCGACAATGGCGGAAGCGGCACTTACAAAGCCGAGGCTATTGCCGAACCCACCCTTCAGGGGTATGTAATGTATCGCCCGGCCGACATCCCCTCGGCTGTAACCCGTGAAGGCGCGCTCCCGCTGCTCGTCTTTGCCAACGGGGCATGCAACGACACCTCCCTTCCTTACGAGCGTATGCTCAACGACCTTGCATCTTACGGCTACTTCGTTATAGCCCTCGGCGAGATGCAGGACAGCATCAACGACCGTCAGCTCGGAAAATCGCCTGCCTCAGACATGATTCGAGCCGTAGACTGGGCCGAGAAAAACAACAGAGACAAAAAAAGTCCCTATTTCAACGCTATCGACACCGAGTTTGTCGCTATGGGCGGACACAGTTGCGGCGGCGCGCAGACACTGGCCAACTGCGCCGACCCGCGCGTAAAGACCTGCATAATGTTCAATGCCGGAATGGGCGACATCGAGATGGGCGGCGCAAGCAAGGAATCACTCAAAGACCTCCACGGCCCTATACTTTACTTAATCGGCGGGGAAAGCGACATCGCCTACCGTAACGCCTTGGCCGACTACGAGGCCATCGACAATGTGCCGGTCGCGATGGCCAACCATCTCCGCGCCGGGCACGGCGGCACGTTTGACGAGCCTTTCGGCGGCTCATTCTCGCGCATGTTGCGGGCATGGCTCGGATGGCAGTTCAAGGACCGCCGTACCGACATCGACATATTCCTGCGCAACCACTTGCAGGATTTCCCTGACTACACGATGAAGGCCAAGAATTTCCCTGACAGCAACGACCCTTACACCGTCAGGGAAATCCACTGCAAGTCACGCGACGGAAAAGACATCTGGGGCGAGGCTTATATTCCCAACACCCCCGAGCAGCGCAAGGCCACCGTCATCATGGCCCACGGATATAACGGCACTCACCATGAGCCTATGGACTATGCACGCAGCCTCGCCATGCGCGGTGTCGCGAGCTATATCTTCGACTTCTGCGGCGGCGGCAACCACAGCCAAAGCGACGGTGCAACCACCGACATGACAATATTCACCGAAAAGGAGAATGTCGAGGATATTACCCGGCAGGTAAAGACATGGGATTTCGTCGACTCGACCCGTGTCGCCCTTCTCGGTTGCAGCCAAGGGGGACTTGTCGCCGCCATGACAGCCGCCGCCAACCCCGACATGTTCAAGGCCCTCGTCCTCGTCTATCCCGCCCTGCTGATTCCCGAGACCGCTCCCGCAATGCTCAAGCGTTTCGAGGCAGACGGCAACCGCCCGCAGGATGTGATGGGGATGAAACTCGGCCGCGGCTACTATGACGCAATCAACGGTCTCGCCGTGCTCGACACCATCGGCAACTTCAAGGGCAAAGTGTTCATGGTCTACGGCGACGACGACATGGTTATCGCCGGCGGCACACTTGACCATGCTGCCGAAAAATATGCCGACTACGAGTCAATGGTAATCCCGGGCGGACAGCATGGATTCCCCTACTACGGACACCACGAGCAGGCGACCGGCGGCATCGTCAACTTCATCCTCAAGGCACTGGCCAAACCCCGCCAGTGGCAACGTCCCGAGTTTGACCCGGCCGACCCCGATGTACATGACCCGGTAATGGCAAGGGAAAACGGCCGCTACTACATGTTTACGACAGGGATGGGAATCGGCATGATGTCGTCGCCCGACATGAAGACATGGAAGATTGAAAAAGCACCCCTCGACCCGATTCCCGCATGGGCCAAAGGCCCGGTACCCTCTTATGAAGGCCACACATGGGCACCCGACGTGATCAAAGTCGGCGACCGCTGGTATCTATATTACAGTTGCTCGACTTTCTACAAAAACATCTCGGCAATCGGTGTCGCCACCAACAAGACCCTTGACCCGCAGTCGCCCGACTACAAGTGGGAAGACCTCGGCATGGTAATCCGGTCGCGACCCGGCATAGACGACTGGAACGCAATCGACCCCAATGTCATCATCGACGAGAAAGGGCGCCCGTGGATGACTTTCGGCTCGTTCTGGGACGGCATACAGCTCGTCCAGCTGAAAAAAGACATGAAGACTCCCGCAGACCGGCCCAAGACCATTGCCCGCCGCCGCAATCCCGAGACAGTGGCTCATTTTCAGGAAACGGCCAACAACAATGCCATCGAGGCACCTTTCATCGTTCGTCACGACGGTTACTATTACCTCTTTGCCAGCTACGACTTCTGCTGCCGCGGGCTGAGCAGCAACTACAAGACAGTTGTAGGGCGCAGCAAAAAAATCGAAGGCCCCTACCTTGACCGCAACGGCAAGGACATGGCCCGGCGCGGCGGCACCATCCTCGCCGGCGAGAGCGAGCGCTACAGCGGAGTGGGACACTGCAGTGTCTACGAGTGGGACGGCAAGTGGTATATAGCCGCCCATGCCTATGACAAGCGCAAAAACGGCGCAAGCAAACTGTTCCTCCGCGAAATCAAGTGGGTCGACGGCTGGCCGGTCATCGCCGAAACAGATAACAAATAACAGATAAAAAATAAGAAATAGCGGGAGAGAAACACCCTCTTAATCGCGATAAATCGCGATGCTTGGGCAAACAAATCCAATCCCCCCTGTTATGTCGCTTTCATTCATGCACTGCGATGTTTTTTGGTGTGCATTTTGCGCGTGGATTTTGTGGTATTGTGAAATTTGATTATCTTTGCACATTAATATCGGGAATCATTCTGCTCCCATGATAACTTACAATAATCACTACGCCCTATAACTAAATGAAAGTCAAGCTACATCGCGAAGGCGTCAACATCCTCATCATTCTGATGCTGATATTGGTTGTCATCAACCTGTCGGCATGGATGTTTATTCGCCCTGTCGCCGTGCCGGTGACTTTCACCGTTATCTCGGCTGTGTTTTATCTGCTCGTCCTCAACTTCTTCCGCTCCCCGTTGCGCACATTTCGCGGAAACCGCGAAAATGTCATTGTATCAAGCGTCGACGGCACGGTCGTCGCGCTTGAAGAAGTTTTTGAGCCGGAAGTGCTGAAATGCCGGTGCCGCCAGCTCTCGGTGTTCATGACCATTTTCAACGTTCACGCCAACTGGTTTCCGATTGACGGCGAAGTGCTTGAAGTAAAGCACCATTCAGGCCGTTTCATGTCGGCCAATCTTCCCAAGTCCAGCACTGAAAACGAGCGGTCGACAATCGTCATCCGTGCCCGCAACGGGCAGATTATCGTTGCCCGCCAGATTGCCGGGGCTGTCGCACGCCGCATCGTAACATACGCGGAGCCGGGCGACGAAGCCTCGATTGACTGGCACATGGGATTTATCAAATTCGGTTCCCGTGTCGATATCTTCCTCCCCCTCGATGCCGAAATTTATGTCAACATTGGCGACAAGACCACCGGGGGTGTCACTGAGGTGGGCCGCCTCAAACAACAATAACAGCCATGCTCAGACGCATTATCTCTTGGATTCCCAACTCGATTACATGTCTTAATCTTCTATCGGGCTGCGCCGCGACAATATGCTCGTTTCATCTCGGTGAGACTATGTGCGGACTTGAGATGGCCTACTGGGTCTACATTTTTATCGGCGCCGCTGCCCTGTTTGACTTCTGTGACGGTGCCGCAGCGCGCTTGTTAAAAGCCTATTCCCTTATCGGCAAAGAACTCGACTCGCTCAGCGACCTCGTCAGTTTCGGTATCGCTCCGGCGATGCTGGTGATGAACACCATGCTTGCCGCAGGCAACGGATGGCTTTCCTATTTTGCCCTGTTTATCCCCGTAATGGGAGCGTTGCGACTCGCCAAATTCAACGTGGACGACCGTCAGACAACCTCGTTTATCGGCCTTCCCATTCCCGCCAATGCGATTTTCTGGACCGGCGCGGTAGCGTGGATGAACCAGCACCTCGTCCCCGCCCCGTGGGTCACACTCATACTCGTCGCGGCCGTGTCGCTGCTGATGGTGAGCGAAATACCGATGTTCTCATTGAAATTCAAGAACTTTGCATGGCGCGAAAACGTGCGCCGCTATGCCGTCATTATCGCGACGGTACTTTTTGTCATCTTTGAAGGGATTCCGGGATTAGCATGGTCCATCATCTTCTATCTCGTCATCTCGATTCCGGCCGACCGCACCAAAGTCGCGGAGTGACAACACAACATTTGACACCTCGGCGGCGTTTTAAACACAAACAATCTTTTACGTCCCAATGCTGACTTTCCTTTTCCTCATAATACTGTTTTTCATACTGTGGCCTGTCATAAAAACGGCCTACGCGGTACACAAAGCCCGCAATCAGGCCCGTGACTTCTTCAATCAGGCCCGCACAGGATATAACCAAGGATATAACCAATACAACGAGCGTCCCGGCGGATGGTCACGCAATGCAGCCGCCATGCGCCCGAAGATTTTTACCCGCGACATGGGCGAATATATCGATTTTGAAGAAATCGACAGTTCCCCCTCTACCGGCGAGACCTCCAATACCCGCACCTCCTATTCATCGGAGTCATTCGTCTCCGATGCCGAGTGGGAAGACATCGACAACAAGTAATTTGCCTTATATTTTATCCTCAAAATTTGTGGACTTCTGCAATTTTCTTATTACTTTTGCAATGTCATCCCAACTCTATGGAAATAATATTTGACAAGGCATATCTTGAAGAACTGTATCTTCAAGGCAAAACCACAGATAAAAAGCATCGGTTTCAGCCTCAGGTCATTGCGAAATATCGTAAAACAATAGACCTGCTGGAGTCGTTATCGACTGTTGAGGATATGTATCGTTTCCACTCCTTGAACTATGAAGTCTTAGTCGGGGATAAAGCAGGGGTGGAATCTGTCCGTGTTAACGATAAATACAGAATAGAGCTAAAAACGACCAAGGTCATTTCAGAGATAGTGGTGACGGTATGTAACATTATCGAATTATCAAACCATTATAAATAACTATATTAATATGGCAAAGACAAGATTTGGATACACTCCGACTCATCCCGGCGAGGTTTTAAAAGACGAAATCGAAAGCCGGAACATTACTCAGCGACAGCTCGCCGAGCGGATTGATATGCCATATAAAGCACTTAATGACCTCTTGAACGGTCGGCGGTCGATGTCAACCACAACCGCAATGATGATTGAGGCGGCTCTTGACATCCCTGCTGAATCTCTGATGAAACTGCAATTAAAATACAATATGCAGATGGCACAGCGCGACAATTCATTCATGGAGCGTCTAAATAACATTCGCCACTATGCGGCCCTACTATAATATCCGACATGTCAAAATATTACGTTTCACGCATTTATGACTTCCTACGGCAGCTTGCAAGGCACAATGACCGGGAATGGTTTGCCGCCCACAAGGAGGAATTTGACGAGCTGCGCTCGATGTGGCTTGCCGACCTTGACCGACTGATTGACCTGATGACCGTCTGGGAACCGGGGCTTTCGGGACAGACGGCCAAGACCTGCGCCTACCGCATATACCGCGACACCCGATTTTCGCAGGACAAGTCGCCCTACAAGCTCTATTTCTCGGCTGCCATCTCCTGCTACGGGCGCAAAGCCGAGATGGCCGCGTGGTATCTCCACATGGGACTGCCGGGAGTGCTGACTCCGTCGGGAATGTATGGCGGACTGTGGATGCCTCCCGCACCGATGTTGAAAAAGGTGCGTCACGCAATTGTTGACAACATCGAGGAATTTGAAGAAATCATCAACGACCCGAAACTTGCAGCCGCCGCGCCGGGATGGGCAGGAGAATCGCTGAAAACGATCCCCAAAGGATGGGAGCGCAATCATCCGCAGGCTGAGCTGCTGCGGCTTAAAGAATATGGCAAATTCATCCCCGGCGACGAGGCGTTTTTCTCGTCCCCGTCATGGGTCGAGCGCGCCGCCGAGGCATTCCACCTGTTCAAACCGCTTATAGACTTTCTGAACTACTCTATCGAAGAAGACACATGAGCATTGTTTATCTTATCCTCGGACTCGCCTGCATCCTTGTCGGAGCCAGCCTGCTGACCGACGGATCTTCGGCTTTCGCCAAACGTTACGGCATCTCCGACCTCGTCATCGGCCTGACAATAGTCGCATTCGGCACCTCGGCACCCGAGCTTGTCATCAGCGTCCTCTCGGCTATCCGTGGCAGCGCGGGACTGGCGATAGGCAACGTTGTCGGCAGCAATATTTTCAATATCCTTGCCATCATAGGGGTCGTGGCGCTCCTGCGCCCCATAAAGGTCGAGCGGAGCATAATGACCAACGAGATACCACTTGTCCTCCTGTCGTCACTCGCCCTGCTCGTGTGTGGCAACGGCATGTTTCTCGACAATGCGTCTGAAAACATAATCAACCGCACCGGCGGCCTGCTACTATTGCTGTTTTTCCTCATTTTCATGCGCTATACATTCTCTATTGCGAAAAACGGCCCCGACGGCGGAGGAAACGACAGCGCCGAGGTGAAACAGATGCCGCTGTGGAGGTCATCGCTCTTTATCCTCGTCGGCCTTGCCGGACTGGTGGGCGGCGGCGAATTATTTGTAAACGGCGCCACCGCCATCGCCCGCAGTCTCAACGTCAGCGATGCCGTCATCGGCCTGACAATCGTGGCAATGAGCACTTCGTTCCCCGAACTCGCCACCTCGGCGGTCGCCGCCGTCAAGGGGAAACCGGGACTCGCGATCGGCAACGTCATCGGCAGCTGCCTGTTCAACGTGTTCTTCGTCCTCGGCACATCAGCCTCCATATCCCCGCTTCCCCTTGGCTCAATCGGCAACTTTGACTTGCTGACCCTCGTCGGCGCATCACTGTTGTTCTGGATATTCGGATGGTTTTTCCGCGAGCGCACTATCACCCGTCCCGAAGGCGCAATACTCCTTCTCGCCTACATCGCCTACTCGACAATCCTCGTAATCAACGCCTGAGATTGTCTATACCGATAATTTTTGCTAAATTTGCGACCTTGGTGTTAAACCTTTGCAGGGAAATGCCGTTCCAATTGTTAAGTAGACATTTATTATGAAAAAGATTATTATTTCGATAATTCTGGCAGTGATGACTGTCGGAATCGCTGCGGCAGCCGGAAAAAAAGACGGCAAACCGGAAATTACGTTTGCCAAGACATCCCACGACTTCGGCACCATCAAGGATGACGACTATGTGACAGCCGTTTATGAGTTTGAAAACACCGGCGATGCCCCCCTTGTCATTATTTCGGTCACAAATGGCGGATGCGGATGCACCACACCATCTTACCCTAAAAGTCCCATCAAACCCGGAAAAAAAGGGGAAATAAAGATAAAATTCAACCCGCGGGGCCGCGCCGGCGAGTTCAACCGCGAGGTAAAGGTCAAGACCAACGCAAAGGGCGACCGCAAAAAACTGACTTTCAACGGAACCATTATACCCACTAAGAAATGATGCGTCACTTCATCCTTTCAGCCACCGCGCTGCTGACAGCGGCGGCAGCCGTCGCTGTCCCTCATGGACGGTGGCTTGAGACCGAACACGATTTCGGAGCGTTTAACGAGGAACTCGGCACCGTTTACTGCGAATTCCGCATTGTCAACGACGGAGACGAGCCTATGGCCATCGTAGGCGCACGCGCTAACTGCGGTTGCACCAAACCGACATTTTCCAACGCCCCCATCGCCCCCGGCGATACCGGCGTCATCAAGGTGGGATATGACGCGACCGGCCGCCCCGGCCGCTTTGTCAAGAGAGTCAGCGTAGACCTGAACGCCGACCCTATGCGCTCCAATCTCAACATCACGGGAACCGTAATCGGCACATCCAACACCCTCAAGGGACGCTTTCCCGTCGATGTCGGGACCATGAAACTGCGCGAGGCGACCATAGCCTACGGCGACGTGGTTAAAGGCCGCACGACAGGCAAGTATATTGAAGGATACAACGCAAGCGCCGAGACGATGCACCCCGTTGTCGAAGGTGTGCCACCATACATCAACATCCTCGTACAACCCGCTGACGTACCTCCGGGCGAGCAATTTGTAGTCTCAACCGTCTTCCACAGCGACCGTGTCAAAGACTGGGGAATCGTGACCGACAGTTTCTCCATCCGCCCCTCGGCCGATTCAGCTCATGGTCAGGAAATAGAAACCATCGCAATCATAAAGGAGGACTTTTCGCAGCTCACCCCCGAGCAGCTTGCCAAGGCCCCGGTCATAGCGATTGACCCGCTGTCGATAGACCTCGGCCGCATAACCCGCGACTCGGCACCGATGACCCGAACATTCACCATCGCCAACAAGGGGAAGGAGCCACTTGTCATCCGCAGCATCAAAACGCCGGAGAAAGCAGTTTCAGTCAAACTGAAAAATGACCGAATCAAGGCGGGAAAGAGCGTGACAGTGACCGTCACCGTCAACCCGTCTGAAATCGGCGACACCGAGCTGCTCAATGCCCGCATAACCATAATCAGCAACGACCCATCCAACCCTTCCCGCATCGTGCGCGTCGTGGGGGAGGTCAAATAACAGCAATACCTTTTTTATATCATGGAACACATCGAGAACGACGATAAATATACCGGACTGACTGTCAACGAAGGTGTCAAACAGCCACCCGTTGTGAACCCGTATCTCAAACGCCGACGCAAGCCGATGCCCACTGTGGCCGAAATGGTCGAGGGAATTCTCAAAGGCGACGTGACAATGCTCTCGCGAGCCGTGACTCTTGTCGAAAGCCTTTCACCCGACCATCAGGTTCTTGCTCAGGAAGTTATTGAAAAATGTCTTCCTCACTCGGGAAATTCACGCCGAATAGGCATAACAGGCGTTCCGGGAGCCGGCAAAAGCACGTCGATTGACGTTTTCGGCCTCCATGTGCTCAAGCGCGGGGGCAAGCTCGCCGTCCTTGCCATCGACCCGTCGAGCGAAAGGACCAAGGGGAGTATTCTCGGTGACAAGACGCGCATGGAAAAACTTGCCGTTCATCCGTCGGCCTTCATCCGCCCCAGTCCGTCGG
The DNA here is from genome assembly GCA_002494015.1 of Porphyromonadaceae bacterium UBA7042. Classification (GTDB taxonomy): domain Bacteria; phylum Bacteroidota; class Bacteroidia; order Bacteroidales; family Muribaculaceae; genus Duncaniella. Next base: position 53,225 of record DLAR01000084.1, on the reverse strand, counting down.
CAGGTTCTCTCGGGGGCGTGGCCCGCAAGACGCGTGAGACAATCGTGCTGTGCGAGGCTGCCGGGTTCAACAATATATTTGTAGAGACCGTAGGTGTGGGGCAGAGCGAGACCGCCGTGCACTCGATGGTCGACTTCTTCCTCCTTATCCAGCTCGCCGGAACAGGCGACGAGCTTCAGGGCATCAAGCGCGGAATCATGGAGATGGCCGACGGCATCGTCATCAACAAGGCCGACGGCGACAACGTCGACCGCGCCCGCCTCGCCCAAGCGCAGTTCCGCAGCGCGCTGCACCTGTTTCCCCCGACGACATCGGGGTGGATGCCCGAAGTGCTGACCTACTCAGGATATTACGAACTGGGCATCGAGGAAGTGTGGGCGATGATTGACCGATACTTTGAATTTGTCGAAGGGAACGGCTACTTCGAGCGTAAACGCCGCGAGCAGGCCCGCTACTGGATGTTTGAGACCATCAACGAGCAGCTCCGCAATCATTTCTACAACGACCCGGAAATCGAAAAAATGCTCGTCGACAAAGAGATGCGCGTTCTTTCCAACCGTCAGAGTTCCTTTACAGCCGCCCGAGACATCCTCGACTACTATTTCTCCCGACAGACAGAACGGCAGCGACATCAATGAGCCGAATCGGGCAGCATCTGAACCGTGGCAGTATCGAGAACCGACGCGTTGTTGTAGATTTTCAGATTGAACTGCGGCGCCACGACAGCTATGTGTTCAAAAAGCGCGCTCTGTATCGCCTCATAAGCGGTCCACGCCGTTGTTGACGTAAAGCACCACACCTGCAAGGGGAAACCGTTGGGGGTGGGATCCATTATGCGCACGAGCACTTGCGAGTCATGGTTAAAGGCGTCATTTGACAGAATGTAGCTGCACAGATAGGCCCGGAAAAGGCCGAGGTTAGTCGCGACCGTGCCGTTGACCACGGCCACCCCGGGCGCGTAGACCGCCTTTCCGGCTGCCTTCATGTCGTCGACCCACGGTTTCATGACAGGGAACTTGGCGGTCAGCGCATCGACTGTCGCGTCGTCAATCCCGACCACGCTCTCGCTTTCAAATGTCACCGAGCGCATGATGCGGCGGCAACCGCTCTGACTCATACCGCGCCAGTTCTGAAACGAAGTGGAAACAAGTGTATAGGGTGGCAGAGTGACAATCGTGTTGTCAAAATTCTGCACCTTGACGGCGGTAAGCGAAACGTCGGTCACAATACCGTTGGCAGGTGTTGAGGGGACGACAATCCAGTCTCCGACATGGAGCATGTCGTTCTGTGACAGCTGTATCCCTGCCACAAAACCGAGAATCGTATCCTTGAAAATCAGCATCAATGCAGCGGCAAACGCTCCTAACCCCCCAAGCAGCACCGCCGGGGAACGGTTGATGAGTATCGAGACACTCACGATGACCACGATTGCCCACACGATACCCATTCCGATGTTCAGAATCCCCTTCAAGGGAAGATTGCGAGTGTTGCGCTTGATGTCATAGCGCATCCACACAAAGGTCATGACCGCATTAACCGCCACCGCCACCGCGATGACCGTGTAAATGTACAGACACTTCTGAACCACGCCGAGCGACGGGGAATCAGACGTAAACGCAAACGGGATAAGGGCAAGAATCACGAGCGGGGATATAATGTGGCTGCACCGGGTCAGGGTGTGCTGCTGAAGCAGTTCGGCACCGATTTCGGTATTGCGCAACTTGACAAATTTCTGGGCAATATAAAGGATTCCGCGCCTGACGAGCCATCCCGCCCCCAAGGCGATGACGACGACAAGCCCTATATATATTATTTCCTCGGTTGTCGGGTCATTTTCAAGTCCGAGCTTTTCAAGAATCTGCCTCACATGGGACAGAAGCCATTGAGCGGCTTTATGAGTCGGTATCGCGCCAATTAACATAGTAACACAGTTGATGTTGATTTTGAGTTATAACGCCAAGACCGACGGGGAGGTTTTCGTTTTATCGTAATAATTGCTACTTTTGCAGCATGATACTCCTTTCCATTTTTCAATCGGTAGAATTCTATGTAATCGCCGTGGTCGCCGCCGCGGCCGTTGTCGCGTTCATGTCAGTCAGACAGGCCCCCGGGCCTGTCAGGACCATACTGCTCGGCAGCACGCTGTCAGCCACCGGCAACACAACTCCCGCCATCGAGCTGCAATGTCTTGATGACGGGAGTGTGATACTGACACGCCGCGGGGTAGCTGGAGTCACCGAGGCCGGAGCGGTCAGCGCAGCTATAACCGTCAAGGGTTTTGACGTGAAAATCGAGGAACGCATCGTTGCCGGCAATCCCGCCTATTCACCGGCCGACACGGCAACTTTCCTGCTCGACTTCATGGGCGCCGAGCATTATTTCATCAGCTATGTCTCGCCGCAGGCTGACCTTTTTGCCGCAGTCACGCTCCACAACCGCCCGGGCATCAGAACACGCAAGCAGTTGCAATGATGCCGGTCAGAATACTTCTTCGTTCTCAAAAAGTCCCCGCTGAGGGTCGCTGTTGATAAACTCGACACGGTCGATAATCCACTGACGCATCTCGGCGGCATTTTTGTGGAAATCGGCGCTGCTTCCCGCCTGTTTTGAATTCTCGTCGGCCGTCCAGCGTTGGCCGTTCTGATAGGCCGTGACCTCAATCTTGGCCGCATACTCGTCAAAATATTCAAGCCATTGCGGATAAACCGTCGTATAAAATTCATCCCAACGCTCGTTGAAACGCTGCTGAAATTTCTTGTTCAGACACAGAGCGTGGAAAAAGCCGGCTCCGCCATACTGGCCACCCTCATACCGATTAAAAAACAGATACTGCCGAGGAGACACGACATTAGATTCGTCAAATGAGAAGCACCAGTCAAAAATGTGATAACTCGGCTCACCGGGTTTCTCGCCCAAGTGTATAGCAAAAGTAGATATTCTGCCGACGGGATTATGATACTATTTTACCCCAAACTTGACTTTTTTGTTACAATCAACCAAACCGGCAGCCCCGGGCATGGTAAATCATCCGCTAAAAACGGGATTTTTTTCCTAGAAAAACACACCTGAAATTTTTAATGAACGGAATAATGGACTTATTAAAATTTATCTTAACTTTGCAATCGGAAAAAACCGGCATTTTTCACCCGGAAATTTCATGACAACTTCACGTCAACAACCACTCGTATGAACTACAGCTTTTTAGACTTTTTGTGTCTGCTGGGTGCCGTCGGGCTCTTCCTTTATGGTATGAAGGTAATGAGCGAGGGGCTTCAGAAGGCCGCAGGCGACCGTCTGAGAAACATCCTCTCGGCGATGACGCGAAATCGTTTCACCGGCACACTGACCGGTTTCCTTATCACAGCACTTATCCAAAGCTCGTCGGCATCCACGGTAATGGTCGTCAGCTTTGTCAACGCGGGCCTCATGTCTCTGGCCCAGTCCATGGCGGTAATCATGGGTGCCAACGTCGGCACGACGTTCACCGCATGGGTTATCGCCCTTTTTGGATTCAAGGTCAACATTTCAGCCTTCGTCCTACCGCTGATCGGCCTGTCGATACCCCTGCTGTTCACCAAGAGCAGCCGCAACAAGTCAATCGGAGAGTTCCTGATAGGCTTTGCGTTCCTGTTCATGGGCCTCGACATGATCAGCACCTACGTCCCCGACCTTCAGAGCAACCCCGAGATGTTTGCCTTCCTCCAGCAATACACCTCGATGGGATTCGGATCAGTGCTGATATTCCTGATGGTCGGCCTCGTGCTGACAATGGTCATCCAGTCCAGTGCCGCGACCTTTGCCATCACGCTCATCATGTGCAGCAAGGGCTGGATAGGGTTCGAGCTTTCTTGTGCCATCGTGCTCGGCAGTAACATCGGCACCACCATCACCCCCATCATGGCGTCAATGGGTGGCAACGTCGCCGCCAAACGCACCGCGATGGGCCACTTGCTGTTCAACCTTCTCGGCACCCTGTGGACACTCGCCGTCTTCTATCCGTTTGTCAGCCTGACCGAGTGGATAACCGAGACTCTGGGACAAGGCGACCCTGCCGCGCTGGCCAACTATGTGAACTACATCGAAGCCACCGACCCGGATGTCTACAACCACCTCTTTGACAACTCCCTCCCCGCCGGGCATCCCACCGTGCTTAAAGTCGCCATGCTGCAACAGAGCGTGTCAATCGGCCTGTCAATCTTCCACACCGTCTTCAACCTCATCAACCTGTCAATCATGATCTGGTTCACCAACCTTTATGTCAAGATTGTCGAGCGCCTTGTGCCCGCAAGCAAGAACGAAGACGAGACATTCCAGCTCAAATTCATCTCGGGAGGTATGCTCAGTGCCGCCGAGCTCAACATCGCTCAGGCCGAGAAAGAAATCGTGGTCTACGGGCAGCGTGTGCAGCGCATGATCGGCATGGCGCAGAACATTGTCCACACCAAGGACAACTCCGAGGATTTCACCCACCAGTTCTCACGTCTTGAGAAATATGAGGAAATTTCGGACCGCATGGAAATCGAGATAGCCAACTACCTCAACCGATGCTCGGAAGGCCGCCTGTCCAACGAAGGCAAGCACCGCATCGCATCGATGCTGCGCATCGTCAGCGAAATCGAGAGCATCGCCGACTGCTGCTACGGAGTGGCTAAGATCCTCATCCGCAAACAGGAGAGCCGCGTGAAGTTCAACGAAGAAATTTATACCAACCTCGACTCGATGTTTATCGATGTCGAGGCCGCGATGGCCAACATGCTCCTGCTGCTCAGCGACGTGGAAAACGTTCACGAGAAAGACATCATAAACTCCTACAATCTGGAACGCGAAATCAACAACCTGCGCAACCAGCTGCGCACGGCCAACGTCGAGAACATCAACGAGCGTCACTACGAGTATCAGGCAGGCATATATTATATGGACATCATCGGCAGCCTTGAAAAGACCGGCGATTATATTATAAATGTGGTGGACGAAATCAAGAACCAGTTCCGAAAGGCTATTTCATAGACTCGGGAAGGAGTATGGCTGTTAAATTTGTGTCAAAAAGTAAACACAATTCAGTTACAGCCTTTTGTTTCACATGACAAAAACTATAAATTTGTACACTTATTTGCAAAAAAGCGCCCCCTAAAGGGGACATCTAACTTATTCACCATCTCCATTGTGAACAACGACCTTCCATCCGATACGACATCAATCCTGCTCGTCGACAGTGACCGCAACATCACCACCCTGCTGCATGACTGCCTTGCAGCGGAAGGATACACTGTCGACGTCTATACCTGTGCCGAGGACGCGCTGCGACAACCACTCGAAGGATACCGTATGATTATTTCGGAGGTCAATTTGGCCGAAATTTCCGGTTTTGAATTGCTGGAACGCCTGAAAGACGCCCCTCTCACAGCCAACATCCCATTCATATTCTGTTCCGAGGAGGACAGCGAAAGCACCGTCATCGACGCGCTCAACGCCGGGGCCGACGACTACATCGTCAAACCGTTCTCGCTCCGCACCATGATTGCGCGCATTAAGTCCATTATGCGCCGCCACAGCAACGTCATCATGAAAATGCCATCGGCAACGCTGGAGTACAAGACCCTCGCCGTCAACCTCGAAAACAACGCCGTCACAATCAACGGGACACCCATATCCCTCACCCCCACCGAAATGCAAATACTCTTGCACATATTCCGCAACCGCAACAAGCTGTTCAACCGTGAGGAAATCCAGCGCGTGGCATGGCCGGGACAGGCCGATGTATCGCCACGCGCCGTCGATGTCAACATATCCCGCCTCCGCAAGAAACTCGGCGACTATGGCGCGAATATCGTCAGCCGCACCGGGTTCGGATACGGATTCATGGAATAACCACGCCGCGATATGCTACCATCATGTTTCACTCCCGGCATCTTCGAGGCAGGTGTCGATGAAGCGGGACGAGGTTGTCTCGCCGGACCTGTCTTCGCCGCCGCCGTTATTCTCCCCGACGACTTCTCCCATCCCGCAATCAACGATTCAAAACAGATTTCAGAAAAGAAACGCGAGGCGTTGCGCGACATCATCGAGAATGAGGCGGTCGCATGGGCTGTCGGAATCGTCGACAACACCGAAATCGACCGCCTGAACATCCTGAACGCGTCAATCCTCGCCATGCACCGCGCCCTTGAAGGTCTGACCGTCAGGCCCGGAGCCATCATCGTCGACGGGAACAGGTTCAAGCCGTGGGGCGACACTCCGTGGACAACATTTGTCAAGGGCGACGGGCGGTTTGCCAACATCGCCGCCGCATCCATTCTCGCCAAGACTCACCGTGACGAATACATGTGCCTCATGGCCGAAAAATATCCCGGCTACGGATGGGAAGTCAACAAAGGCTACCCAACCCGCGCCCACCGTCAGGCCATCATCGACCTCGGCCCCACCCCGCTACACCGCATGACCTTCAAAGGCGCGATGCCGACCCTCTTTGATTAATCCGCCATTAAAAGGTTGTTTCGTAACAATCAACCTCAGGCCGTTGTTTTAACTTAAAAGTGTTAAAAAGGGGCGTTTGTGCAAGTTTTCCGACAAAAAATACAAATATTTAAAAAAAAGTAGTAAATTTGTGCCTGATAAGAGACTTGATTTTACAGGTCGCATTATCCAGTCCGGCCGGGTGAGAGCGGCCTGACTGCGTCACACAGGCTGTCGTGACAGCCACCGTTGACTTTGAAATGTAGAGAGAGATGAAATAAAGGAAATCATGCTGAAAAACTTCAAAAATGTTTCGATAATGTCCCGTGTCGCCCATTGACGGCATTGTATGTGCCTGTACCGGCCCAAACACATAAGCCGGTCCGTCTCACACACGCGACAACCGTTATCGACTCATCGAGCTGCCAAAACTGAAAAACCGGTCCTGCAACCTATTTTACCGAAGCGGGAAAAGCTTTTCCGCCCCCGACAACATCTTTTCCACATCCTGAATTCTACTCTTTTCCATATTTCGTCTTTAAAACAAGGCCATTTGCTGCCCCAAGCAACCTAACTTTGTAATTGAGAGATAATATTATACCATTTAATTAACAAGCAAACTAAAAAATTCTTGCATGAAGAACATTTGTTTTCAAATGAGTCGGAAAGCATGGCTCGTCACCTTGATGGTGGTATGCTTTACTTTCCCTGCTTTAGCGCAGAAGATTACAGTATCAGGTACTGTAAGCGACCCGACGGGCGAACCGCTCATCGGTGCCAGTGTTGTCGTCCAAGGCGAGACTATGGGTGTCGCCACCGACTTCGACGGTAACTACACAATCTCGGCCCCCTCGGACGGTGTCCTCGTTTTCTCCTATGTGGGATATGACACTAAAGAAGAACCCGTTAATGGTCGCCAGACCATTAACGTGACTATGACAGAGAACTCTGTCATGCTCGGCGAAGTCGTGGCCATCGGCTACGGCGCAGTGAAGAAAAGCGACGCAACCGGCTCTGTGGCCGTCATCAAGCCCGATGAAATCGAGGCAGGCATCGCAACTTCGACTCAGGATCTCCTCGTCGGCGCAAGCCCCGGTGTCGTCGTTACAACCGACGGCGGTAACCCGACCGGCGGCGCCACAATCCGCATCCGTGGCGGCTCCTCGCTGACCGCGTCCAACGACCCCCTTATCGTTATCGACGGTGTCCCACAGACCAACCAAGGTGTCAGCGGAACAAGCCTCAACGCCCTGTCAATGGTCAACCCGCAGAACATCGAGTCAATGACCATCCTCAAGGACGCTTCGGCAACAGCCATCTATGGTAGCCGCGCATCCAACGGTGTCATCATCATCACCACCAAGAAAGGCATGAGCGGCCGCCCGCAGGTCAACTTCTCGGCCAACTTCTCAGTCAACACCGCCCGCAAGCGTCTCAACATGATGAACGCTCAGGAGTTCTCTGATGTGGTACGAGCCAACCTCGGCGAATCCACAATCGCACAGCTCGGCTACAACGGCGAGATGTATGACACCGACTGGCAGGACCAAGTTCTCCGCACCTCTTTCTCCCACGACTACAACCTCAGCGTCGGAGGCAAGGCCGGATTCCTCCCCTACCGCGTGACCGCCAACTACACCAACAATCAGGGTATCCTCAAAACATCGTCGATGGAACGCACAACAGTGGGATTCAACCTCTCGCCCAAGTTCTTTGACGACCATCTGAGCGTCATCGCCAACGCGCAGGGCACCTATGTCCGCACAGGCAACGCCGACACCGGCGCAATCGGCGGCGCAGTGGCCTTTGACCCCACAAAGCCTGTCTACAGCAACATCGAGATGGGCGGCAACACCGGTCTCAAACTCTATAACGGCTATTACAACTTCACTCCCGGCGGTATCAACGACCGTAACTCGGCCATCAACCCCGTGCAGCTGCTCAACGACGTAAACAGCCACAACAACACCTACTCGTCGACCGGCAACCTCCAGCTCGACTACTCTCTCCACTTCCTCCCCGAGCTGCACTTCAACCTCAACCTCGGTTATCAGGTGTCAAAGAACGATGCCCGCAGCACAACCGCCGCCAACTCACTTCAGGCATGGCGCAACACCGCTCTCATCGCCAACGACGCAGCCGGCGCCGAGACACTCTACAAGTGGTACGAGGTACAGCGCAACACGCTGCTCGACTTCTATGCCAACTACAAGAAGGAATTCGAGGCAATCCACTCCAACCTTGACGTGATGGTCGGTTACTCTTGGCAGCGTTTCAGCTACTTCGGCAACTCGCAGACATTTGTCAACTCCAACGGATTCATCGACGCAAACGGCAACAACGGCTTCACCTATAACGACGGGAGCTATTTCATGGATTCCAATCCCCATGATGCAATCGGCGAACCGGTGAACGCAATCAACCGCTGGGCCAATCCCGTTCAGCTCGTGTCGTTCTTCGGCCGTCTGAACTACACCTTCCGCGACACCTACCTGTTGACATTCACCCTGCGTGATGACGGTTCTTCCCGTTTCAGCAAGGACAACCGCTGGGGTCTGTTCCCCTCGGTCGCTCTCGGATGGAAAATCTCCAACCTTCCCGGTCTGAAAGACAGCACCGTGCTTGACGAGTGGAAACTCCGTCTCGGATGGGGCGAAACAGGCCAGCAGGAAATCAACAGCTATTTCCCCTACCTCCCCATCTACACCATTTCGTCCAACAACAACTTCATGTATCCCTCTTATCTCAACCCGGGATCATGGATCAACCCCCTCTATCCCCAGCCCTACGACAACAACATCAAGTGGGAGACAACCACTACATGGAACGTTGGCTTTGACCTCGCATTCCTCAACAACCGATTCACCGCCGCTCTCGACTGGTACCTGCGCGACACCCGCGACCTTCTTGCAAGAACTCCGGCCCGCGGCCAGCAGACTTCTGACTACCTGACCACCAATATCGGCAAGCTCCGCAACTATGGTATCGAAGTCAACCTCGGCGCCAAGCCTGTCGTGACACGCAATCTCATCTGGAGCACCGGTGTCAACGTCGCTTGGAACCGCAACAAGATTACCAGCCTTAACCAAGGTGTCCCGATGCCCGCCGGAGGACGCGGCACTGTCGGCGGCGGTATAGGCAAAGACCTCCAGTGGTTCATGGAGGGCGAGGCTGCCTACACCTATCGCGTTTACCAGCAGGTATATGACGACAACGGCGACCCGATTCCCGGACAATATGTCGACCAGAACGCCGACGGCAAGATTGATGACAAGGACCTCATCAACTTCCACTCTCCCGAGCCCAAGGTCACTGTCACTTGGAACAACAATGTCAGCTTCAAGAACTGGGACTTCGGCATCACCCTCCGCGCCAATATGGGCAACTGGGTTTACAACGGCCCCCGTCGTGCACGCACCAACCTCTCGACTGTTGACCAGTATGGTCTCAACAACCTCCTCAAGGACGAGTTCCTGTTCTCGACTTCCGACGGAAACCTCGTGCTGAGCGACTACTGGATTGAAAACGCATCGTTCATCCGTTGCGACAACATCACTGCCGGTTATACATTTGAGAACCTTCTCAACAACAACCTGCGCCTGCGCATATTCGGTGCTTGTCAGAATCCTTTCGTAATCACCAAGTACAAGGGTATCGACCCCGAGGTATTTGACGGCCGCGACGACAATGTCTATCCGCGCCCTGTAACATTCACCCTCGGCGTGATTGCAACATTCTAATAACTTAACAAGGAATTTCACTATGAAACTTACCAAATATTTCATTTCGGCAGGTATCGCCGCAGCATCACTCATGGCAGGTTCCTGTACAGGTGATCTCGACTTGCTGCCTACCAACCCCAACGACATAACTCCGGGAACATTCCCGAGCGACCCGACTCTATACATGGAGAAAGTCATGGCCGACGTTTATATGCAGATGTCGACCTATGGTTACGGAACCAGTGACGATGGCAACAACATTCTGGAATCAATGGACGGCGGCATGTCGACGTTCCAGCGTTCAGTGTTCAACCTTCAGGAAATCCCGAGCGACGAAGCCAACTGGATTCCCACCGGCGACGCAATCGACGAGAATTTCCAGTATGGCATCATCCCGTCCAACAACACCGTTATCATGGGCGCCTACTCGCGCATGATGGTGCTTGTCACACTCTGCAACCAGTTTATGCAGACTGATTTCGGCATCAAGACCGATGAAGAAAGAAAACTTTTTGAAGATTTCTCACGTCAGGCCCGTGTTTTGCGCGGATGCCTCTACTTCTACCTCATCGACGCATTCGGCAATGTGCCTTGGGCCAACGAGTCAGTCATGACCGGCTCGGTAGCTCCCCAGCTCAGCAATGATTTTGCCGAAGGGCGCCGCATGGTTTTCGAGGCTGTAACCGCCGACCTCGAAGACGTCGTCAAATGGTACAAGGAAAACGACCCCAATAACAATCCCCCTTACGGATATGTAGGTCTCGATGTCGCCGAGTCAATCCTTGTAAAATATTATCTGAATGCCGAGGTCTACACCGGCAATGCCCGCTGGCAAGACTGCTACACCCATGCCGAGTCAGTCATCTCGCGCCGTGCCAAGGGGGGATTCGTTGCAAGCGACGGAACTGCCACCGGCCTCGCCAAGGGTTATCACCAGAACTTCAGCTACAACAACAAGGAGTGCAATGAAATCATCTGGCGCATCGTTCAGGAAAGCGTGACCCTGAATCCCGAAGGCGGTCTGAAAAGCTATGCCAACGGCGGTTTCATGTGCAACGCATGGATTGGAGATGCCGCTCCCGATGCCTCATTCACTTGCACACAGGCCGAGTACAACTCGGGTAACGGATGGAAGTGTATGAGCGCGCGCCGTCAGTTTGTGGAAACATTTGACTGGAACGCCGACTATACCGAGTCTCCTGACCTGCGCACCAAGTGGTGGAAAACCGCAGCCGACGGGTTCAACATCAACAACCCCTCTTTCAACGGCCAGTCAGAATGGGGCAACAACGGCTTCCTTGCTGTCAAGTACACCAACTGGTATATCAACGACAACAACGAGGTGGTCGAAGGCTTGTCTCCCGCCGCTGTCGACCCCCTCGGCATCGACTACGCCATGATACGTCTCGCCGAAATCTACCTCTCGGCAGCCGAAGCCGCCCTCAACGGCGGTGGTGATGTGGCTAAGGCCCTCAAATATGTAAACTACATCCGTGAACGCGCCAAGATGGACCCCTACACAACCATCAACCTCACCGAACTCCGCGACGAGCGTTGCCGCGAGCTCTATACCGAATGCACACGACGCACTGACCTCATCCGCTACGGCAAATGGATTTCGGGTTATACATGGAACTGGAAATACAAAGTGGCCGAAGGCACCGACTTCCCTGCTAATTTCAATGTCTATGCCCTCCCCAACGTAGTTGTTGAACGCAACGGTTATACTCAGAACCCCGGCTATTAATCTTTTAATTTCTTAAATTGAATATTTTCATGAAAAGAATATCTATATTCACGACTATGGCCGCCCTTCTGCTCGGCTTTACTTCATGCGAGCAGGATCGTGACCCGGTCTATCAGGTCCCGACAACATTTGAGCTCAACACTCCGGCCCTTCAGAACCAGTATGTGTCACTTACCGAAGGTTCTACTCTGGAGCTTGTTTGTTCTCAGCCCGATTACGGTTATTCAGCCGTAGCCAACTACTCGGCCGAAATGTCTCTTACCGAAGACTTTGCCAACCCCGTTTCTCTCAGTGCCATTGACAAGACTCAGGCCCGCATGTCGTTCAAGCAGGAAGACATCGCCATCGCCATGATGGAACTGCAGGGTATCGACTCTGAAGAAAAATATGCCGAGGTTTATCCCGACGGACCCACCTTTGACAAAGTTTATTTCCGTGCCGTCTGCCAGCTTGACGGCGTTGAAAGCTCGCGCATCGTGTCCAACGTGGTTTCCTACAACTACGTTCAGCCCTACTTCGCTATCAAACTCCCCGGATTCATATACCTCGTGGGTTCTCCCGAAGGATGGGCAGGCCCGACCGAAAGCAATGCGGCTCACTATGCCGACTGGCGTCTCTTTGAGCCTAATGAGGCTATCGGATCCAAGGTTTACAGCGGAGTATTTGAAATCCCTGCAGCAGCCATGTTCCGTTTCTACACCGCCCTCACCGGTTGGGATGCCGACTCTTACGGCAGTCAGGAAGCCGACTCGCCTGTCCAGTTCCCCGACTTTACAGAAGGTTCCTTTACAAGCCCTGTTGTCAAGGGCAAGGGCGCTTTTGAGTTCCCCAACTGGCCCGGTGGCAAAATGACCATCACCGTTGACATGAGTGACGAAAAGAACATCTCAATGACCTGTACCGCAGGCGAGGCTTCTGTCGTGGTGACAAAGTACATCTACCTTGTAGGCGCGCCCGAAGGATGGGCAGGCCCGACTCCGGAAAATGCCGACCATTACAAGGAATGGCGTCTTGCCGACACTACCGGCGACAACATCTATGAAGGCGAATTTGAGATTGAAGCCGGAAAAGCCATGTTCCGTTTCTATACCGAGCTTGCAAGCTGGGAGGAAAACAGTCTTGGGGCACAGGAACCGGATCAGGCTGTCGACTGCTCACTCCCCTATTCGGGTGCTTATGTTCCGGGTAAAGGTGCTTGGAACTTCCCCGGCTGGGATGGTGGTACGATGGTTATTTCTGTCGACATGAATACCAATTCTGTTTCAATGTCTAAAAAGTAATAATAACATTATTCCGGTCGGGGCATCACCGACTGATTTCCCGACCGGTTTCAAAACTTACTGAATACTGATGAAAAAATCAATATTTTACGGCCTGTCTTTGGTTCTGTCGCTCGGAATTGTCGCTTGTGACAATTATGAGGAGCCGAATCCCAAACCTCAGACTAATCCTCAGGAGTCCGTATTCGAGTCTGCATCCATCGAGTTGAATCAGGCATCGGGCGATCAGGCCATCAACCTCAACGAAGTCAACGAAAACAACGGCAAAGTCCAGCTCGCGCAACTCGGTGAGTTGGCGGAATTCCCCGAGGGATATGACCTGATGCTCGTCGCCGAGTTGTCAGACAACGAGGCATTCAGCAATGTTGCCGAAGTCGCCACTACAATCGACAACAATATCGTCTATGCCAATCCCGATGCACTTGATGCCGGATTCCACACCGCCCTCAACTCTATCGCGCCCGTAAACCGCACTGTCTACATACGCTATAAAGGATATGCCACACAAGGTAATACCAAAATCCGTCTTGGCGGGCCCGATGTATATTTCTGCCCCATGAACGTGGTCATGCGTCCCTTTGACCCCGACTTTGTCATTGAAGACAAATACTACCTCATCGGCACCTGCTCTGACGGCTCAATCAACTCAAAAGCCATTGAGATGACCAACAGCGGCATCAGCCCCTATGACGATCCCGTGTTCTCGGTAGTTGTCGACATTACTGCCGCCGAGGCCGAGGCCGGATATGAGTGGGCCGTTGTTCCCGCATCGACTCTTGCTGCCGGCTCAGGCATCGTTTACGGCCCGGAGTATGACGACAATCTCTATGGCGCGTCAGGCAATCTGAAAGCCTATGAGACTGTCGGTGTATTCGGCGTTATAGAGGAGGAAAACAAGCACCTCATCTCGGTCAACATGCGTCCCGATGAAGGCGGTCTCCACGCCTACACTTGGATTCTTGCCATCCCCAACCTCTACACCCCCGGTGGTGCCAACGGATGGAACCAAGCAGCTTCTGACCTGCTCTACACATCCAACTATGTCGATTATGAAGGCTTCATCCACGCTTCGGGTGAATTCAAATTCACTTCGGCTCCCGACTGGAATCACACCAACTATGGATATGCAAGCGACGGCAAACTGTCGACCGACGGCGGTGCCGGAAACATCCCCGTGGCTGCTGACGGACTCTATTATGCAAAAGCCAATATCTCGGCCCTGACCTACTCGCTCTCGCCCGCCATCACCACTATCGGCATCATCGGCGACGCTACTGAAAACGGCTGGGACGCAAGCACCCCGCTGGCACCGAGCGCTGACTTCCTCACATGGACAGGAACCGTGACCCTGAAGGGCGGCGAGTTCAAGTTCCGCGCCAATGACTCATGGGATGTTGTCAACCTCGGCGGCAATCTCGAATTCCTCAGCACCGACGGCGGCGCCCCCAACATCCCCTCTCCCGGTGAAGGAACCTACGAGTTGACCCTCAACCTCGGCAGCTACCCCTACACTGCAACCCTCACCAAGAAGTAATTGACAATTGAGAATGGAGAATTGACAACTAATTCTCAATCCTCCATTCTCAATTCTCCATTCCCAATTCCCTTCGCCCCCTTATTTCACTCTCAATACGGTGCCGGATGCAATCCCTGCGATTGCACCCGGCACTAATTTTTCCCGCCCGCATATCCCTGTGCAAGATATATCGCAATGTCACTGACAAATGCTTTGTCGCACCCTCTTTGTTCACTTTTGTTATTAAACGACCTCTAACTTTCGGCGATAATAGCGCCGTCAAAGAGGTCGACGATGCGGTGGGCGAAAGAGGCATC
This sequence comes from Porphyromonadaceae bacterium UBA7042, assembly GCA_002494015.1. Classification (GTDB taxonomy): domain Bacteria; phylum Bacteroidota; class Bacteroidia; order Bacteroidales; family Muribaculaceae; genus Duncaniella. The sequence continues at coordinate 38,190 of DLAR01000084.1, read as the reverse complement.
GTGGCGCGAGTGGGTGACCATGACGATTGTGGTTCCGGCACGGTTCAGCTCGGTTAGAAGTTCCATCACTTCAGCGCCGTTGCGCGAGTCAAGGTTGCCGGTGGGCTCGTCGGCAAGGATGATGGCCGGGTCGGTTATGAGGGCGCGGGCAATGGCTACGCGCTGCTGCTGGCCGCCCGACAGCTGGGCGGGGAGATGGCCCGCGCGGTGGGAGATGTTCAGGCGGCTTAGAATCTCGCTGACCCGACGGCGGCGTTCCGAGGAGGAGACATTCATGTAGGTCAGCGGCAATTCGACATTCTGAGCCACGGTAAGCTCGCCGATGAGGTTGAAACTCTGGAACACGAACCCGATTTTGCCCTTGCGCAGGGCGGTGCGGTCACGCTCTTTCATCGTGGCGACCTCGACCCCGTCGAGCAGGTAGGAGCCGGCCGTGGGATTGTCGAGAAGACCGAGAATGTTAAGCAACGTAGACTTGCCGCAACCCGAAGGCCCCATGACGGCGACAAATTCGCCACGCTTTACTTCAAAGTGTTTCACGTCGAGAGCGATAGTCTCGACCTCGTCGGTACGGAATATTTTGGTGAGATTGTTAATGGTAACCATGTTGACAAATTTCAAATGACAAATGACAAATGACAAATAAAAAATAACAGATTCAGTCGGCTTTTAGACTGGTGACGGGGTTGGCGACGGCGGCGCGGTAGGTCAACAGGACTGTCAGAAGAAGTATTACTGCCAGTATACCCATTGCCGACAGCATGAACCAGCCGGGAATGTTGTCAAGGGTAACGGTAAACTGCTCCAGCCACGGGCGGCTGAAAAGCCACGCGGCCACAGTGCCGAGGATAACGGAGGGGACAGCCATTTTCATTATATTGACACCCATGAGCGCGATGATGTCGGCGACACCGGCCCCGTTGACCTTGCGGATGGCGATTTCGCGTGACCGGCGACGGATTTCGTCGCGCAGATACCCCATCATGCCTATAATGGCGATAAACGAGAGCACACACCCGGCTATTGCGGCAAATTTTTCAAAGAGCGCGATTGCCGCATAGGCGTCGGTGATTGTTGCGGGCAGCGAGCGCACAAATATACTTTCACCCGGGAATGTCTCGGCTATAGCGGCATCGAGCCGCTGACGGTTTTGATCAAACGGTTCTTTGAGTTTCAAGTATATGAACGCGGGATAACGGGTGATGCGGGCCATAAAAGGCTGTTGCGGCAAGTAGTAGCTCGCCGTGCGGAAGTCGCGCAAAAGCCCTGTGACAGTGCATGGGCCGTTGCTTGTATAAACGATTTTCCCCATTGCGTTTTTCTCATCCCAGCCCATCTGCCTGCAAAATTCTTGATTGACGGCAATCTCGGTCTCGCTCCCGGCCTCGGGCATCCTGCCGTCGAGAAGCGTCATCTCCATGAATCCGAGATAGTTGTCGGCAAAATAATCATATTTGGAGGAGAACAACGGTTTCCGGCTTCCATCATAGATAAAGTCACCGCTATAACCCATCGAAGGGTACCCGTGGGCCCACGTCAGATCTTCGACAAACGGCAACGCACGGTAATAATCAACAAATTTCTCGCGTGTCTCCTCCGAAGCATAATTGCTGATGACAACCACGCGCTCAGGATTGTAGCCGAGAGGGGCATCGGTCAGCACACTGTACTGCCGCCCGACGACTACCAAGAGTCCCCCGACAAGGGCAATCCCGGCAAATTCGATAAAAAGCAGCGTGTTTTTCCATCGGTTGCGATGCTCGGTGACACGGCGGAATACCTGTGACACGGGAATCGAGCTGAACATGCGCGCCGGAATAATCGCCGCGATGACAAAGACAAGAACCACAACAGCCGCGACTACCCACAGGCGGCTCAACGAGACTGCCGACATCATGCTGCCCCACAGAGTTTCGCCACCTGACATCAGCATGTTCCCGGCCCAGTAGCGGACGAGGAAATATATCGCCGCCATGACCGCGATTCCACCAATAAAAATAATGCCGGTCTCCCATAGAAACTGCCCGAAAATCTCGCCCGAGCCTGCCCCGCTGCACTTGTGGACACCTATCGCCTTGGCGCGGCGCGAAAGGGAGGCGACCGACAGTAGCACATAGTTCAGCGCCGATATTATCAGAATCGCTCCGGCGAGAATCGACAGCACAATGTCAATCTGCTTGATATTGTCATATCCACGATAAGTGTCGCGCAGGGGTTCGGCCCATGCCTCGATGCTGAAATTCACGGTATCGGGGACATTCTGTTTTACCACTTCATGGATGCGGCGGTTGAGCTCGCCAAGATCGGTCCCGGGCTTGACGCGGATATAGGTGGCCCAAGAGTCCCCTCCCATCCAGTTTGGTTCAAAACCATTGATGCGGCAGAGTGCCTTGAACGAGAAAATCGCGCCGTCAGAAATGGTGGACTCATCGCCCCATCCCTTGTAAACACCGCGCACGGTGACTTCATAGGAGTTCTGTAGCAACAGTTTCTGCCCGACGGGATTCTCGTTGCCAAACGCCTCGTCGGCCAGCCGGTCGCTGATATATATGCTCTCGGGGTTGTCAAATTCTTTTAAATCCCCTTGTAGCATCTCTATGCCGAGAATATCAAATATATCCCGCTCGGCGGTCAGCACCGGCCTCGACAACTCGCGATGGTCGCGGAACAGCGACCCGATATTGCGCGTGGCACTTCCCGCCTCCACCATGTCAGGGATTGCATCGGCCACTCCCCCGCCAAGTTTTCCGACACAATGCTCCTGTCGGCCGAGTTTCTTGCCGTCAAGTTCATACTCCATCCACAGCTGCATGATGTTGTCATAGTCCTTGAAACAGGTGTCGAAACTCTGATCGTAGGCCACGCGCACAAAGAGGAACGCGCTGACTGCCATCCCGAGTCCGACAGACAGCATTTTGACAAGCGTGTCGCCGCGGTTCCACCACAGCATTCTGAGAAGATAGTTCAATTGCTTCATAACAGTCACGATTTTACTCCACAAAGTTAGAGATTCTAACCCTCCCCGGCGGAAACGAAACGCGCCATTATCGCAACTAACTGACTGTCAACGCTGAGCGGTGTCTACTTTTTTGACATCATCCATCTCAGTTGCTTTTCTCCATGCCACTACAAGTTTAGAGGATGTTGCAAAACCGAGTTTTGCCCCTCTTAATCCGTAAGGATTATTCTTTGAATAGCCGGGGGTTGCGGTTTCGCAACCCCCGGAAACATGAATCGAATAAATAAAATCTGTAAAGATTTTTCATGATGCGACGTGATTGAAAAATCTTTACAGATTTTATGTGTAATTCGTTAAACTACCGTAGGTTACGCAAGGCAACCTACGGCTATTCAAGGACGCAATCTTGTCAGATTGCATATCGCTGCTATTATCGAGTTTTGCAACACCCTCTTATTCAAAAATCTGCTTGGTAAGCGTTGTGTACTGCTCCATATCCACCGGGAGGGTGGAGAGGATGGCGGAGATGGGCAGGCGTGAGTCGTCGGTCTCGGCGAGTAGGCGGTCGGAGGGGATGACGGCGAGTGACGCGGGGTTGACGCGGGCGCCGACCGAGAGATAAAAGCCGTGGCGCAGAAGTTCATCGGCCAGTTGCGGCTTTCCACGAAACCCGTGGATAATCCACGGCATGGCCGGGTTATGGCGGCGACGTGCGGCAATGACAAGCGGGAAGGTCTTGACAGCATGGATAATGAGAGGCTTGCGGAGCGACTCGCTCAACTCGGCGTGATGGTCGAATAGGTGTTGCTGGAAATCAATGGCGGCTCCGTGCAATGCGTCCAGACCGGTCTCGCCGATAGCGACGACGGCAGGGTCGGCGGCAAATGTGTCGAGCCGGGCGAGAGCCTCCGGGGTAACGCGGTCGCTGTTCCACGGGTGCAATCCGACCGAATAAAGATATTGCCGGTCGAGGGTTACAGGGTCGACAGGGTCAACATTCACAATCGCGCCGGGAGCCGGCCTGTGGGTATGGATATCGAGAATCATGGCACAGGGTCATATCCCGAGCCTCCCCACGGATGACAGCGGAGAATGCGCTTCACGGCAAGCCAAGAGCCTCGGAAAACTCCGTGTTTCAGTATCGCCTCCATCGCATAGGTGCTGCACGACGGTGTAAACCGGCATGCAGGCGGCAGCAGCGGCGAGATGCAGAGCTTGTAAAACCTTATAGGCAGCACGAGCAGCTGGCGGGCAACGTTACTGATTGTCGTTAGAATCGGGTGCAAGGGTCTGGGAGATTTTGGTGAGGAGACGGGTGACGGCACGTTCCACAGCGGCATAGTCTTTCAACTCGGAAGCCACATATATGAACGCGATATCAACCGGCAGGTCGGGCGGCAGGAGGTGACGGTTAAGACGGTATGCCTCGCGCACCCGGCGGCGCATCTTGACGCGGTCAACGGCATGATGCAGCCGTTTCTTGGGGATAGAGACAAGAAACTGAGGGCACTTGACAGCGCGGCGGTCGTTCAGGCTGAAAGCGACGCGCAACGGAAAGACAAGAGCCGAGCAGTTCCCCTCGACCGAGCGGTCAAAGAGGCGTGCCACGGTAATCTCGCCGCGCAATTTTTCTTTTTTATAAAGCCTGAAAGACATTACGGATTTATAAGGGGTTTATAAAGTCAAGAAAGTTAACAAAGCCAAGAGTGCTTTATTCTTGACTTTATTAACTTTAATGTAGACTACGGAGGGGAAACAATTTATTCTTCCCCGCCCTGACCGTCTTCCTCAGAGTCTTCTTTTAAGAAGTTGTCAAGGGCGGCGGTCATCGAGGGTGCTTTTACTGAAGGTGCCTCAATGTCGAGACGCAGACCGGCGTTGCGCACAGCTTGGGCGGTGGTGGCACCGAAGCATCCTATGCGGATGTCGTTCTGCTGGAAATCGGGGAAATTCTTCATGAGAGAATCGATGCCCGAAGGGCTGAAGAACAGCAGCATGTCGTAGTCAAACGGCTCGTCGGGGCCAAAATCGTTGGACACGGTGCGATACATGACAGCCTTTGTATAGTTGATGCCGTTCTTGTCAAGGATGCTTGTGTCTTCCTTGTGGACATCACTTACAGCAAACAGGAATTTCTCTTTCTTGTGCTTGATCAACGAGGGGAGAAGGTCTTCAAGTTTCCCGTTGTTACCATGGAAAATTTTGCGCTTGCGGTAGATGATGTATTTCTGAAGATAGAGCGCGATTGACTCGGTGGTGCAGAAATATTTCATCGTGTCGGGAATATTAATCCGCATCTCCTCACACAGCCTGAAGAAATGATCGATAGCAGTGCGCGCCGTGAAAATGATGGCTGTAAAGTCAGAGATTGAAATCTTGGACTGACGGAATTCTTTTGCCGACAATCCCTCGACCTTTATAAAAGGACGGAACTCAATCTCGACACCATATTTCTCGGCAATGTCATAGTAGGGAGATTTTCCCGAAGAAGGCTTGGGCTGCGATACTAAAACTTTTTTAACTTTCACGCTCGACAGTTTTACTTATTGTTGGAAATATGCGATGTATTTGTAAACTCTGACCAATAAAATCAGTGGTACAATTTCAAGGGTGCAAAGGTACAAAATAAAATAAACCAACGAGTCAAAATTATGGTAAAAAAGCCTAAAACCCTTACAAATAAATATCAGGCGTGCCGTAAAGTACAAAAAAACCGCAATCGGTACTACAATAAAAGCTGTCCCGGGATTGAACAGGACGAGCAATGCGGGAATCGTCAGCGCAAGACCAAGAAACGACTGTGACGCGCTGAATCCTTTAATCCATTGCCGGGAGGTCACCCTGTCAGAAAACACATACCCCACGAGACGATAAGCGACCGTCTGCGCAAGATAATACAATGCAGCGACCGATGTAAGAATCAAAATGACCGGAAACATTCCCAAATGCCCCCACAACGGAGTCGCGGGCGTCAGTGCATGGGCAAGAATGCCCTCGCAGATGCAGACAAGGAGCAACAACGACATCTGGACGCGCGTCTCGTTGATTGTGCGGACATTGAACACATTCTCGCGCCGGCGCACTGACCAAAGGTCCTGAGTAAATGTCTTTATATAAGTTGAATACTTGTTCAGATTGAATGCCAGCAAAAGGAATACCCCGAGCAACAGGCAGGCGATACCCGAGTCATACCCCGGGAGCGTGGGACGTTCTTCAGGCTCGATGCCGCTGCGGTAGGGAATCTTGCCTACCGTCATCCGCGACTTCTCGGCCACCGAGACCGGAGCCTCGGCTTCACGGCACACTGTCACCTCCCAAGGCATCCGGTGAGGGGCCACGGGGACATCAAGAATCACGGAATCGGTTATTTCAACGGGCACGGGCAGCGGAGAGTATTAAATCGACAGCTTCGCGGGGTGTGTCAACGACTGCGGCGAGATTGCGGTCGTCGCGCATGAACCCCTGCCGTTTCATCTGATTGAACATTTCAAGCAGCGGGTTGTAATAACCCGCCGTGTTGACTATTACCACAGGATGATTGTAAAGCCGCAACTGGTTCCATGTCATGATTTCGGCAAGCTCGTCAAGAGTGCCGATTCCACCGGCAAGCGCAATCGCCCCGATTGAGAGCGAAGCCATAGTGCTTTTGCGCGAATGCATGTCGGGGGTGACTATGCAGCGTGTGAGTTTCTTGCTCTCCCACCCTCGGTCGGCCATAAACTGCGGGATAACGCCCACGGCATCCCCGCCGGCACCGACAGCGCCGCTTATACATTCCCCCATCAGGCCGGTATCACCCGCACCGTTAACAAGCGGAAGTCCGGCCTCGGCGATAAGCCGACCGGTTTCCCGCGCCGTCTCCTTGTAAATTTCGTCGATATGGGACGAGGAGGCGCAATAAACCACTATACCTTTTGCTTCATCCTGTTTCATATTTTGCAAAGGTACACTATTTTTTGCACAGATGAAAAAAATAGTGTACCTTTGCACTGTTCTTACGAGGAACATTCGGGGCGTAGCGCAGTCCGGTAGCGCACCTGGTTTGGGACCAGGTGGTCGCAGGTTCGAATCCTGTCACCCCGACATCATTAAGCGCGAGGCGCGGCTGAACTCAGCCGCGCCTCGCGCTTTTACATCATACCGGAACAACAATAAGGAGGGATGGCGCAAATCGTGCCATCCCTCCTTATGTTCAAGTCAGGTTCTTATTAACGGTAGCCTTCATTTTGGTCGGCGGGAGAGATGTCCTCGTTCTGGTCGATTTCAGACAAGGGAATAGGCCACACCTTATTATATTCGGCAATAGTGCCCGATCGTTTCGCCCACTTGTTGCGCTCGCCGACAAGCTTGACGAAATTGCCGGTACGCACAAGGTCAAATTTGCGCCAGCGTTCGCCGAAAAGCTCGCGTACACGCTCGGTCATCAATTCTTCGCGGAACTTATCCTTGGACATGCCGGTCGACCACGCTTTGTCGGCAGGGAGGTTGAAGTCCCAAGCGCGGGAGCGCACTTGGTTTACAATGGCGACAGCGTCAGATGTCTGACCCAGCTCGTTAAGGCACTCGGCATAAAGCAGCATGGCGTTGGCGAGACGGAGGAACGGAATGTTCTTGCCCGAGTACCACATGTTGTTGAGGCCGAGTCCCGAGTGAGAGTCGGTGCGGAAATCCTCATACTTCTTGATGTGGGGGGCGAGTTCGTCATGGTCTTCGCCTATATCCTCCCATGAAATGCTGTTATAGTCGGGAGTCTTGTCAAACCATGTGAAGTCATAGCGCATCGATTCTTCCTTGCGCACATCCCCGTCTTCCCAGATTCCGCCGTCGGCAAGGTCGCTGTAGGCCCACGCGGTGGGAACGGCATGGTCATATCCGCTCATGAAACACTGGTCGCCACCCATCGCGGCACATGCGCGGGAGCCGATCTGGAACTGAATCATGTTGTTGTCAGGATAAGTGTTGGAAAATTGCCATTCAAAGATTGACTCGGAGGTATTGGGGGTATCGTAATCCCAGAGATTGCGGTAGTCAACGAGGCTGAACGGACCGTCAAGGACTTTTTTGAGACACTCTGACGCGGCCTTGAAGTCACGCAGGCCGGTAGACTCGGGCGCACACATGTAGGCGTAACCGAGAAGCATGTAGGCGGCGTAGGTTGTTCCGCGACCCGGCTCGGCGGTGGCGGGAAGGTATTTCACAGCCTCTTTCAGGTCATTGATGATGAACGCCCACACGTCGGTTTCCGACTGGCGTGCGCCGCCGAGTTCTTCGGTTCGGTCAAGGTCGAGGATGGGAAGGCGTCCGTAGACCATAGCCAGTTCGAGATACAGGCCGCCGCGGATAAACGAGGCGTGGCCGTAATTGTGACCGATTTCCTCGGAGGTGTCAGCGATGGGGCGCAGCGAGCGGATGAGTTTGGCAGTCTCGCCGATAGGCTTCCATCGGTTGCCCCACTGGTCGCTGACCGGGCCGAGGTCCGATGTCAGGAGCGCGTCATAGCGGTCATAGGAGCCACGACGCATCTGGTCCTCTTTCAGTGCCTGAAACGCGCCCGACTGGATTTCGTCGGTGCCGATGAGCAGATGCCACGCACGGGCGTCTGTAAACATGCTGCGCCAGCCGTTGTAGCACGATATAATGCTCGCCTCGGCATATTCGGGGTCAGAATACATCTGCTCCTCGGTTATCGAGGTAGCGGGTTTTTCGTCGAGAAAGTCGCTGCACGCACCCAGTGTCAGCGATGCTGCGGCAATCAGGCCGAGAGATAATATCTTGGTTGTTTTCATTGGATATCAAAATTTAACAGGTGATTAGAACAAGCTGAACGACAGGCCGATTGCATAGGTATGCTCGGTGGGGAAATAACCGTTGCCGTCGCCAAACTCGGGGTCATATCCCTTATACTTGGTCACGGTGAACACGTTGCTTGCGGTGAAGTAGAGGCGCAGGTTGTTCAAGCGTGCCTTGGAGAGCATCTTGCGGGGGAAATTATAGGAAAGAGTGAGTGTTGACAGGCGCAGGAACGACGAATCTTGGATGTAACGGTCGGTATCACCGGCACCGTAGGCGCTGTAACCGCTCGCGTTGCGCATGCGGCGCGGGAAGAACGCGCCCGTGTTCTCGGGAGTCCAGCTGTCGAGCAGGTCGACCGAAGCGTTGCTTTCGCCGGTAGAGCTTACAAGACTCTCATAGTAGGAGCTGATGATGTGGCCGCCCACCGAGTAGTTGAACACGGCGTTGAGCGAGAGGCCCTTCCAGTTCAGGTCGGTCGCAAAGCCGCCATAGAACTTCGGGTCAGTGTTGCCATAGATGTAGCGGTCGTTCATGATGTCAACCACTCCGTCGGGGCCTGTGCCGTCGGCACTGTCGAGGTCGCGCACAAAGAGGTCGCCGAGACCTACGGTGCGTCCGCTGTAATCAAGACCTTCCCACTCGTCGCGGTTCCACTCGTTGGCGATGCCGCCCGACTTGAGGGTATAGATGTTGCTCAGAGAATGGCCGACAAAGATGTTGCCGGTGCGGTTTGTGCCCGAGAGGATACGCTCTACGCCGCCATAAAGTTTCTTGACCTTGTTGCGGTCGAGACCGAGATTGGCGCTGACATTCCATGTAAAGTCGCGTGTCACGACGGGAGTCGCGCTGATACTGAGTTCAAAGCCCTTGTTGGAAAGCTCGCCGATATTCTCGGTCGTAGTGGTGTAGCCGGTCGAGTTGGCGAGGTTGTGGCTCATCAGGAGGTTGGAGTTGGTGATGAAGAATGCGTCAGCAGCGATATTCAACCGGTTGTTGAAGAAACTGAGGTCGATACCGATATTTCCCTGCTTCTGTTTCTCCCATGTTATGCCGGGAGTGCCGCGACGGCCGTCGGTGCCGTAGGAGGGAACGCCGTTGTTGTACTGGGGCCTGTAAAGAGTGGCATACATGAAGTCGCCGATGTCCTGATTGCCCACGATGCCGTAACCGCCGCGCAGCTTGATCTGGTTGACTTGGTCAAGACGGGGGAAGAACGGCTCGTTGGTGATGTCCCATGCGAGAGAGAAAGAGGGGAAGAAGCCCCAACGGTGTCCCTTGGCAAACTTCGAGGAACCGTCCCAGCGGCCGGTCACGGTGATGAAGTAGCGATAGGCATACGAGTAGTTGGCACGGGCCACATAGCTCAGGAGCGAGCCTGCGCTGTAACTGTTGTTGATGTGGCGGTTTTCAGGGTCGGCCGCGCCAAAGAGGCCGTTGAACCCGAGGTCGTTGGATGCGAAACGCTGGCCGTCGGCTTTGAGGTCGTTGTAGACCTTGCGCGAGGCCGAGATGCCGGCAAATGCCTGAAGACGGTGAACATTGCTGAAGGTGCGGTCATAGTTTACCGTGTTATCCCACTGCCACTGGGTCGAACCGAAACGCTGCTGAACGGCGTAGGCTTCTTCGGAATGGTGGCGGATAGACTCCTGAATGCCTGTGGGGATGAACTGGTTCCAGCTCTGCTCGCCGCGGTCGATGCTGAATGTCGAGCGGATATTCAGGCCGGGGAGGGGGTTGATGTTGATATAGTTGGAGGAGGTCAGGTGGTAGCGAGAGCGCTCGGTCTTCACGTCGAGCGAGTTGAAGGGGTTGAAGTTGTTATTGGTCTCCTCACTCTGAACTCGCCAGAAAAGCGTCAGGTTTTCCTTGTTTTTGCGGGTAGCGTCGTCCATGAACGGAGCATAGTCCACGAGGGGGTTGCCGTTGCCCTGAGCCTGACCGTAGACCGAGCCGTCGGTGATGTCGTCATGGGTATAGGTATATGAAGTGTTGGTCCCGACTTTCAGCCAAGAGGTGATGTCGGCCGAGGCGTTGATACGTCCCGTGTAACGCTGCTGCTCGGTGCCTTTCATGATACCGTCGAGATCGGCGATGCCGAGGCTGAAATAGAAATTGGAGGCATCGGTAGCCTTTGAGAAAGAGATGTTGTGGTTCTGCTCGAAGCCTGTGCGCGTAACCTGATCGAGCCAGTCATAGCTCTTTCCGGCGTTGTGGGTCGCAAACTCGCGCTCCTCGAAGGCGATGTTGGAACCCCACAGCACATCCCTGATATAAGCGTCGCGGTCAGCGTCGGGGTTATTGTACATGTAACCGTTGGCATAGGACTGGGTGCGGAGGTCGAATATCTGATTGGCGTCCATCAGCTCGGGGCGGTGGCCCATCGTGGAAAATTTGACCCATCCGTCATAGGATACCTCGCCGTTACCGCTCTTGCCTTTCTTGGTGGTGATGACGATGACACCGTTGGCGCCGCGCGAACCATAAAGGGCCGTGGCCGACGCGTCTTTAAGAATCTGCACCGATTCCACATCGTTGACATTGATGGAGTTGAAAAATCCGAAGTCGTTGCTCATGACAAGACCGTCGACCACATATATAGGTGACGAACCCGAGTTGATGGTATTGGTACCGCGGATTTTAATCGACGAGTCACCCGAGGGGGATGTCGCCTTGCCCACGCTGACACCGGCCACGCGCCCGGCGAGCGCGTCGTTAATCGTGGTGACAGGTTTCTGAGTGAGCACGTCGGCATCGACGCGGGACACCGCGCCGGTCAGGTCGCTCTTTTTCATCGATACGCCCACGACGACAACCTCGTCGAGCACTTCCGATGATTCTTTCAGTGTAATTACCAGTTTAGAGGTGGTTTCCGAAACGCGGACTTCGGTGGTTTCAAAACCGACAAAAGAAACTGACAGGACATCGCCCGCCTTGGCCTTGATTGCAAACTCGCCGTCAATATTTGTGGCGGTCGCCGTAGATGTTCCTTTGACTGTGACGGTCGCGCCGGGAAGCGATTCTGACTGGGAGTCGACCACCTCGCCTGTGACTGTCATCTGCGCTGCTGCCAACTGCACCGTAAACAGCATGAGCATTAGAAAGCACATTAGGTTCTTTTTCATGGTTAACTTGATTATTAAATAAATTTTTAGGGTGATTACATTTTTTGACAACACAAAATTATCAATCTCAAAACTATTTTTAACCAAATTTACGCTCAAAAAATAGCTCAATTACGCCAAATTGGCCAATGCAAATTCACCATAATTACAAAATCACCCCATCAGTCGACACTTATTGCATCATTTGCGCCAACAGCCTGATTTTCTTGTAAAATAAGTGTCAAAATTACAATATTTTTCTTTTTATGCACAAAAAAGGCACACACAGGCGGAAATGCCGGCGTGTGCCATTCGATATTATTACGGGGTATAATTTTCTTGAAAAATATTTGAGGACATGCAATCTGATCAGATTGCATAAGCACAAAGGCTATGTGCCTGACACCCTCTTTTCAAGAAAGTCTTTTACCAGATGATGACGCGCTCGTTGACGGGGCGGAACATCGGCTGGCCCTCGGTAATCGAGAATGCCTCGAAGAAGGGGGCGATATTGCGCAGTGTCACGTTGACGCGGTTGCGGCCCAGCGAGTGAACGTCGCCGGTAGTGAGTGAGCGGATTTCCTCGTCACGGATATTGGTCGCCCACAGGTTGGCATAGTTCATGTAGAACACCTGTATCGGGTCGTAGCCGTCAATCTTGGCAGCATCGCTCGTCACGTCGACACCCTTTTTCTTCTGCGAGTCAAGGAACGCGGTCATTGCCACGCGGAGACCACCTTGGTCAGCGATGTTTTCGCCGAGGGTGTATTGACCGTTGGCATGGAGGCCGGGAAGAACCTCTACAGCGTCAAACTGGGCGATGAGGCCCTTGGTCTTTTCCTCAAACTTGGCAGCGTCCTCAGCGGTCCACCAGTCGGTCATGTTGCCCTGCGCGTCGAAATTGCGGCCCTGATCGTCAAATCCGTGAGTCATCTCGTGGCCGATTACAACGCCGATACCGCCGTAGTTTTCGGCATCGCTTGCCTCAGGGTCAAAGAAGGGAGCCTGAAGGATGGCTGCGGGGAACACGATTTCGTTGGCAAGGGGATTGTAATAGGCGTTGACAGTCTGCGGAGTCATGCCCCACTCGGTGCGGTCAACCGGCTTGCCCCACTTGGAGTAGGTGTCGGCCTGATGCCACATGGAGACATTGTGCATGTTCTCGTAGTAGCTGAGGGCAGGGTCGATCTGTAGTGTAGAGTAATCTTTCCACTTGTCGGGGTAGCCGATTTTCACGGTGAACGAGTTGAGTTTGTTGAGGGCGTTGAGCTTGGTGTCGGTGCTCATCCAGTCGAGTTCGATGATGTGCTTGCCGAGGGCGGTGCGGAGGTTTTCCACGAGGCCCACCATGTAGTCCTTGGATGACTGGGGGAAGTATTTCTCGACATAAAGCTCGCCGACAGCCTCGCCCATCGCACCCTCGGTTGCGTCGAGCGCGCGTTTCCAGCGGGGACGCTGCTCCTGAACGCCGCTCATGACCTTGGAGAAGTCAAAAGAAGCCTTGGCGAAGTTGTCGCTGAGCGCGCCTGCGGCCTGTGCCACATATTTCCACAGGTAGTAGTCCTTGATTTCACGGTCGGTGAGCGAGCCCATGAGTTTGTTGGCCTGATCGACCGATTTCAGCTCGGTGACGATGACCTGCTCGGGCGAGGGGATGCCCATAGTCTCGATGAAGAAACGGTCCCAGTTGATGTTGGGGTACATCTCCTTGAGCTGCTCGAAGGAGCGGGGGTTGTACATGGCAACGATGTTGCGGCTTTCCTCGCGGGTCAAAGCCGAGTCGGCAAGCGCGGTCTCGATTTTCATCACGTTCTTGACGATGCGCGATGCGTCTTTCTTGGAATATCCGGCGTTCTGCATCTGACGCTGGATGAGTTTCTTGTAAGCCTCGCGCACTTCCTTGTTGCGGGCATCATCTTTCAGATAATAGTCGCGGTCGCCGAGTCCCATGCCGCCGCCGCTGACATACATTGCATATACCTGACTGTTGGCGAGGTCCTCCATCGGCCCTGCACCGAAGAACGGGCTTGCATAGTTGCCGTGCATCCACAGGAACAGGTCCTCCATCCCTTCGTGGGGAGTGGTCTCGATGCGCTTGAGGTCGGCGAGGATGGGTTTTGCGCCCTCGGCGTTGCGACGCACGGAGTCCATCGCCTGATCATAGATTGTCCACACCTTGAATGCCACGCTGCCCGGCTGGGGGTTCTCGCTGCCGAGGTTGAGGATAATCTGCTTCACGCGGCTCTCGCTTGAATCGTTGAGTATGTCAAACGCTCCGTAGCGCGAGTGCTCGGGGGTCAGGGGATGGGCAAGTTCCCATCCGCGGTTGATGTGGGTATAAAAATCGGTGCCTGCGGGAGTATTGTTGTCAAAATACTCGGGTTTGAGGCTCTTGAGATGCTCGGGTGCGGGAGCCTGAGCGCTTGCAGCGGCTGTGCCGAGAGTGACAGCCATTGCCAATGCGATATTGATTGCCTTCATTACTTAATAGGTTAAATTCATGACAAAGTTACAACTTAAATTAATAAAGAGAAAAAGAATCAGAGGTAAAAACCGCCGATTCTTTTTTCTTTACATTTCAGAGGATGTTATCTCACAACGGTCTTGACCCTCTTGCCACCCGCACTGACGATGTACACTCCGGCAGGAATAGGGAATGTTTCGGTGCCGGCAGAAGTGGCCGACACTACCTGACGGCCTGAAACGTCAACAATCATGATGGCAACGCCGACGGGAGCGGTAACTGTAATTTCACCTCGCGATGCAGCCACGCCGACAGCGTTGCCGCCGTCAATTTCAGTGATTGCCGAGCTGCCGTAGACATAAGGGGCCGACGGGGCCGACTCGCCCGTACTGTACATTGCGGTCACTTGGAAACAGTCTCCCTCCTTGAACCCGGCCACCTTAGCCTCGGGAGCGTCCAAGAGGCCGTCGGAGTTGACAAGGAATCCATTGTGATAGAGATTATAGCCTTTCAACCCGACTCCGTCGGTCTCGCCTGCGGGTGTATAGGTAAAATCGTCGAGAACAAGGCCAAAGAGATCGAATGCGACATAACGGATGGCAAAGTATCTTGCATCGGCGGGGAGGGTATATGACACCTGTGTCCAGTCATAAGTCGCCTGACGGTGAGAACCCTCGATGATGGTGAAATCAGCCGGTTCCTTGCCGGTGGTCGAGTAGTAAACCTCATACTGCTCGTTGTATTGGTCGCTGAGCGCACGGACATAAAAACTTATTCTCTGCGATTCGCCTGTCAGGCGGGGCGAAACGAGCCAGTCGTCGTTACGACCTCCGACTGCGGCAAATGCAACAAACATCGTCCCGTCACCTCCGTGGTCACGCAACGACTCCCAGTCGATATTGATTTCTTTCTGGTTAAACGGCATGAATGCCATCGCCGATCCCGCGTTAGGGAAGTCGACTCCGACCTTTATCGACGGAAGGCCGTCGGCATCAATGACACTCCAGTCTCCCATGTTGTCCTCGCCTGCAAGGACTGACCCGGCTATACCTGTCGAGAAGGGGGTCAAGCCTGAGAGGTCATCATTGACTTCGGCGGGAACGACATTTTCAATAACCGGAGCGCTCCATGTCAGGGCAAGCGCGGCATCAGCAGCAGTCGCCGAGATGCTGCCCGGAGCAGGAAGTGAAGACACACGGATACCGACCGAACGCTCAGAGGTGATGTTATCGCTTGTCTCTCCGTCGTCAGAATAGTCGATTTCGACCCGATAGGTCACACTTGCCGCCCACAGTGACGAGGGTATCTGAGCAAACTCTACAGCTTTCGACTCGCCGGGAGCGAGAGTCTCGCCTTCAATCTGATCGACAACCGAGTTGTCGCGGTACAGGTCGACGGTGTAGCCGGTCGCTAACTCCGAGCCGATGTTGGAGACAACAGCCGAGATTTTGCCTTCGACTCCCGCAGTCATGTTGAGAGGAGCCTGCAACGCGCCAATGGCAAGATTGTGGGGCCACCACCCTTTCAGCACAATGTTGTCAAGCCCCATAGCAGGTTGCGACAATGCGCTGAACCTGAACGACAGGCGGACAATCTTTCCGGCATATTCGCTCAGGTCGACCCTGTGAGCCACCCACTTGAAAGTCCCGTCAACGGTATTCAATCCGCCGACGGTCTCCACGGCCTTGAAACCGTCACCGTCACAAAGGTCAACCATAACATCAATCGTGTTATTGTTGAACACAGCATAGTTGAGCGTGTAGAACGTCAGTTCTGCCCTGGGGACACCGGCGAGAGAAATCATGCCCGAAGTTATCGACGAGGGATTATCTTTATCTGACGAGTAGACATAAAGAAATCCGTTATCACCGTCGGCCGAGGCAAACTGCTCGTAATCGCTGTCGCCGGGTATCGACCATGATGCAGACCCGTCGGTCACCCATATCTCGTTGTCGGAACCCTCGTCGGGGAATGATTCGGCAAACGGCAGGGAATAGGGAGCTCCAAGGCAAATGTAAGGTGCATTCGCAGGCAATCCCTCACCGGCCGAGTTTACCGGCACCACTGTATAATATACCCCCGCTTGCTTGGAGGTGGGACGACAGAATACATCGGTATATGTCGTTTCTGTCACGCCCTCGGCTATCACGG
Source organism: Porphyromonadaceae bacterium UBA7042 (assembly GCA_002494015.1). Taxonomy (GTDB): domain Bacteria; phylum Bacteroidota; class Bacteroidia; order Bacteroidales; family Muribaculaceae; genus Duncaniella. The sequence goes on along the minus strand of DLAR01000084.1, from coordinate 21,722 downwards.
TCTGTTCGAGACCAAACACCCTCATCACCTTGTAGGTCACGTTGCCATCGGGCAAAGAAACGCCTGTAATATCTTCGGTCACGGGCGACCACGTCAGCACAGCAGTGCCTGTATTGCCGCCAAGCTTCACCTTGAAGTCCTCGACAGCAGCAGGACGGTTTATGCCGACATAAGTCTCAATCTTCACCGCCTCGCCGTCGCCGTGGGCATTGAACGGAACAAGGGTATATAAGTGGTAGCCCTCGGTGACATCATCGTCAACGAAACTGTCGGCTGTGCCGACAGCAGGAGTGCGTGTCACGACAAGAGTCCCGTCGCGAAAAATCTTTACTCCCCCGAGGTCGGTCAGGAGATTTCCGCCCCAATCGACCGAGGGTGCTGTATAACTGATTGTGGCACTGAGTCCGCCGGCAAGGTCGCGCTCTACCCGGGCATCAGTCACCGGGCCGGGTGCCGCAGCCGATATTCCGTCAGAAACACTGATGTTGTCAACATAGAGATAATACTGGTCAGGAGCCGAGCACCCGTGTATACCTATATAATATATACCGCTGCTTTCCACTGAAAAAACTTGTTCAACCGAGAGAGGATTGTCAGCGGTACAATTCACGACAGTCGGCTCAGCAACACACTGTCCTGTAGAAAGAGCGTCAGCCGTAGGCTGCTGCGCTATAAAAACCTCAAATGTCTCATAATAACGGGCATGTTCCCCATAAGCGTCAAAAGACAGCACATATCCCTTTCCCTCGTCAAGCTGCATCGGCGGAAGGACGAGCCAGTCATCGGTGGGCATCGACATAAAAGACTCAAACGAGAAAGCAAACCTTACTTTGGCAACCCCGTCGGCAATTTCAAAAGTAGTACCGTCATTGTTGGCATCTATGATGGCAAACCGTCCATAGGAGCCACTGTCATCAAATGTCTCGACAAATGGCGGAACAACGGGTTCAGCAGCAATTGCCGGGAGTGCCGACATTGACAACGCGGCACAAATTGAAACAAGAAACGCATTCATAAAATCAAATTGCATATACAGCTGGCAAAATGCCCGCATTTTGCCACAAAGATAAGCAAAATCATGCAATTTCAAAAGACATTGTCAAAAAACAAGGTTCCAGATTGCTCCTGCTTACAAAAATAGCCGGCAGCATTTGAAATGCTGCCGGCTATTTTTTACAATATACTGTTTATTATGAGAGTTTACTGCACCATGTTGGGCACCGGGCCATACTGGTTGGGAGCCATCTCACTCTCCTTGGCAAACCATATAATCAGAATAATAGCACCGACAAGGGGAATAAAGGCAAGAAGCACCAACCATCCCGACTTGCCTATGTCGTGCAGGCGGCGAACACACAGTCCGAGACCGGGAAGAAACAGCGCAAGACCGACAACACCGTTAACAATAGACCCGATTGTCGACTGAGAACCGAAGATTAAACCGACAACCATTCCGAGAATAAATGTTGCAAGAACATACCACCAGTATTCCGAGCGGGAAGAACGGCCGTTGAAATTACAATAATTAACTGTCAGAGCGCGCTTGACTGCGTCGCCAAAAGAAACTTGTTGCTGATACATAATAGATATTGGTTTTAAGATTTGACTTTCGCAAATGTAATATAAATTGTCAACAAAACCAAAAAAATCTAACATCTTCCCAATTTTATCCCTGCGACACTAAGAGGGCGTTTCATAACAAATGTTAAATCCAAAGCCCGTTTTCAGGTGTCGGATTTTGTCATGAACCGAGGGAGCATAGCTCATGGCAGCCTCTTTCGTTACC
>DLAR01000084.1:0-19651 GCA_002494015.1 Porphyromonadaceae bacterium UBA7042 | reverse complement strand
AACATTTGTTATGAAACGTCCTCTAATTTCTATTTTTGATAATCCCGAAATAAATTTGTACATTTGTGACATACAATAAATCACAGAACGACACAATGGACCACTATATAGTTTCGGCACGAAAGTACCGCCCGGCGACATTTGCATCGGTGGTGGGGCAAAAGGCCCTGACTGCGACGCTCAAAAACGCCATCGCGACGGGAAGGCTGGCCCACAGTTACCTTTTCTGCGGCTCGCGAGGGGTAGGCAAGACCTCCTGTGCCCGCATTTTTGCCAAGACAATCAACTGCGAGAACATCACTCCCGACGGCGAGGCTTGCAACCAATGTGAGAGCTGCCGCGCTTTCAACGAGGGAAACTCGCTCAACATCATCGAGCTTGACGCGGCTTCCAACAACGGAGTCGACGACATCCGCACCCTCGTGGAACAGGTACAGATTCCGCCGTCGCGCGGACAGTACCGCGTGTTTATCGTCGACGAGGTCCACATGCTCTCGGCGGCGGCGTTCAACGCATTCCTCAAAACACTTGAAGAACCGCCGAGCTATGTGATTTTCATCCTCGCCACGACTGAAAAGCACAAGATTATCCCGACGATTCTGTCGCGCTGTCAGATTTACGACTTCAACCGCATCTCGATCCGCGACATGATCGACCATCTGGGCTATGTGGCGCAGAGCGAAGGGATGACCGCCGAACCGGCGGCCCTCAACGTCATCGCCCGCAAGGCCGACGGCGCGATGCGCGACGCACTCTCGATTTTTGACCAAGTGGCGGCATCGTCGCGCGGAAACATCACCTACCGCTCGACAATCGAGAACCTCAACGTGCTCGACTACAACTATTATAACCGCCTGCTCGATGCCTTCCTTGCCGGAAAAGTCCTCGACACTTGGATGATCTACAAGGAAATCCGCGACCGAGGGTTTGACTCCCATTTCTTCATAAACGGCCTTGCCGACTACATGCGCGACCTGATGGTGGCGCGCGACCCGTCGACAATCGTGCTTCTTGAAGCCGACGACGAGGCCCGCGCTGCGATGGCGGCCACGGCGGCACGGTGTACGCCCGACTTCATTTACCGGGCGATGAACCTGTGCAACGACGCCGACCTCAATTACCGCGTCGCCTCCAACAAGCAATTCCTCATCGAGCTGACGCTCGCCAAGATATGCCAATCAGTCAGCCCCTCCCCCAGTAACGGCGGCAACGGAGAGGGGCAGTTGAAACCGATTGCCGCCCCGGCTACGGCGCCCGTACAACCTGTTGCGACTCCGGCACCGGCACCCGCCGCACCGGTTCAGCAGCAGGCCGCACCGGTTCAGCCACGCCCGGCAGCCGTTCCTCCTCCCCCTCCTCCCCCCGCGACAAAGGTCGCCCCACAGCAGCGGCCCGTAATGCAAGGAGGACCGAGAACCATATCCATCAACCGCGCCGCGCCCGCGCAACAGGCCGCAACGCAGCAATCGGCCACTCCTGCGGCACAGCAGACGTTGCGCGACGGAGCCTATACGCCTGAACAGCTCAACCGCGCATGGGACACCTATATCGCCAACCACCCCAAGAAGCATATCCTGACCAACACCATGCGCGCAGGCCGTCCCACCTCCATCAGCGGCCACAATTACAAGATGCTTGTCGAGAACGAGATGCAGCAGACCACGGTCAACGAGGCGATGTACTCGATTCTCCAACATCTGCGCGACACGCTTTCCAACGACCACATCACCCTCGCGATTGAAATCAATCAAGGCGCGGCGTCGCCCCACACATGGAACGAGCGCGAAGTCCTCGCCCACATGGTGGAACACACCCCCGCCCTCAAAGACTTCATCGACGATTTCAAGCTGACGATAGGGTAAGAGGGCGTTTCATAACAAATTAACCCCCCAAAAACAAGACACATCATGGCAACGCTCTCCACCATCCTGCTGATTGTCGCAGTGTTGATTCTTATAAAGATCGGGATGAACGTCTCGGCTATAAAAGAAGACACCGAGTCGCTTAGCGACCGCATCGACAACATCCACGACCGCATCTCTCTGCTGGAGGATATTCTGACCGACATTGATGCCCCCAAGACAGTCGAGAAACCTTCTGACAAAGAAATCCCCGAGCCGGTCATTGAGAGAGAGGATGAGGAAGATGAACCGTCGATTCCGGTCGTGCCACCCCGACTCGTCCCGCCGCCATTTGTGCCTGAGCCCGGGCCGCAACCCGAATATGTCCCCGAGCCTTTCGTCGATGAGGAGCCTCGGCAGCGGCAACCGCGCAACTTTGAAAAACTGATAGGCGAGAATCTGTTCAGCAAAATCGGCATACTGATTCTCGTTATCGGGGTAGGTTTCTTTGTGAAATATGCCATTGACAGGGACTGGATAAGCGAAGTCACCCGCGCCGTCCTCGGTTTTGCCGTGGGCATCGGCCTCTGGGGTCTCGCCTACCCCATCCGCGAGCGTTACCGCAGCTTTTCGTCGGTTCTCGCCGGGGGCGGTTATGCCGTGTGTTTCGTCACGACAGCGATTGCCTATAACATATACTCTATTTTCACCCCGATTGCGTCACTCATTATTATGGTAACGCTGACTGCGGCTATGATCGGATGCGCCCTGTGGCTCGACCGCCGCGAGCTCGCGATTGTAGCCGTGGCAGGCGGCTTTGTCGCACCATTCATCGCCGGTGACCCCGATGGCAGCTACCTGATGCTGATGGTATATGTCGCCCTCCTCGATGCGGCCGTCTTTGTCATCACGATGCGTCGCGGGTGGTGGATTCTGCCGCTCATATCGTGTGTCCCGACATGGATTGTCGCTGCAATCTGTGTCTTTACCGGCGGAAATCTGCCGTTCCGCTGCTGGGCCACGCTGATTGTCACCATCTACTTCCTGATGTTCTCGTTGCCGCTCGTTTCGGTGATGCGCCGCAATGACAACTGCCCTTCGCTGATGACTTGGCTGATAATAATGACGATGGCAAATGCCTTTGCCTACCTTTGGCTCGCCACACGCCTCGCCGCCAAAATACCATTCCTTAACCCCGTCGAAGGAATCTTCCCTCTTTTCGTCGCCGCGCTTTACGCCGCCGTCTTCTGCCGCTACTACCGCCGCGATGGAATGACAGAACTACAGAATCTCATTCTCGGCCTCGTCATCGGGTTTGCGTTGCTGTTCTGGCCCATTCAGTTCTCGACAATGTCGGTTGTCGTTTCGGGACTCGCCGCCACGATGGCCGCGCTCTCGCTGATGTTCACCCTGACCGCGCGCCGCATCTATCACTATGCGTCATGCGGCGTGGCTCTCTTGGTCATGTTGCTGTTGACCGGCACAGAGCCGCGCGACTTTGACACTTGTTTTTGGACCGATATCATCTGCGGCATCTCCTTCCTGACCGTGTCATGGCTCGTCGACCGCCGCCGGGCGCTGTATGCCGCAGTCATTCCGGGCCGCAAAGTGCTTTACGGCATCATGTTGTGGGCAGGCGTAATCGCGCTGTTGGGAGGGGTCTGGACACTTGCCGACCACTTTGCCGAAGGCGAAAGCGCATTGATGCTGCTCATGGCCGCAATCGCAGCCGCGATGCTTGCCGTCTCGCTCGCGACACTCCACGGCGGGTATCTTCTATGGTCTTTCCCCGGCTTTGCCGCACTGTTTTTCGTCCTGCTCCCGCTCAACGGAACAGGCGACTCGGCCATCGGCGAAATCTCGCTGTGGACAGCCGCCGCCCTCTTTGCCGCTGTCATTGCCGTCAGCGGCATGAAAGGATTCAGCCGCAACATCACAGGGCCGCTCAGCCGCAGGGTCTACACCGTCTATTTCAACCTCTCATACACCGTCCTTGCAGTAGCCGTCACCCTCTACGGACTTCGCTCGGCCGGAGCCTCCGACTCCTACAGCGCCGGCCTTTCAGTCGCCATGACCCTCTGCGGAGCAGCGCAGATGATTATCGGTCTCAACCGCCACGTCAAGGTTGTGCGCATGACCGGCCTCAGCCTCTTTGGCATCGTGATAGCCAAGCTCGTCCTCCACGACCTGTGGCTCATGTCGCCTGTCGGGCGCATAATCGTCTTCATCCTTCTCGGAGTCATCCTCTTGGCCATCTCGTTCCTATACCAGCGTCTCCGCACAGTCATTTTCGCCGACGAAAACCACCCCGCCCCCCGCGACCCGCAGAACTAACTCTTGCTAATCTTGCATCTTTTCATTACCTTTGCAGCATAAAGTTCATGAAATTATCGACATGGCATTAAATGCAATCAGCCTTTTTTCTTCTTCAGGGATTGGCGATCTTGGATTAAAAGCCAATGGAATACGGTCTGTAATCGGTTGTGATATTTTACAGGAAAGAATGAACCTTTTCCTTAAAAATTATCCCGAAGCAACCGGATTCTGCGGAGATATATGGGTCGAGAAGTCCCGTATAATTGATTTTTACAACGCGACTTTTACCGAACCTCCATTCCTAATCTTGGCCACCCCGCCATGCCAAGGCATGTCGTCAAACGGCATGGGAACTATGCTCAAAAATTTTCGCGAAGGTATCCGCCCGGAATTTGACCCCCGCAACCGACTGATTATTCCCGCAGTTGAAATCATCAAGGCACTAAAACCGCATTGGGCGGTTTTTGAAAACGTGCCCAACATGGTCAACACGCTTATTCAAGATGGAGAGGACAGCCTCATAAACATTATCGATTATATCCGTCGGGAACTCGGAGATGCCTACGAGGGCAATCCCATTGTCGTGGATGTGGCCGATTACGGGGTACCGCAACACAGGAAACGACTGATTACCATCCTGAGACGTACTGATTCTCCAAATCCGTCCGCACAATTTATGCCTGAAGCCACACATGGACGTGAATCTACATTTTTTGTCGACAGATGGGTTACATTGCGTGATGTTATTTCCTCTCTGCCGCCGTTGGCAGCTGAAAAAGGAAAAAACCGTGATAAAAATATTCCATTGCATCGTGTCCCAATTCTTGATGAAAAAAAACTATTTTGGATTTCCAATACCCCGGAGGGAGAAACAGCACTGAATAATCAATGCATCAACCCCGAATGTCTGTTTCAAGGCAATCAGTCACACGGGACAAAGCACGACCAAGACGGAATTAACAAGGCTAATACCGACACTCCGCTTTATTGCGAAAAATGCGGCACGTTGTTACCGCGTCCTTATACTGTGGATAAAACTACGGGAGAAAAACGTTTCATGAAAGCATTTACGAGTGCCTACAAACGCATGTCATGGGATGAACCTGCAAGCACATTAACCCAAAACTTTCAATATGCCTGCTCCGATAATAAAATCCACCCGTCCCAAAACAGAGTCCTGTCTCTCTATGAAGCCCTTGTAATACAAACAATCCTCCCCTACGATTACTCATTTGAGATAAATGGCAAATGCGTCAGCGACACACTGATAAGAGACTCTATCGGAGAAAGTGTACCACCGTTGCTAATAGACCACATCGCCAAATCTCTTATTTCAATCTCCAAATAACGACCTATTATATTTTACATTATAACTTATATTTTACATTATAACCAATCCACTTTTTACCGGCCAGCTTATTCACATATTTCTCGTCGTCAATGACAGCAATCCAGTCATGACACATTTTCCTGACACCTGTCGCCGTCATGATAGAGACACTTGTCGTCCTTCCCCCGTCATCTTTAGGCTTTACAATCTTTCCCCAGTCATCAACAGTCAAATCCTTGCAGTAGAAACAGGCAACAATCGTAGGATTTTCATCAACAAAATCCCATAAAATCCCAAGAAGATGATTGGTTGTCCTATGATGTGCCTTCCAATCAAAAGAAGTGAGCAATTCAATGCGCTGCTCCCCGATGAGAGGTTTCGGGACAACAGAAGCCGACGGTGTACTGCCACACGTCGCTTTGACTTCAAGACCGCCATAAAGATAAGGACTGAATGCCTCCTTGCTAATCGGGTATTTTTTATCGTTTTCGACAGTATACAATGTGTCGAAATAATCTTTCTTCTCCTTGGTATCAGTCAATAGCAAGTCAGGATAGCCGTCTTGGTGAAGATTGTTTTGCAGCTTGCCACAAGACATGCGCATGACACTACGCGCAAAATATTCGCCAACCATTCCGCTAAGGTTTCTCATTCCCAACGTCTCAAATATATTGATGTCAAACGCCAATGTTGTCTCATTCAATTTCTTCAATGCATCATTTGCAAAATTAATCGCATTCAACACATCATTGGCTGAAAGAATCGTTACCCCGTCATAATCTACCCGAGCATCGGGATTTAAAACATATTTATGTGCCATCAGAACAAGTCTTTAATTTCTACTTCGAGAGCATCGGCCAACCGTTTCAGATTACTAAGGGTAATATTGCGCTCGGCTCACTCAATCATTCCGATATAAGTGCGATGAAAACCGGCCCTATATGCCAATTCCTCCTGTGACAATCCCAGTCCTTTTCTAAGGGTCTGAACTGTAATACCGAAAGTCTTCAATAGTAGCTTATCTGTTTCCATATATGCTCATACAATTTATTCTGCGAATATAGTCTAATAATATACCGCCTGCAACATACAATAATTAGCATCCAAATACATAAGTTCTTCGTGCAAAAAATATTGCCACCAATTTAACTCTTGCTAATCTTGCATCTTTTCATTACCTTTGCAGCATAAAACCGAGTTCATGAAGTTATCGACATTGGGTCTCAGGGTGTTACCGGTTGTGGCTGCGGGATTTCTTGCAGCCTGTGCGAGCATGGGGCGGCCTCAGGGCGGCCCGCGCGACATGACTCCGCCGGTATATGTCAGGTCCAACCCCGCTCCGGGACAGCTGAATGTCAGCAATCCGAAAATCGTGGTCGAGTTTGACGAGAACGTGTCAATCGACGACGCGATGAACAAGGTGGTCGTCTCTCCCGCCCAGCGCACCACCCCGGCGGTATCGTCGCTCGGAAAACGCATCACGGTGGAGCTGCGCGACTCGCTGATTCCCAACACAACCTATACCATCGACTTTTCCGACGCCATCCGCGACCTGAACGAGTCAAACGTCCTCGACGGTTTCGCGATGGACTTTGCAACCGGTGACAGCATCGACTCGCTGCGCATCTCGGGAATGGTATTTGACGCGTCCAATCTTGAACCGGTACAGGGTATGCTCGTCGGGGCCTACTCCAATCTCTCTGACACCGCCATCACCACCCTCCCGCTGGAACGCATCACCAAGACCAACCAGCTCGGACAGTTCACCCTTCGCAACCTGAAACCGGGCCAATACCACATCTTCGCGCTCAACGACATGAACCGCGACTACCATTGGGACCGCAGCGAGGACGTGGCCTTTTACGGTGGTGTCGTCACCCCGACCTCGGAACGGGTACTTGTCAGCGACACGCTGAAAGCCGCCGACGGAACCGACTCGGTGGTCACACGCCCGACGACACGTTTCTTGCCCGACGACTTATTGCTCACATGGTTCAACGAGCAGTACAAGTCTCAATATCTTGTCGACAACAGCCGTCCCGAGCGCCGCAAGCTCGACTTCCGTTTCAACACCCGCGCCGACTCACTCCCCATCCTGAAACTCATCAACACCTCCCGCGCGGGTGAAGACATCGGCAACTGGGCGGTTCTTGACGCGTCGGCCACACTCGACACTCTATCCTACTGGATAAAGGACACCGCACTCGTGGCCCTCGACACGTTGCTCATCGAGGCGACCTACATGCGCACCGACACGCTCGACAACCTCTCGCTGACAACCGACACCCTGCGGTTCATCATGCGCGGCAACAAAAAGAAGTCAGCCGAGGAAAAGAAAAAGAAAAAAGACGAGGAAGCCGACACTGTCGCGCCTCCTGTCCCCACCATTGATTTCCGCGCCACCACCGGCAGCACTCAGGAGCTGAACCTGCCCCTGCTTTTCTCGGCAGGGACACCCGTCTTGTCGCTTGACTCGTCGATGGTATCGATGGAAATGCTTGTCGACACGCTGTGGACTCCAGTGACCACCCCTGTCCTGTCACACACCTCCCCGCTGCGCCCGATGAATTTCGTGGCGCGTTACACATGGGAGCCGGGAACCAAGTACCGCCTGACAATCGACTCGGCGGCCATAAGTGACATATACGGCCTTGTCAACAAAAAGGTCGTACACGAATTTACCACCAAAAACATTGCCGACTACTCGTCGGTGACATTCAACGTGCAGGGACTCGGCAGCGACCCGGCGGTGGTAGAACTCCTCAACACATCGGACAAGGCAGTCGCCTCGGCCCCGGTGCGTGGCGGGAAAGCCACTCTCGAATACATCGCCCCCGGAACCTACTATGCCCGCCTGTACATTGACCGCGACAGCAACAACATCTGGTCTACCGGCAATCTTCTCGACTCGGTCCAGCCCGAGGATGTGTTTTACTACCCCAAGAAGCTGACATTAAAGAAAAACTGGGACATAGACCAGACATGGGACATCTACGAGACTCCTGTCGACATGCAGAAACCACTTGAAATAAAGAAAAACAAACCAAAGAAAAACAAATTTGACACCGACGACCGCAACAGGAACACCGACGACGAAGATGAAGAAGACGAATTCTTCGATGACCCGTTCATGAATGCGGCCACACGCGGCAATTCCAATTACGACTCCTTTGAAAACCGGCGGCGTTGACCTCCGGCACGCCATATCGTCTAATAAAAACCACACCATTTTGAAAACCGAATCATTTTCCCAATTGCGGCTCTCAATCCTTACAACGGTGACAGCCATCCGCCTGTCTGTCTTGGCCGGTTCTTGTTCGCGACACAAAGAAAAAACCATCTCTCCGACCGATCCCCTCAGCGACCAAGTCGATTCATTGTCACGGCTCGTATACACCGACCCTGCGGGGGTCGAAGCGACATTCAACGCACTGCGCGACTCGGCCGCAGGCCGCAACCCCGACTACTGGACATCGATGTCGACAATCATGTCAATCACGCGCCTCATGCAGGGTGACCGCGAAGGGAGCGATTCAGTCCTCGCCACTGTAAAAGCGTTCTGTGATGCCAACCCGGGGCCGACACGCTCGCTGGGACGATATTACGAAATATCGGGCATAATCCACACTCTTTATGGCCGCAACGACTCGGCAATACCCTATCTGGAAAAAGCCTACAACATAGCAATGGCCGGACACAACTACTCGGTGACCATAAACATGATGGGGTCAATCGCTGAACTTTATGAGCTGAACGGCGACCCGGCGGTTGCCGTCCAGCACTTCAGGCGCGCACTGATTCTTGCCGACTCAACCGGAATACACGAGAACGACTTCTCGACACGCACACGCACCGCAGGGGCCTACACCTCGATGGGCAACTATCCCGAAGCCGACCATTTCTTTGAAATGAACATGCCGCAGCTCGACAAAGCCGACGACATGGGGCGTTTCTTTTTCTACTCCAACCAAGGCAACAGCTATTATTACCGTCACGACTACCGCAGTGCGCTGAAATGCTTTCTTAATGCCGAGGCCACCCTCGACTCGATGGCTGCCCCCGACCCCAACTATCTGGCGGTTACCGATGCCAACATCGGCGAGTGTTACATGTTTCTCGACAGCCTTGACAAAGCCGAGGCTTATATCGACACCGCCGTGAGCCTGTTTGACGCAATGGCTGTCAACGACATCAACCAGACATTCTACCTCAACTCACTCCGCGGCTCCCTCGCGCTAAAACAAGGAAACATCTCCCACGCACAGGAGCTGTTGCTCGCCATAAACCCTGCCGAGATTGTCATCGCGCCGCGATATATCGCCGCACACTACAACCGGCTACGCGACTTCTATGCCGCCACCGGCGACTACCGACGCGCCCTCGACTACACGCTGAAAGCCGCCGAAATCAATGACTCACTGAGACTGCGCGTCAACGCAAACTTTGCCGAGGAGGTCAACACCCGCTACCGTCAGGACACCACCATCCTCAACACCCGCCTGCGCGTCATCGAGAAAGACGAGGAGGTTAAATCGCTCTACCTGTGGATCTACGGCGTTATACTGACTGCCCTTATCATCTCGGGTGCGATTGTATGGATTTCGATAAGGCGCAACCGCCGCAACCGCAAAGAGGTTACATCGCTACACGAGTCGCTGATATCGACCAAGATGGAAAACGTGCGCAACCGATTGTCGCCCCACTTTATCTTCAACGTCCTCAACTCCGAGATAAAGGACCGCAACGACGGCGTGGCCAACCTGTTCAGGCTCATGCGCCACAACCTCGAGCTGTGCAATCGTCAGGTAATCCCTCTTTCTGAAGAACTGTCGTTCATTGACAGTTATCTCGCGGTCGAGCGCGGTGCTCTCGGCGATAGCTTTGTCTACCGCAAGACCGTCAGTCCCGACATAGACCCCGACAAAGTCAAAATCCCGGCAATGATGCTTGAAATTTTTGTCGAAAATGCCGTAAAACATGGCTTGAGGGGACATGATGACCCGCACAAACGGCTTTACCTCGACGTGGAACTGCGCGACGGAAACATTGTCTACACCGTCACCAACTCGTCAGCTCCCGACGGCCGCATCCCCCACGCCCCCGGCACAGGCACGGGACTGAGGGTAATATCGCAGACCATACAGACCCTTAACAGTCGCTCGAAACGAAAAATAGACCTGTGCCAGAAAGTGGTCGACGATTCCGAAATGCCCGGCCGAAGTCTTTACCGCATAATCCTCACCATCCCCGCCGACTTTAGGTTCTCAATCCTCGAAAAAGGTAATTGGGGGGGGTAATTAACCGAATATCAACAGATTAACCCATGCTAATCATTCCTTCCAGATACAAGCAGAAACTGCTCCCCGAAACTACCGAAATCGCCATCAAGGAAATCAAGGAAGAATTCCAGCAGCAGCTTGCCGCCGCGCTGAACCTGCGCCGCGTGACTGCGCCGCTGTTTGTCCTGTCGGGAACCGGCCTCAACGACGACCTTAACGGGACTGAACATGCCGTGTCGTTCAACATCGACGCCATGGACGGCCGACGAGCCGAGGTGGTTCACTCTCTCGCAAAGTGGAAACGGGCCAAACTTGCGGCCTATGACATCGCGCCCGGATACGGACTGTATACCGACATGAACGCGATTCGCACGTTTGAAGACCTCGACAACCTCCATTCCCTCTATGTCGACCAGTGGGACTGGGAAAAAACAATCCGTCAGGCCGACCGCACGGTTGCCTACCTGAAAGAGACCGTAAAGAAAATCTACCGCGTGGTGCGCGACCTTGAAAAAGAAATCTACCGCCGGTTCCCCCACATCACCCCGGTGCTCCCCGACGAAATCACATTCCTTCACACCGAGGAGCTGCTGCAACGCTACCCCTCCCTGCCGCCGCGCGAGAGGGAGGCTCAGGCCGCAAGGGAACATGGCGCAATCTTCCTCATCGGCATCGGCGGCCGACTGAGCGACGGACAGCCACACGACGGGCGCGCCCCCGACTATGACGACTGGAGCACGCCCAACGACGAGGGCTACAACGGCCTCAACGGCGACATCATCCTGTGGAACCATGTGCTCGACTGCCCGTTTGAACTCTCCTCGATGGGCATCCGCGTCAGTCCCGAGTCACTTCGCCGCCAGCTTGAGTTGAGCGGCAGCACTGACCGTGCCGGCCTCGCCTTCCACCGCGCCCTTCTTGCCGGAGAGCTCCCCGCCTCGATAGGAGGCGGCATCGGTCAGAGCCGCCTGTGCATGTTCCTGCTGCAAAAGGCCCACATCGGCGAAGTCCAAGCCTCGATATGGCCCGAAGACCAGCTCGCCGCGTGTGCCGCAGCAGGGATGATGCTGCTTTAAGGGAGTGTTGCAGAACTGAGTCCTGCCCCGCCTCCTTAGAGCCCGTTCCCCTGCGTTAACTAATATTGGGGAACGCCCTCTTAATCCTTAGGGGCGAGTAATGAAACCAGCTCGGCGACACCGGCGGTCGCAGGTTTCCGGATCACCGTGACACCGGCCGGAACCGCAGCCGGATGCGGGTCGATGTAATAGACCGGCACACCGCGCCGCACATAGTGCAGAAGGCTGGCGGCCGGATAAACCACGAGCGACGTTCCGATGACCACAAATATGTCGGCCTCCTGAGTCCACTCTATGGCCCGCTCGATATTGGGCACGGCCTCTTGAAAGAACACGATGTGGGGACGCACAGGGTCGCCATACTTGTCGCGTGTCTCGGGCGATGTCTCGATATGCTCCTCGTCGAGAGTATAGACGCGGGTTTCATCGGCCATCGAGCGCACTTTCATCAGCTCGCCGTGAAGGTGCAGAATCTTGCCGCTCCCAGCGCGCTCGTGAAGGTCGTCGACATTCTGGGTAATGATATAGGTGTCATACCATTTTTCAAGTTCGACGAGGCCGGTGTGGGCAGCATTGGGGCTCACGGCCAGCAGCTGACGGCGGCGGTCATTGTAAAACTTGTGTACGAGGGCGGGATTGCGGGCAAACCCGTCGGCACTGCACACATCCATGACATTATGGTTTTCCCATAACCCGTCGGCATCCCTGAAAGTCGAGATACCGCTCTCGGCGCTTATCCCCGCGCCGGTCGAAATAACCAGTTTCTTCTTCATAACATTATCTAAGAGGGCGTTTCATAGCCGCTTTTTTTTGAAAAAATCCTTGACAAGGGCGGCACACTCGTCGGCGAGAACGCCCGATGTCACGGTTGCCTTAGGATGAAACGGATTCCGCGACACAAAAGTTGAGTAACCGCGCTTGGAATCGGCCGCGCCGTAGACAATTCTCGAAATCTGGCTCCACCCTATCGCCCCGGCACACATCAGACACGGCTCCACCGTCACATACAGAGTGCAGTCGCTGAGATATTTCCCGCCGAGTGTCCCGGCCGCAGCCGTCAGCGCAAGCATCTCGGCGTGGGCGCTCACGTCGTTCATGGACTCGGTCATATTGTGGCCGCGTCCCAAAACGGTTCCACGCTGACTCACGACTATGGCCCCGATAGGCACCTCGTCAAGTTCCGCCGCCCGCCGCGCCTCGGCAAGCGCCATCTTCATATATTTTTCATCATTATCCATAATCCACAAAGTTAATGATTTTTTCGATGTCCACACGTTTAATTATGCATTATGAATTACGCATTATGCATTTATATAAATTTTTCGTAACTTTGGGGCATGGCTAAATTTCAAATAAATATTCTCGGATGCGGCTCTGCGACTCCAACGGCTCGCCATCAGCCGTCATGTCAGGTGATTGACTTCCGCGACAGGCTGTTCATGATTGACTGCGGAGAGGGCGCACAGCTGCAGTTCCGACGCATGGGCCTGAAATTCTCGCGATTGCGCCACATTTTTATAAGCCATCTCCACGGCGACCATCTTTTCGGCCTTCCCGGACTGCTGTCAACGATGGACCTGCACCAAGTCGAGGGAACCGTCACGGTTCACATCTTCCCCGACGGCGCGCGACTGCTGAAAGAGTGGATGGACTACTTCTGCCGCAGCGAGGAAATGAAAATAGAATATGACATCATCACTCCCGGCCGGCGCGGCATCATCTATGAGGACCATGCGCTGACGGTCGAGGCATTCCCCCTCTACCACCGCACCGAATGCAGCGGGTTCATTTTCCGCGAGAAACCCAAGCCGCGCCACATCAACGGCGAAATGGCGAAATACTACAACGTCCCCGCTTTCATGCTGCCGCGCATCAAGGCGGGGGAAGACTTCACCACCCCCGACGGCACCGTAGTCCCTAACCTCCGACTGACCACCGACCCCGACCCCGCGATGAGCTATGCCTATTGCAGCGACACCTCCATGAACCCGCGCGTGGCCGAGGCTGTCAAGGGGGTCGACACCATCTACCACGAGGCGACCTACGACGACTCGCTGGCAGCCACCGCCCGTGAGCGCGGCCATTCCACCGCCCGCGAGGCCGCGACAATTGCCGCGATGGCCGGTGCGCGCCGACTCATAATCGGCCATTATTCCAAGCGTTACAACAACGAGCAGATACTTCTTGATCAGGCCCGAGAGGCATTCCCCGATGTAACTCTCGCCAACGAGGGCCTGAAAATCGACCTGCTATGACCCCTTACATCCTGCAAAAGCAAACATACTCTAAAATTATGTCAAAAAAATTTAACTCGTGAAACTATTCCCGGATTCTTTCGTCTAACAAGTATAGAACAGAAACCAAAGCATCAAAACAATAAAATAATTAGACTTAAAAGTTTCCAAGAATACTACTGAGGTTTAACCGCCCGGGACAAGTCGAGAGACCCAGTCCCGGGCGTTATTTTTTTCACATCTCGGTAATTCTTGCTAACTTTGCAACACTCTCCCGAAAATTGAGCGAGATTATGAAACTTCCCCTTATAGGCAACACCCTCCAACAGTTGCGCGACATCGCCGCCGAGGCCGGATTGCGCCCCTTTGCAGCCAAGCAGATTGCCCGCTGGCTCTATACCGCCCGCGTCACCTCTATCGATGAAATGACCGACATTTCCAAGACGGCTCGCGCATGGCTCAACGACCATTACACCGTGGGGCGCGAAAAGCCCAAGGCCGAGGCCCGCTCGACCGACGGAACGGTCAAATACCTGTTCACCGGCGCAGGGGGGCGAGACATCGAGAGTGTCTATATCCCCGACCGCGACCGCGCGACCCTGTGTGTCTCCTCTCAGGCAGGGTGCCGCATGAACTGCTCTTTCTGCATGACCGGGCGGCAGGGATTTCACGGCAACCTGACCGCCACGGCGATAATCAACCAGATTCTTTCGATTCCCGAGAGCGAGTCGCTGACCAATGTCGTGTTCATGGGGATGGGGGAACCACTCGACAACATCGACGAGGTGCTGCGCGCCATCGACATTCTCACCGCCCCGTGGGGTCTCGCGTGGAGTCCCAAGCGCATAACCGTTTCGTCAATCGGCAAACTTGACACGCTGCGCCGGCTCCTTGACGAGACACGGGTTCATGTAGCAATCAGCGTCCACTCGCCGTTTGCCGACGAGCGCGCCTCGCTCATGCCTGTGCAACGCGCTTTCCCGCTCGTGCGCGTCCTCGACCTGTTGCGCGGCTATGACTTCGCCCACCAGCGCCGGCTTTCCGCCGAATACATCATGTGGGGCGGCGTAAACGACGACCTGCGCCATGCCGACGCACTTGCCCGACTGCTCCACGGCCTTGACTGCCGCGTCAACCTCATCCGTTTCCACGCCATCCCCGACTTCCCCCACGGCACCTCCCCCACTCCCGTCATGGAAGCCTTCCGCGACCGCCTCAACGAGCGCGGAATCACCGCAACCATACGCACCTCGCGCGGCGAAGACATCGCTGCCGCCTGCGGCATGCTCAGCGGAGAAAAAAGCTGACAGTCCGCGCATTCTGTACCCGATTCCGACAAGCCATCCCCCTCAGGGGAGGTTATCGCTCCCTATCGGCAAACAGATTTCACACATTGCTCGCGTTTTTAATTTAACATACATTAACGAGGCTTGGTTTTTTGCATAGAAAGTATAAAACCAATAATTTTGCGTCACTGATACCAACAATACCGGCAGCACCGGGCGCTACAATAACCCCCCTCGCATTTGCCGACAATAGTACCTGACCGTTTCGTGCAGAAACGGCCGAATGTCGTAGCTTTACTCTTAAATCAAAACATATAGTTAACCATTCATTTTCTCAGTATGCAAAGAGAAAGACATTTTACCTCCCCCATGTAGCAGATTGCTATCTGCATGCCTGTTCTTATTGGCATTACTCCTTGGAAATATCAGTATATCGGCACAAAACAATATCACCGGTACTGTGACCGATACTCAAGGCGAACCCCTCACGGGTGCATCGGTACTGATTAAGGGCACCCAGCAGGGTGTCAGCACCGACCTTGACGGCAACTTCGCCATCAAGGTCGCCCAAGGCAAGACGCTCGTAGTCTCCTATATCGGCTACATCACACAGGAAGTCCCTGTAAACAGCTCTCATCTCGACATCGTCCTCAAAGAAGACCAGCAGATTCTTGACGAAGTCGTCGTCGGTTACGGCACGATGCAGCGCACAGGTTTCGCCCACAACCACAACCTGTCCATCAGCGGCGGCGGCAAGTCGACCAGCTATAACGTATCGGTCAACTACATCGCACGCGACGGCGTCATCAAGGGTGTCGGCAACAACCTGTTCACAGCCCGCTCCTATGTAGAGACAAAGACTCTCAAAGACCGCCTGACCCTTGCTGTCGGTGTCAACGGAAACGTGCGCAACGAGTGGGGTGTCCCCAGAGGTGACAAAGGACTGTCAGTCTACAACGCCATGTACTACTATTCGCCCCTCGTGCCCGTGCGCAACGAGGACGGGACATGGTATAAAGACCTCTCTATCTCCCAGAACGTCAACCCGATGGCCCTTATATATGAAGATGACAGCCGCGCCACTTTCAAGCGGTTCCAAGTGACCGGAGAAGGCGAGTCGGCCATCACCGACATCGTTGCCGGCTTTGACGAAAACGCACCCGTTGAATATTTCAACCTGCAGGGAGTCAAGGTTAACGTTGAGAACGCCGCTCCCGGCCTCTACATCGTTAAGCAAGGCAAGAAAGTCGCCAAGCAGATTATCCGCTAATAACAACACGACATTCGGTTTAATAATGAGATTCCCGTTTTAAAGCCGTGAGGCCCGGGGAATCTCCCCTATCACCGCCACCCCGCCCCGCGAAGTGGCGGCTCTTTTTCAGAGGCGGCCTAACCAGACATGCCGTAACATTGTTAAGTATAAAAGGTGAGGTTTTGAAAATTTTTACTACTTTTGTCCCATCAAATGAAACCGGTTTCAAGCTATCTGAAGACAATTTTTGTCGACTATTTCTCGCTCAACGACTACATAGTTCCACAACAGGAGGCCGAGAAAGAAATCCGCGAAGGGGTATCGTTTCGCGGAACCAACATCGTTATCCTCATAATCGCCATCCTGATTGCATCGCTCGGCCTGAACACCAACTCCACCGCAGTCATCATCGGCGCCATGCTCATCTCCCCCCTGATGGGTCCCATCATCGGACTCGGATTAGGCATAGGCATCCAAGACTTCGACCTGCTCAAGCGGTCGCTGCGCAACCTCGCTATGGCCGCCGGTTTCAGTGTGCTCGCCTCGACGCTTTACTTCCTCATATCCCCCGTCAGCGAGGGTCACAGCGAGCTGCTCGCCCGCACCTCCCCCACCATCTATGACGTGCTGATCGGATTCTTCGGCGGAGGGGCCGGAATCATCGCTATCGGGTCGCGCAGCAAAGGCAACGTCATCCCCGGCGTGGCCATCGCCACCGCCCTGATGCCCCCGCTATGCACGGTGGGTTACGGCATCGCCACTTGGCAACCCAACTATTTCATGGGAGCGCTGTATCTCTTTCTGATCAACTCAATCTACATCTGCCTCGCCACCTTCATCGGAGTCAAGCTGATGAAATATAAACCCGCCGCAGCCACCGACCCCGCGCGGGCCAAGAAGGTAAGGCGCATCGTCTACAACATCGCCATCCTCACCCTACTCCCCAGCATATACCTCACCTACAACATGCTGCGGCAGACCCGTTTCTCGATGAACGCCAACCGCTTCGTCGCCCACGAATTCCAGTTTCCGGCGACACGGGTATTAAGCACTTCGGCCCACATCGAAAACGGACAAAAGATTATCGACGTGACACTTATCGGCAAAATACTTCCCGCCGACTCACTCCGCCTTGCCATGTCGGCACAAATGAAATTCTACGGCATACAGGGAGCGACACTCAACATCGTGCAGGGCGACTCGCCTGCGCTGCCGTCCCAGTCGTCAATCAACAACTCGTCGATGCGCGACATCTATGAGATGGCACAGGCGACAATCGCCGCCCGGCAGACAACTATCGACTCCCTGCGCGCCGTCATCGCCATCTGCAACATGAACGACAGCGCCAGCGCGGCACTCGGCCCCGAGTTGCGCGTCATCTTCCCCGAAATCAAAGACATCGCCATCTCCCGCCCCATCTTCAACAGCATCGACGCAAACCGTCTCGACACAGCCTCGGTCGCCCTCGTGAGATACAGCTCGGCTCTCTCGACCCGCCGCCGCACCGAATTGCAGAAATACCTTCAGGCCCGGCTGCGGTTAAGCTCGATTTCAATCGTCGATGTCGGGAACTCGATAAAACTCCCCGCCGACACCATCACAAAGACATCACCCGCGAAGAAAAAATGACCCCGCCCGCAACCAACCATCTGCCACCGTCCCTCGCCGGGAAAAAAATCCTGCTTGTCAACCACAGCGACACCCTCGGCGGGGCAGCCGTCGTCACCTTCCGCCTCATGCAGGCATTGAAACTCGAGGGTCTCGACGTGAAAATGCTCGTCTACACCAAGACCAGCGACGACCCGTCGGTCGACACCGTGTCGACCCGGTTCTTCCGTGGTTGCGCCTTCTGCCTTGAACGCGCCCGGATTTACGCCGCCAACGGCTTCAACTACGGCGATCTGTTCAAAGTCTCAACCGGCGACTTCGCCGTCAACATCCACCGGCACCCGTGGGCCAAGGAAGCCGACATCGTGTGCCTGAACTGGATAAACCAAGGACTAATGTCACTCGGCGGCATCAGAAAGCTCCACAAGATGGGAAAGAAAATCGTGTGGACGCTCCACGACATGTGGGCCATGACTGGGATATGCCACCACTCCTACGAGTGTGCCTACAACAACGACCACTGCGGCAACTGCCAGTTTCTCGCCGGGGGCGGACACCCCCGCGACATTTCCCGCAAGATATGGGACAAAAAAAAGAAACTGTATGCATCAGTCCCCATCCACTTCGTCACCGTCAGCCACTGGCTCGAACAGCGCGCCCGGCAGAGCTCCCTGATGGCCGATGCCGACATCACCACCATCCCCAACGCATTCCCCATCGACAAATTCACAACCACGCCGGGACGGCAGATAGCCGACATCGACATCTATCAGAAACCCAACATAATCCTGTTTGGAGCCGCCCGTATCGACGACCCCATCAAGGGACTCGACTACACAATAGACGCGCTCAACTACATCTTTGACAACCATCCCGAAGTAGCCAACACCTGCGCCGCCTACTTCTTCGGCTCAATCAAAGACCCCTCGCGCCTCGACCGCCTGCGCTTCTCCCACAAGCACCTCGGCCACATTTCCGACTTCCGCATCCTGCGCCACCTCTACGCCACATCCCGCGTCATCCTCTCCACCTCACTCTACGAGACACTCCCGGGCACCATCATCGAGGGGCAGGCCGCCGGCGCAATCCCCGTCACATTCGACCGCGGAGGCCAAGGCGACATCATCGAGCACCTCAAGACAGGCTACATCGCCCGATACAAAGACCCCGTCAGCGTGGCCGAAGGCATAATGTGGGCACTCAAGAACACCGGCATCACCCGCGAGCAACTCCACGAAAACGTCCGCAGCCGCTTCGCATCCGATGTCATCGCCCGCCGCTACATCGACCTTTTCGACCGCATCCTGACCGAAAAATGACATTTTTAGAATATTTCTGAAAAAATCACCCGAAAATCTTGCACACATCAAAAAGATTAGCTATCTTTGCACCGCAAATAAACCCACGGGGTATTAGCTCATCTGGCTAG
>DLAR01000100.1:11523-19916 GCA_002494015.1 Porphyromonadaceae bacterium UBA7042 | reverse complement strand
CAAAATCCGACTCGTGAAAACGGGCTTTGGATTTAACATTTGTTATAAAACACCCTCTTATTTATCTTTACAACATTCATTCCGCATCGTTTGCAGTCAAAATCGAGACGGAAACAGAGTCCGGGCGCCTTGAGATATAGAGGCCCGCGATGTACAGGGGTCTTTTTCAGGCACATCCCCAACTCGCGACGAATACAGTAGCGCGTTGTCATCACAACGACATCTTCGCCTGCCGATGGAGTGTCGACCTCTACCGCCCGGGCCATTTCGTTTACACCGTGGTCACGGTAAAACCGCTCGGCGAGCGAGTTGGCAACATTGTCGTGGATTGTCAGAATACCGTCACCGGGTAAAACCGCTTGGTGGTTCTCGGGAAGACGGTAACGATATTTATATGTGGCGCGAGCAGCGCTGTCGAGCAGTGTGAGCACACGGCGGCGCAGGTCGGTCAGTACCGATGCCGGTATAAACAGGTCACCTGCCCTGTCGTCAAGATTGCGGAGGCGATAGATTGTGTCACCGGTCTTGGCAAGCACACGACGGCGAGTGTCAAATTGCGGCGAGCGGGCGGCACAGGCATCGGAAAGCACAGCGGTCCCGCTGACACGGTGTCCACCCTCGTCAACAGCATCAATGACGAGCATCCCTGAGCGGGAGATGTGGCGCAGGGTCATGTCGACCCACATCGTGCGCTGCGACACGGCCGCCTTCACCGTATCCTCAAACTCCTTGTAGAAATTACGATACACCTTCATGCCGGTTTCGAGACCGCGTACCGGAGCCATTGATGTAATGCGGTTTCCGGTGGTCGTGTTCACGCGAAATCCGGTCAGCTTGCCACGGCGGTCAAAGAAAGTCAGCCCGTCACCATTGGCAAGGCTCACGCCGTCAGCGAGCCGCAGCGTCACAGTCTTACCGTTGACCGAGGTGACAACACCTGTTTCAGCACCCACCCATTTGGGCGACCGTAACGCCGCCATGCCTTTTGTCACACGGCCGGGATTCGCGAAATAAGAAGTAAATCCGCGATTGAAACTGCGGTCGAGGTCAGGGATAAACCCGGCATCAGCCACCCCCCATGAGGAACGGGGATTGTCGGGAGAGGCCACTCGTCTGAGAGCATCGTTGTAGGCAGCCACCGTGTTACGGACGTAAGAAGCATCTTTCAGCCGACCCTCTATTTTAAACGAGGTGACACCTGCGGCAGCCATCGCAGCCACGTCGGGAAGACGGTTAAGGTCTCGGAGCGACAGCAGATGGGTGTCGGAAACGATTACCTCTCCCCTGCTGTCGACAAGGTCAAAGGGGAGGCGGCATATCTGGGCACACTCGCCACGGTTGGCACTGCGGCCTGTCGTCAACGCGCTTGCGCGACAATCGCCGCTGTAGCTGACGCAGAGTGCACCGTGACAGAAAGCCTCAAGCTCGACATCGGGAACCTCGCGATTGATGGCGGCAATCTCGTCGATTGACAGCTCACGGGCGAGCACTACGCGCGAAAATCCGACATCCCGAAGAAAACGCGCCCGCGCCGCATCCCGGATGTCGCACTGGGTACTTGCATGGAGGTCTATCGGGGGCAGATTCATGCGCAGAACTCCCATGTCCTGAACAATAAGGGCATCTACACCTATACGGTAAAGCTCCCATATAAGCCTCTCCACCACGGATAGCTCGGCATCATAGACAATCGTGTTGACTGTGACATAAACCTTTACATTGAAACGATGGGCCACAGCGACCACGCGGGCGATTTCGGCGACACTGTTGGCCGCTGACTGCCGCGCGCCATGACCGGGACCGCCGATGTAGACGGCATCGGCACCGGCCATGACGGCATCAATTGCAATATCGGCATTACGCGCCGGAGCAAGAAGTTCAAGCATAAGCGGTTAATTTTCTATATAAAGCGACAGCCTCGCCGGCAGTGGCGACCGGGTCAACCATCGTCACCCGTGGCATCGAGGCTGTCATGCGGGCGATTATACGGCTGTTGTAACCGGGACGCCTCAACAGCGCGCCACCGGGACTGCGCCATGCCGTGCTGACAGCAATCTCGACAGGCATCCGTGACAGGCCGTCAAGAAGCATGGGATAATTGTAGAAATCGGTTACAAGGTCAACAATGTGGACCACGTCAGGGACGATGCGCGACAACGAGTCGAGCAACCGCCGTGTGGAACGTGAACCGTGATGACCGTAGGTATCGGCAAAACCGGCTATCAGGCGGTGTATCCGCCGGTCAAGCGACGAGGCTACAGAGTCACCGGCAAACATGGCAAGACTGCCGCCCCCGGCACAAAGAAAATGCGCGGTTTCAGCAGTCCAGCATGGTTCAGTCTGCGCTATTACAGCGACAATCACACCGCTAATCTGGATTATCGGATGCGGTTATAAGAAGCGAGCAGTTTCTGATCGCGGTTGATGCCCTTTATTGCGAGAATTTCAAAGACAAACGCCGCCACGACAAGGAGGCCCCACCATGAAAATCTCGGCTCATAGCCTTCAAGACCTTTGAAAAGGGTAAAGCATACCACGAGCGCGGTACAGAGGGTCAGCATGACCGACACGAGCAGCACCGTGCGCTGGCGGGGAAGGTTGCGGTACATGAAGATGTCTACGAACAGAAGAATCGCGCTGAGCGCGGAGGGAATCAGCACGCCGAATTCCTTATAAGTCGGCATGTCGATAACGGCAAACTCCGCAGCCTGCTCGGATGTAAAATGGAACGACCCGAAGGGCACAAACACAAAGATCGCCATTAAAACAGTGGCTATCAACAGATAGACTGTCTGAATACGTTGAATCTGCATAACTGATATATTAAGTTTTAGACGTTGAAATAAATTTAGCAAACAAAGGTAATCAATTTTTAAACGACTGAAAACACCGATAGTTGTTTTTTATTTGCTAAATTTGTGGAAAATTATCTCAAAAAACATGGAAAGACCGCTTATACTCATATCCAACGACGACGGAGTCCATGCCCGCGGACTCCACCACCTCATCAATATCGCCCGCAATATAGGCGACGTTATAGCCGTGGCTCCCGACATCCCCCGCTCGGGACAGTCGGCGGCACTCACCGTCAACGCCCCCCTGCGAATCATAAACCACAGCGACACCTACGGTGCAAAGGTGTTCAGCGTCACCGGCACCCCGGTCGACTGCGTGAAACTCGCCTTGCACGCCATCACCGGACGTAGACCGGACCTTATGCTGTCAGGTATAAACCACGGCTCAAACGCTGCCGTCAACAACCTCTACTCGGGCACGATGGGTGCCGCGATGGAGGCGTGTCTTGCTGGAATCCCGTCGATAGGGTTCTCGTTGCTTGACCATTCGCCCGATGCCGACTTTGACCCGCTGACACCGTTAATCGACTCGATAACCCGCCGAGTGTCGGAAAAAGGACTGCCCGAGGGTATATGCCTCAACGTCAACTTCCCCAAGAACTGCACTCCGCTCGGTGTGAAGGTCCTCCGTGCGGCCGAAGGACACTGGACCGAGGAGTATGCCGACTATACCGACCCTCACGGAAAGCCATTCTACTGGCTCACGGGACGATTCCACAACGAGGAGCCCGACTGCCCCGAAACCGACGAATACTGGCTTGCGCGGCAATACGGCTCCATTGTCCCGATCCGTCCGGGACAGACCGCGCTCGACATGATTCCCGCAATCGAGAATCTCTTTTTCTGAACCGAGGGTGAAAATTAGAGGGGTCCTTATAACATTCGCGCTGTCGATGTGGTCGGTGATGCTCTATGCGACCACGTCCTACTTGTTCACGCCCATTGTAGACCAGCAGGGTGACAACCGCATACGGTCCATCCTGCAGCTTGCCGACGGTCGCATGGTCAGCGTGACGGAGAGTGGTGTGGAAACATTTGACGGATGCGGGTTCAACGTGTGGCCCTTTCCCGACAGCGAACCGTATCGGCTTAATGGGTATAAGGGACACATGCACCTGTACCTGTCGGCCGGCGAACACCAACTGCTGTGGATAAAAAACTACGGTCGGTTGCAGTGTTTCGACCTCGAAACGGAACGCTATATAATTAATGTGGACTCGCTGTTTCGTTCCCACGGTGTCAATGAAAAGATTGACGACTTCTTCACGACCGCTGACGGGGGAATACTTGTTGTCACACGAGGGAGCATCGTGCATCCCGTGACCGAGTTTTCCTACATGCTGCCGACATCAGAGGGGCAACTGCTTGACACAGCGTTGTCTCATGACAGGCTGTATCTGTTCTACGAGTCGGGGGTGATGGAAACAGTCGATACAACAACTGGCAAAAAGGTTTCCTCATCCCGGGCCTATCCCGAGGAGGAAAGCCGACTGTTCAGCGCGACATCTCTGGTAGTGACGGCACCGACAGGGTTCTATCAGCTGCGCAACGGTTCCCGGGGTGGTTTCTTCCGCTACACACTGTCAACAGGAAAGTGGGAAAAACTGCTTGAAACCGATTTCACACTCAATACGCTGACAATCACCAACGACGGCACGACCGCCTACATAAGCTGCCCGCGAGGCATCATAATAATGGACACTGCGACAGGGGCAATCACCCGTCTGCCGATGCTACGCACCCGCTCGGGCAACATACTTGCAATGGAAGTAAGCACTATTTTCAGCGACCGCGAGGGGGGACTGTGGTTAGGAACTCTTAATCGCGGACTGCTTTACTATCACCCCGAGGCTTACCGGGAGTTTACAATCGACAAGTCGCTCATGCCTGCGGGATTCATCCACACCGAGGTGGTGCCTCTGTTCTCGGAGGACAATCTCGGCAACATCTTCCTCGGCAACCGCCGTCTCACCGTCGATGCAGAGGATGGCATCGCCGTCAGCGAAACTGATACCGAGACCGGTATGCGCGGAGGGGAATATGGCACAGGAAGCGCATTTGTGGCAAGTGACGGCTCGCTGTTTTTCAACGATGCCGACGGATGCCATGTCTTTGTCCCTGCCGCCGACAGTTGCCGACAGCCGCAACACGCCCCCGTCATCACCGAAATCTACATCCACGGAGAGCGTGTCGTGCCGGGGTCGGCAACAATGCCTGTGGCAGCACCTTATGCCAGCCATCTGACACTTGAACACAACAGGAACTTCCTCACATTTGACTGCGTTCCGCTCAACTATATAACCACCGCCCCCACCCGCATAAGCTACATGCTGGAGGGCATCGACACGCGGTGGAACAGCGTCATCATCGGCGGCAACAACGCGTCGCATCCTTTGGGAAGACTGCGGGCAGTCTACACTGCTCTCCCGCCGGGTGACTACACATTGCGCGTCACTACGTCGCCCGAACCCGGGTCGCCCGAGGCTGCCGAGCAGAGAATGAAGATAACGATCCGCTCCCCGTGGTGGGACACGGCCGCTGCCCGGGCGGCATGGTGCCTGCTCGCTATCGCCATTGTAGCCGCCATAGTCAAGCTATACAGTCTGCGCACCCGGCAACGGCTTGAACAGAAACACCGCGAGGAAATATTGCTGACCCGCATACGGTCGCTCATCGAGCAGTGTGACCGCTACGAGGCCGAGAAAGCGACCGCCGGCACAACCTTGGAAGATTGCCGCGACCACGCGGATTCCGATACCGAGTTCATCAACCGGGCCGTTGCCCTCGTGGAGCAGAACCTCAACACCCCCGGCTACTCGGTGGAGCAGCTAAGCCGCGACCTGTGCATGGAGCGCACAGGTCTCTACCGCAAGCTGACCACACTTCTCGACCGCTCGCCGAGCCTGTTCATACGCGACATACGCCTGCGCCACGCCGCCGCATTGGTCAAGGAAAAACGCATGTCAATGGCCGAAATCGCCGAAGCGACCGGTTTCAGCTCGTCGAGTTACATGAGCCGGTGTTTTCAGGAGGTATACGGATGCCGCCCGAGCGAATATGCTGAAAAATAGCGCGTTTTTCAACATCAGTGCTATCGGTTTCAACGTCAGTATCGTTATCCTGCCGTGTTTTTACAGTATCTTTGCAGTACAGTATCAACGCAATTTGAACCATGAAACTTAGAATCAAAACCACTTCATTCGCATTGCTTGCCACGATGACTCTGACATCGTTGTCATCCTCGGCAGCCAACCCGTCGGGGTTAGAATTCCGAAGCAACGGCCTTGATGTAGCCGTTGAGTTCTATACGCCGTCAACAGTAAGAGTTCACAAGATTCCGACCGACAGCCGTCGCGGCCCTGAAAGCCTCGTCGTGGTCAAGACTCCCGAAAATGTCACCGTGACCAAGGGGAGCGAAGGCACGCTGAAAACCGTGTCGAGCGACATGCTGACAGTCAAGGTCAACCCCACGACCGGAGCCATTGACTTTTTTACTGCCGACGGCCGCCATTTGCTCAAGGGAAAAGACTACGGAACGTCGTTTGTCGACATCAATGATGCCGGCACACCTTCCTATAAGGTGCGCGAGACCTTCCTTCTCGACCCCGAGGAGCCAATCTACGGAGTCGGTCAGGTCATGGACGGCAAATTCAGCCGCCGAGGCTCGACCCATCACATGCAGAACGAGAACATGTTCACCTACTCCCCTTATTTCATGTCGCCATCCAAGGGATATGCCGTGTATTGGGACAACTATTCTATCAGCGACTTCACCGACTGCCGTCAGGAACTTGCCTTTGAAGGAATAGGACATGAATCGGACTACTACTTTGTATATGGCGGCACAGCCGACGGAATCATCGCCGGGATGCGCGACCTGACAGGCCACGCGCCGATGCTCCCGCTCTGGGCCTATGGCTTTTTCCAAAGCAAGGAACGCTACACGACTCAGGAAGAACACCTCGGGGTATTGAAAAAATACCGCGACCTGCGCATACCCATCGACTGTGTGATTCAGGACTGGCGCTACTGGCCCGAGTTCAACGGCACCGACAGCCTGTGGAACAGTCATTCATTTGACCCGGTCCGCTACCCGGAACCGCGCAAATGGGCCGACGAAATCCATGCGCTCAACGGCAAACTCATGATTGTGGCATGGCCCGGGTTCGGTCCCAAGACAGAACAGCGCAAGGAGCTCGACTCAAAGGGCATGATAATCAACTTTGACACATGGCCACCCGAAAGCGGAGCGCGACCCTATGACGTGTTCAATGCCGAAGCCCGCGACATCTATTGGAAATACCTCGACAAAGGGATTTTCAGCTATATCGGCAACGACGGATGGTGGCTCGATTCTACTGAACCTGACCACATCAACCGCCGCGACAGCGACTATGACCTCCCCACGGCCCGAGGTTCATACCGCAGCACCAAGAACACTTACTCGCTCATGCACAATACAGGTATCGCATCCAACCAGAAGGCCACTTCCCGCGACAAGCGCGTTGTAATCCTGACCCGTTCCGGATTTATCGGGCAGCAGCGTCTCGGCTCCAACACTTGGAGCGGCGACGTGCAGTCAACATGGGACATGCTGCGCAAGCAGATTCCCGCCGCGCTCAACTTCACCCTCATGGGCATTCCCAACTGGAACAGCGACATCGGCGGTTTCTTTGCAGGCAGGTGGAATGCCGGAGGCGGTGCCATGAACCCCGAGTATCAGGACCTTTACACACGATGGATGCAATTCGGGACATTCTGCCCCATGATGCGCTCCCACGGCACCGAGGTGCCCCGCGAAATATGGAACTTCGGCAAGCGGGGCGACAAATGTTTCGACGCTCAGGAAAAGATGATAAAGCTGCGCTACCGCCTGCTCCCCTACATCTACTCCACTTCATGGGATGTCTCGGCCAATGACGGAACTTTCATGCGACCGCTGCTGATGGATTTTGCATCTGACAGCAAGGTCTATGAAATCGGAGGCCAGTATCTGTTTGGCCGCTCTATGATGGTTTCGCCTGTCACACAGCCGGGTGTCGACAAGTGGGAAGTATATCTTCCCGAGGGAAAGACATGGTGGGATTTCTGGAACAATACCACCCACGACGGAGGCACAACCGTCAACCGTGCCGTCACAGCCGACATTCTCCCCGTCTACATCCCCGCCGGAACGATTCTCCCATTTGGGCCTGAAGTGCAGTATTCGACTGAAAAACCGTGGAACGACCTTGAAATACGCATCTATCCCGGTGCCGATGGCGAATTTACCCTATACGAAGACGAGGGAGACAACTACAACTACGAAAACGGCGCATTCTCGACAATCAAATTCACATGGGATAACACAGCGCGCCGTCTGACCATCGCCGACCGTGACGGAAATTTCCCCGGAATGCTGAAAAACCGCAAATTCCGCATCGTACTCGCCGACAAGAACCGCCCGGCAGGCGACACCCCGTGGAAAGGAGGAAAGACTGTCAGCTATAAAGGAAAGAAAACCGAAATTCAACTGTAATTGATAATTGAGAACGTATA
>DLAR01000100.1:0-11203 GCA_002494015.1 Porphyromonadaceae bacterium UBA7042 | reverse complement strand
TATACGTTCTCAATTATCAATTACTTTTACTATCTTTGCAAGACTGTTGAACCTATTACCATTCATTACCACTATGAGAAAGAGTTTACTGGCGGTGTCGCTGCTGATTGCCGCATCCGGCGCGGCTCAGTCAATGTCATGGACAGCCGACAACGGCAACGGGACCTATACCAACCCACTGATGTATGACGAGTTTTCAGATCCCGACGTTATCCGCGTGGGCGACGACTATTATCTTGCAGGAACGACGATGCACAGCGTTCCGGGCCTCGTTATCCTCCATTCCCGCGACCTTGTGAACTGGGAGAATGTCTCCTACTGCTTTGACCGTTTCGACTTTGACGATGACGCGTTCTCGCTCCGCAACGGTAAGGAAATCTATGGCCAAGGAATCTGGGCGCCATGCATCCGTTATAATGACGGCAAGTTCTATCTCTATAGCAACATCAACGGCAAAGGCTTGCAGTGTTATGTGGCCGACAAAATCGAGGGGCCGTGGAAACACATCAACATGGAGGAGCGCATCTATGACCTCAGCGTCCTCTTTGACGACGACGGCAAGGTCTATGCCATCCACGGCTACGGAGAAGTAAAATGCACCGAGCTGAAACCCGACATGAGCGGTCCAGTCGAAGGTACCGAGCGCGTCATCATCCCCGAGGGCAGTGCAGTCGGAGAAGGGCACCACATGTACAAGATTGACGGCATGTACTACCTCGTTTCAACAGATTATGCCCCCAACGGGCGCACACTCTGCTCGCGTTCAAGCAGCATCTGGGGACCATACGAGACACGCGTAATCACCGCTGACGAGACTTTCGGCTATCACGCCGCCCCGATGACACAAATCAACGGGCGCATCATGCCTGACGGCCACCCCGTCAGCATCGCCATGCCCGACCCGGACAAAACAGCCTGCGCCAACATCCACCAAGGAGGCATCGTAGCCACCCCCGACGGCCAGTGGTGGGCACTGCTGATGATGGATTTCCACTCGCTCGGCCGCACCGTCACCCTCGCCCCCGTGACATGGAACGACGGATGGCCGATGGTGGGACTCGAAGGGAATCCGGGACGCGCCCCGCGCACATGGCTCAAACCCTCGACCGCCGCACGAGACACCGAAACGCCCCATGCCCCCTACGAGCGCAACGACAACTTCGACGGCCCGGCGCTCGGGAGAGTGTGGCAGTGGAACCACAACCCCGACGACCGCATGTGGAGCCTTACCAAGAAAGGGCGGTTGCGGCTGCGCACAATGCCGGCCGAGCAACTGATGTGGGCACGCAACACCTTGACACAACGAGCCATCGGCCCTGTCTCGGTCACCACTGTCGAACTTGACGCATCTCGGCTCAAGGATGGCGACGTGGCCGGACTCGGCAACATCAATGTCCCCTGCTCGTGGGCCGGAGTGGTAAAGCACGACGGACGGCTGACTCTGCGCCGTTTCGAGCAGCTCGGCAACGACACTCTCGACCTCGATGTGCCGCTTGACAACGGACGCGTGTGGCTGCGGTTTACCGGCGACTTCGACAATGACCGGGGACGCTATTCCTATTCTACCGACGGTACCGTCTTCACCGACCTCGGCGACGACATGGTTCTCAGTTACCAGCTCATCACATTCCAAGGGGCGCGCTTGTCGCTATTCGCGTTCAACACGCTCGGACGAAACGGCGGATATGCCGAATTTGACAATTTCACCGTCGACGAACCCAAAGCCGACCGTTCAGGCTACATACCCTTCGGAAAAACATTCCGAATCGTCAACCTCGCAACAGGACTCCCGATGCACGCCACACCCCACGGCCTCGTCCACGACACAGCGCCCGACAACAATACCGAGCTGACACGTTTCCGAGTAATCGACCGTGGCAACGGCAAGGTCAACCTCCAGTGTGCCGACGGACGTTATGTCTTCGTCTCGGGAATCGGGCTCCCCGGCGACGTGCGACTCACAACCGACCCGTCCAAAGCCGAAGAATTCATGTGGCAGGACTATCTCGACGGCCGGTTCATGCTCATGTCTACACGCACCCACCGCTACATCGGCAAAAGTCCCACAACCGGCAGTCCCTACTCGATGGACTTCACCGGCTCTGACCCCGCCCGCCGCAACGGAGCAGTGTTGCAATGGGAAGAATGATTTTTTAACGCATAAGTAAGTGTCAGAAATTATTTAAAGTATTGCAGTGGGTGAAATGTAGAATGATTTTTGACTTGCGAAGAAGGCGCATAGCCGTAGCTCTGTAACTGATGAGCAAGACTGAAAGCATCTTCATTACACTCGCTTGAATCTATTAAATAATTTCTGACACTCACTTAATTCATAATGCACAATGCATAATCGGGTTGAGCTGTGAACGGCCGCCTGATTATGCATTGTGCATTATGAATTATGCATTAAAATTACTACCTTTGCAACCTAAAACCATATTCAACTGTTTATGACCGACCAGCGTTACAATCTGCGCGGCGTTTCGGCCTCGAAAGAGGATGTCCACAACGCCATTAAAAATGTTGACAAGGGAATCTTCCCTCATGCTTTCTGCAAAATCATCCCCGACATACTCGGCGGCGACCCTGAGTGGTGCAACATCATGCACGCCGACGGCGCGGGAACCAAATCGTCGCTCGCCTACGCCTACTGGCGCGAAACAGGCGACCTGAGCGTGTGGCGAGGCATCGCACAGGATGCCCTCATCATGAACATCGACGACCTGCTCTGCGTCGGCGCCACTGACAACATCCTCGTCTCGTCGACCATCGGCCGCAACAAGCACCTCATCCCCGGCGAAGTTATCTCGGCTATCATCAACGGCACCGAAGACCTGCTTGAACGCCTGCGCTCGATGGGTGTCAGCATCTACTCTACCGGCGGCGAGACAGCCGACGTGGGCGACCTCGTGCGCACCATCATCGTCGACTCGACCGTCACATGCCGCATGCGCCGCGCCGATGTCATCGACAACGCCAACATCAAGGGCGGCGACGTAATTGTAGGTCTCGCATCTTTCGGACAGGCAACCTACGAAGACACCTATAACGGCGGCATGGGCAGCAACGGACTGACATCGGCCCGCCATGACGTGTTTGCAAAATATCTTGCCGGGAAATATCCCGAAACATTTGATGCCGCCGTGCCCGACGAGCTTGTCTACTCAGGCTCGATGCACCTGACCGACGCGGTCGACGGCACTCCCGTCAACGCCGGACAGCTCGTCCTCTCTCCCACCCGCACCTATGCCCCTGTAATCAAGCGGCTGCTCGACACCATGCGTCCTGCAATCCACGGCATGGTCCACTGTACCGGCGGCGCGCAGACCAAGGTCATGCACTTTGTCGAGAACAAGCACGTCGTCAAGGACAACCTTTTCCCCATCCCCCCGCTGTTCAGCCTCATCGCCCGCGAAAGCGGCACCGACTGGGCCGAAATGTACAAGGTGTTCAACATGGGACACCGCATGGAAATCTACGTCGCTCCCGCCGATGCCGAGCGCGTCATCGAGACATCGCGCAGTTTCGGCATTGACGCCCGCGTCATAGGTCATGTCGAGGATGCCCCGTCTAACCGCCTTACCATCCGAAGCGAAGCAGGCGAATTCGTATACTGACAGGTCGTTTGGTTTAAGGTTTAGATGGACTGCCCTCGGGTTACTTTTCTAAACCTTAAACCCAGACCTTAAACCGTAAAGGAATGAGAAAGTTAGCAATAGCGGCTATATTGATGGCAGTGATGGCCGGATGCGGCGGCCACAGCGACCGCGTGGCTGACTCTGATGCCGACACTATCCGCCAACTCCCCGACACCCTGTGGGTGGCCACGCTCTACAGTCCCGAGTCCTATTTCATCTATCGCGAGAACCGCATGGGATATGACTACGAGCTTGTGTCGCGACTGGCCGCTGACCGATCCATGACCCTCGACCTGCAAGTGGCACCGAGCCTCTCGGCGGCTGTCGAAATGCTCGACTCAGGACTCGTCGACCTCATCGCCTACGAGGTACCGGTCACCGCCGAATACCGGGAACATGTCATTCCCTGCGGACCCGAAAATATAACCACACAAGTGCTTGTGCAGCCTCGCGCCGCCCGAGACAGAGAGGGCCGCATCGACGATGTCACCCGTCTCGTGGGACGCGATGTCTATGTCGAGCGCGATTCCAAGTATGAGGCCCGTCTGCGCAACCTCAACGACGAAATCGGGGGCGGAATCAATATCCACACCGTCGACCGCGACACCCTCATTGCCGAAGACCTCATCGCGATGGTAAGCAACGGCGAAATCCCGCTGACAATCGTCGATAGCGACATCGCCCGCATCAACAAGACCTATTACAACGACCTCGACATCACCATGCAGGTCAGCTTTCCGCAACGCTCACAGTGGGCTGTCGGACATGACAAAAAATGGCTTGCCGACAGCATTGACTCGTGGCTGACAGGCGACCGCCCCCGCAGCCAGCAGGCCGCGTTGCTAAAGCGCTACTTTGAGATGAGCAAGACCGAAGGCAACCGACACCCGGTCATCGACCT
This sequence comes from Porphyromonadaceae bacterium UBA7042, assembly GCA_002494015.1. Classification (GTDB taxonomy): domain Bacteria; phylum Bacteroidota; class Bacteroidia; order Bacteroidales; family Muribaculaceae; genus Duncaniella. The sequence goes on along the minus strand of DLAR01000100.1, from coordinate 6,664 downwards.
CTCAAAGGGACACATCTCCCCTTTCGACGACCTGTTCCGCAAATATGCCGGTGAAATCGGATGGGACTGGCGTCTTGTCGCCTCCCAAGGCTACGCTGAAAGCCGTTTTGACTCGACCCTTGTCTCTTGGGCGGGCGCAAGAGGCATAATGCAGATTATGCCTTCCACCGCCCGGGCCTACAAAGCCGAAGGAGAGATGACCACCAACTCTGCCTCCATCGAAACCGCCTGCCGCATTATCCGCGACCTCGACAAGTCGCTCGCATCGCGGGTGCCGGATTCCGAGGAGCGCAAAAAATTTGTCGTCGCAGCCTACAACTCGGGGCTTGCACACGTCCTTGACGCTATTGCCCTCGCTGCAAAATACGGACTCGATCCGCAGCGGTGGGACGGCAACGTGGATCGCGCCATTCTCATGAAGTCGAAACCCGAATACTACAACGACCCCGTCTGCCGCTACGGTTACTTCCGAGGCCGTCAGACCACCGAGTATGTCGCCCAAGTATTCGACTTCTACAACCAAGCCATATCATCAATCAAACCCTAACCCAAACAAATTAAACGACAATGAAAAAGACCTATTTATCAGTAGCACTCGTCATCGCCCTCGCTACCTCGATGCTCACCTCGTCGTGCATCGGCAGTTTCTCGCTTTTCGGTAAAATGCGTGACTGGAACGAGCAGGTTGGCGACAAGTTTATCAACGAGCTTGTGTTCATCGCATTCTGGATTGTCCCTGTCTACGAAGTGGCATTTATGGCTGACTTCTTTGTCATCAACTCCATCGAGTTCTGGAGCGGCAGCAACCCCGTGGCATCGGGCAAGAAAGTCATCGAAGGCAAGGACGGCCGCTACCTCGTCGAGTGTGATGGAAAAGGCTACACCATCACGAGTGAGAATGACAACAGCGTCGTGCGCCTCGATTTTGATGCCGACAGTCGCACATGGAGCATCGACCTCCCCTCGGGCGACAGCTACGACCTGATGACATTTATCGACGACACCCATGTTGCCATGCCCGCTCCCGACGGCACCAGTCAGGTTGTCGAGCTTTCCCACGACGGCGTCCTCGCCTACCGCGACATGGCTGCTGCATCGATGTGGGCAGCTAAATAATTGAGAATTGATAAAATTGAGAATTGATAATCGGCTTGCGCTTGCCAAATTATCAATTCTCAATTTTCATATCCATTCCTATGAATCGTTTTCTGCGCATAGTGCCTGATTATCAGGCCACGATGGCTGTCACGGTCACTATTCTATACCTGACCCTGTTTCCACAGCCGCTCGGCGACGAGGAATTCCCCTTGTTCCCGGGTGCCGACAAGGTCGTTCACGCCATTATGTTCGGGACTCTTGCAGGCGCGCTAATCTTTGACCGATGGCACGAAGGACGACCCCTCTCGTGGAAAGGCGCGGCACTCTGCGCTCTCGTCGCGACAGTCGCCGGGGGATTAATCGAGCTTTTACAGCAATGGATGGCACTGGGGCGCGGATGTGACATCTACGACTTCCTTGCCGATGCCGCCGGAGCATTTCTCGCAATCCCCGTCACCCGAAAATGGAGGAAAGTCACATCGGATCTATATCATAGTAGAGAATGATGCCGTTCAGCACCCGTGCGGCGGACAGCTCGACCTGCACCGAGCGCAACAGGGCCTTGACCTTGGCGATGGATGCCCCGGTTTCGATTTTAAGCATGACGCGGCGGATGTAAAGAGACTGAACCCGTGACACAGTAGGCTCGTCAGGGCCGTTGACTCGATTCCCGAGTAACTGACGCAATCGCTCGGCATAGAGACGCGACGAGGTCACTACCGAAGTTTCATCCTTGTGTTTCAGGTATATATATATAATTCTAACAAACGGCGGGTAGTGAAACAGCCGACGCTCCTCAATCTCGTGGGCATAAAAACCCGTATAGTCATGCGCCTTGACAAAGGCCAGTACCGGATGTGAGGGGTTATAGGTCTGAACCGCCACGATACCGTTGCCGGTGCGCCTTCCGGCACGTCCCGCAACCTGCTCTATCATGTTGAACGCCCTCTCGCCGCTGCGGAAATCGGGGAAATTGATGACCGCGTCGGCATTAACGACACCTACCACGCTCACCTTACCGAAGTCGAGACCCTTGGTGACCATCTGCGTCCCGACAAGAATCTGAGACTTTCCGCTTGAAAACTCGTCGATTATCGTCTCATAACTGTCCTTGTTGCGAGTCGTGTCGAGATCGAGGCGCGAAATTACAGCCTCGGGGAAATTCTCGGCCACCTCGTCTTCCACCCGTTCCGTTCCATACCCTAAAACCTCTATTGAGGGTTCCCCGCAGGCTGGACACACGTCGGGGACGGCGTAGGGCGACCCGCAGTAATGACACACGAGCCTGTCGATGCGGCGGTGATAGGTCAGCGACACGTCACAGCGGTCACACTTGGGAACAAAACCGCACTGCTTGCATCGAGCGACAGGCGCATACCCACGGCGGTTGATAAAAAGTATCGCCTGCTCACCACTGTCGACAGCCTTGTTGACAAGATTGCGCGTGGCAAGCGAGAAAATGCCTCTGACCGTGCCTCGTTTCCGCTCCTCCCCCATGTCGACAATCCTTACCTCGGGCAACCGCACCCCTTCGTAACGCTCGGTCAGTTCCACGAGGCCGTAACGGCCCGTCGTGGCCTTGTAGTAGGTATCGATGGCAGGTGTGGCACTCCCGAGCAGCGTCTTTGCCCCATGCATTCCTGCAAGGACTATCGCTGCATCGCGGGCATTATAACGCGGTGCAGGGTCTTGCTGCTTGTAGCTCGACTCGTGCTCCTCGTCGACAATTACGAGGCCGAGCGAGGCAAACGGCAAAAACACCGACGAGCGCGCCCCGATAACGATGCACGGCTCCGACGATTCGAGCATCTTCTTCCAGATGTCGACCCGCTCGTTGTCAGAGAACTTGGAATGGTAAATCACCACCTTGTCGCCGAATACCTTCTGCAGCCGACCGGTCAGCTGAGTGGTCAACGCGATTTCCGGCACAAGGTAAAGAATCTGTCGCCGCTGCCGCAACACATAGTCGGCAAGATGAATGTAGACTTCAGTCTTCCCCGACGAGGTCACCCCGTGCAGCAACGTCACTTCGTGACCGAGCCATGACTTGTGTACAGCATCAAGCGCGACGTTCTGCACATCGGTCAGCGCGGGCAGTTCGCCCGTGGTAAGTCCCGTGAAGCGGAACCGGTTTATCTCTTTTCTGTAATTCTCTATAATCCCCTTTTTGGCCATTGCGGCAAGGATTGTGGTCGTGACACCCGAGCGTTCAAGCAACTCGGCCCGTGACACCTCTTTGTCACTGAGGGCATCACGCCTCATGCGCGCCGACAGGTCAATCAGCGCGAGCAACGCCTTCTCCTGCTTGGCCGCACCCTTCACAGCGTCAAAGGCCCCTTGCATCGCCTCGCGGTCATCGGGAGGGAACGCAAGACGGACATACGGCTCCTTGCGCGACCTGTAACGTTCCACGAGTTTTTCGGAAATCATCACCGCGCCACGTTCAAGCAGCCGCGTGATGACGGCTCCCGCCGAGGTAAACCCGGTGGCCTTGCGCACATCCTCGACCGACAGCCGCTTGTCGCTCGACAGCAACAGGTTCATCACCACAGCCTCCCTTTCGCCGAGGCGGTCGGCGGCATCTTCCTCCCAGTCGCGGCACGGCTCGACAAAAGTCTCACTTTCAACCTTCAGTCCCGACGGCACCGCGGCCTTGTAGACGTCCCCCGGCGAGCAGAGGTAATACTCCGCAATCCAGTTCCAGAACTTTAGCTGCGGGTGACGCACGACGGGCCGCTCGTCGAGCAGCATCAAAATTTCCTTGACTTCATAACCGCCCTCGGGCCTGCGCGGTGACACACCGGTCACGATTCCAGTGTAGAACTTCTTGCGCCCAAACGGCACAATAACCCTTCGCCCCACCTCGACACGACCCTCAAGCGCGGGTGGTATCGCGTAGGTAAACGCCCCTTGTATGGGGACCGGGAGGAGGATGTCGGCATAGGTTATCACAACTCGCTGCTATATATCAGTTGTGAGCCGCCTGAATTCTCCGGCGGCTCACATTATCATCTAAAAAATATTACTTTCCCTGATAGATGTCGCAGAATGAACGCCACGAGCAGCTGGTGCCGAACTTGATGCAGTTTTCGAGGATATAGGTCGTCGATACTTCCTCGTCAAGAAGGAAACCAAGCTTGAAGTAGATGGTTCCGTTGTCAGGCTCGCCGATACATGCCACGCCGCGATGACCGCGGTTATAGTCGTTGGCCACGGTAACGGGATCGTCCAGTTTGAACTCAAACGAGCGGGCGATGATTGTCAACCAGTTCCCGTCGAGCATGTACCACAGGATAACGTCGTGGGGGAAATCTTCGTCAGCGGCAAGGATGGTCATCAGATCGCCGTCATCGTCTTTCTTAGTGCTGATGCGAGCCTCGTCGAGGAGGTCGCGCAACATGTGCGCGTCAATGTTTTTTACGTTCATAGTCTTTTTAGGGTTTTAAAATTATTAATTGCGAGTCGTTGATGCCAACTGACCGCTTATTTTATCAGTGTCAGCCTTTTCTGAACCCGACAGGCACTGTAGCCTGCCTGTTGTGGCCGTAGGAGTCCCGCAGTTTCTCATAATTGTGACGCTCGGTCGACGTTACCGACGAGGGATGCTCCTTGATGGTCTCCTCAAGCAGCGACTGCGCTATGCCGAGCGGCTCGCCCGAGTGCTGCGCGAGTGTGGCCTCGAAACTCTTTCTCGCAGCCTCCTTGACAAGGAAACTGATATCGCCCGAGGTATAACCTTCGGTCATTTCGGCAAGGCGGCCGTAGTCGATACTGTCGTGAGGACGCTTGTCGACTTCGAGCTGAAACAGCTCGCTGCGCACCCGCGCGTCAGGCAGTCCGACATAATATACCTCGTCCATGCGTCCCTTGCGCATGATCGCCGGGTCGATTGCGTCGATGCGGTTGGTCGTGGCGATGACGTAAACACCCTTCTCGGCACAGTTGTTGAGCCGCGTCAGAAACTCGGCCACTTCGTCGCTGCGGTTGTTGGTCCCCTGCGAGGCACGGTTGGGCACAAGCGTGTCAAATTCTTCAAGACACAGCAACACCCCGGTCTTCTCCTTGGCGGCCATCTTCTCACACCGGGCAAAGAGGTCTCCGATCATTCCCTGCGTACCGTGGACATAAATGCTTCCGAGGTCGCTCGGGTTGACGAGGGTGTACAGCAACCCGCTCTCCTCGGCCAGTTTGCGCGAGATGAAGGTTTTCCCGTTGCCGGGAGGCCCCCACAGCAAGATGCCGTTGGGCGGGGCGATGAGGAATTTCTTGGCAAGCTCGGGATTGCGCACAATCGAGATGAAGTTGCGGTTGAACTTCGTCTTCAGCTCCTCCATTCCGGCCACATCCTTGAACCCGTTCCCATCAACCCGCACAATCTCTATATTGGCCTTTCGGTCGTCATCACGGCGGTGAGGAGCGCGAGGCTCAGGCCGTCGGTCATCCTCGCCGTTGCGCCGTTCGGGCTTTCCGACAGGCTCAGGCTCGGGTTCCATAGGAGGACGGTCGTCATCCTCATTGCCACATTGTGAGGAATATTCAATCGGCGTGTAGGGTTTCATCCCTTCACGCTCTATAACCGCGCCGACATGCGACGCAAACTCGGCTACCGACTCGGGACGCATTGCCGGCGCCACCGAGAGACACCGGGAAATCACGCCCTTGAAGGCACCGAGAATGTCGATGCGCGGAGTTTTGGTCGAAAGCATGTCGACATATTTCGCCTCAAAGTCCACCACCGTCAGTCCCGCGGAGTCAAACCGCTCTTTGAACGGGTAACTTCCCTGAAGCATGTAAAGCAGCAGCATGGCGAGCGAAAACACGTCGGAACGCCCGGAATAAGCACCCTCGAAATTCTCAGGGGCGCGGTAAAACGCATTCTCCCCGTCGACAGGCGCAGCCACTCCGGCATCAGCCTCGGCTCCGGCCTTGAAAAGGCTGCATATAACAGGATGCAACATCTCATCGCCGTCTCGCCTGATATATATATTATCGGGATTCAGGTCATAATGGCCGCCACCGGTAACAGTAGCGATTTCATGCACCCCGTGGAGTACACGGTGAAACAGCGGCATGGCAATGTCCCACCGCAACACCCCTTCGGCCTCCACATGCTCGCGCAGCGACTTACAGTCAAGCCACGGCAGCGTCATGAACTCCAGTGGTCGGTCATCACGGGTAATCTTCCGGTGCTGCACCGGCTTGGGAAACACGTCGCAATGCAAAGAATTGCGCAGTTTGAACTCGGCAATCTCTCCGTCATTGTCAAGCGCGGCCATGTCACGGTCGTAGACAATAATCATCACGTCGGCATCCGCAACAGAGTCACGACCCTTGTAGACTTCACGAAACGGCACTGTCCCCGAGTCGATACGCGACACGGGGGTCAGTCCGCAATAAAAATCTTTGTTCAAATCAAGTAGCATGTCACAAAGATAGTGCTTTTAAATCACTATTCAAAATAACGGCGCGTTAAGAGGGCGTTTCATAACAAATATTAAATCCAAAGCTCGTTTTCACGCGTCGGATTTTGTCATGAATCGAAGGAGCATAGCTGTAGCTATGTGAC
>DLAR01000094.1 GCA_002494015.1 Porphyromonadaceae bacterium UBA7042 | reverse complement strand
ATGTCATATAATAAATAAAATCTGTAAAGATTTTTCAATCACGTCGCATCATGAAAAATCTTTACAGATTTTATTTTTAATTCGTTAATCTACCGTAGGTTGCTCAAGCGCAACCTACGGCTATTCAAGGACGCAATCTTGTCAGATTGCTATTGCACCACATATATTTTACAGTTCAGTCGAGGACGAAGTCGAGCTTGCCTCCGGCTGCGACATCGGCATATTTCAGCCTGTAGTCAGTCACCGGCTTGCCATTTAGCGACACCTTCCTGACCCCGTAGCTCCCGGGTGTCTTGCGCGAGGCGGTGACGGTGAAGTCGCGGCCATTCTCAAGATGGAGCGTACAGCTGTCAAAGAGCGGAGTGCCGATATAGTACTCGCCCGACGCGGGATTGACAGGATAGAATCCCATCGCGCTGAAAATATACCATGCCGACATCTCGCCGCAGTCATCGTTGCCCGAATAACCGCCTGCGCCGGTGTTGTACATCTCCTTCATGATGCGGCTGACGAGAGCCTGACACTTGCGGGGCGCGTTCACGTCGTTATAAAGATAGGCGACGTGGTGGCTCGGCTCGTTGCCGTGGGCATACTGGCCGATGAGTCCCGACACATTGTCGTTTTTATCACCGCTCGTCTCGTCGAGCGTGAAAAACCGGTCGAGCTTGGCCTCGAAAGCCTTGGGGCCGCCGGTCAGCTCGATAAGCTTGCCGGTATCGTGGGGGACATACCAGTAATATTGCCATGCATTGCCCTCGGTATAAGGATTTCCACCGTTGGCACCGTGTTTCAGCGGGTCAAAGGGTTCTATCCAGTTGCCGTTCTCATCCTTGGCTCGGAAAAAGCCGGTCCCAGGGTCGTGAAGGTTGGCAAAATACTGCGAGCGGTTGTAAAAGCGGTTGACATCCTCGTCGCGGCCAAGTTTTTCGGCCATCGCCGCGACACACCAGTCGTCATAGGCAAGTTCGAGCGTGATGGACACCGACTGGGTCTGTAACGGTTCGGGCATGTACCCGTAGCGTTCCCACACGTCAAACGGGGAATTGGGATGGGACTGCAGCGAAGACTCGCGCACCGCCTCGTAGGCGTGTTCCGCGTCGATTCCGGGAATGCCGTTGAGAACAGCGTCGGCGATGACCGGGATGGCATGATTGCCGATCATGCAGTAGTTGTCCTGTCCCCACAGATGCCACACAGGCAGGTAACCGTAATCGTCATAGTGGCGAATCATGCTGTTGACAAAGTCGGCGTTGCGGCCCGGTATAAGGAGGGTGTAGAGGGGATGGGCGGCACGATAGGTGTCCCAGAGGGAGAAAGTCGTGTACTGAGTGGCACCCTCGGGGAGCTGACCGACGGTATATACCGGGGTCATGTACTGGCCGTTGACATCGCTGAAGGTGTTGGGCTGAATCATGGCGTGGTAGAGGGCGGTGTAGAAAATCTTTTTCTGGTCGTCGGTGCCGCCCGTGACCTCGATGCGGCCAAGCTCTTTTTCCCAAGCGGCATCGGCTGCGGCGACATAATCGTCAAACTTCCATCCCTTGGCCTCGGCGGCAAGATTCTGACGGGCATTCCCGGCCGATACGCCCGACAAGGCGACCTTGGCGGTGACCTCGCGGCGTCCCTGACCGAAATTCATCCACGCCTTCAGGTCACGCCCGTTGACAACAGTGGCGTTGCCGCGCGTCTGACCGCCGTCGGTGACGGTGAGTTTCTGAATCGGTTCCGAAAACTCGGCGACAAAGTATACCTTGCGCAGTTTCGCCCAGCCGGTAATCACGCGATAGCCTTCGATGGTATTGGGGCCGGTCTGCCGGATCTGGGACTGAATAATCTTGCGGTCCCAGCTCCCTTTCTGAGCCGAGTGGTCAAGGTCAAGCAGAATATTGCGCGAGGCACGCTCGGGATAAGTGTAGCGATGGATGCCCACGCGGGTGGTGGCGCTCATCTCGGCGGTGATGTCCTCGTCGGAGAGACGCACCTTATAGTATCCCGGGGCCGCGCTTTCCTCATCGTGGGAGAAAGTCGAATTGGTGGCGTTTCCGGTCGATGGAAACAGCAGGATGTCAATCAGGTCGCTTGCCCCGGTGCCGCTCAGTCGGGTGTGGGAGAAACCATAGATGCGGTTGTCGTTGTAATGATAACCCGACGCATTGTACCAGTCGGGGGCAGGATGGGTATCGGGGCAGAGCTGCACCATCCCGAAAGGCACCGTGGCACCGGGATAGTTGTTGCCACACAGGAAACCGCCTTCCTCCATCACGCCTGTACCGATAAACGGGTCGACGTGACAGGTAAAGTCACCTGCCGCCATACCGGCGGCGACAAGTGACATCGCTATTGCAACATGAAATCTGTTCATTTTCATTTTTTTTATCTAAGGAGTAGTTACCACGCGGTTATTTTCAATGACAAGCCCGGTAGTGTTTTCGGCCTCGACGACGGCTTGTCAAGTCATGCACCGGATCCGACTTACGGGACATTCCTGACATTGGTTACATTGCAGTCAGTTCGTAAACACGGCTGCTCATGCGCGATATCGAGAACAGGGGAAGACCGACGGTCATCAGATATTCGCCCGAGTAGTTGGCATAGTGTGACGACGTGGCATCGCTCTTGTTGATTTCCTTGATTGAGTAAGTGACGTCGGGGTCGAGGCCCTGCAGCTTGACATTGGTGAAATGCTCCACGTTGAGCGGGAACATGTCAAATGCAAACACGGCAGCCTGTTTCTTGTCCTTTCCGACATACATCGTAGCTGTGTGGTTGCTGTTGTAGGGGGCTACGAGACCATAGCGGTCACCGTCGAGGATGACGGGTTTCAGACGGTTGTATTCCTTGATGGCGTTTTGGCAGAACCTGAGGTCGTTCTCTGAAAGATCATGGAGGTTGATGTCAAATCCGAGCTTGCCCATCATGGCCACATCGGTGCGGAACTTGGCCGAAGCCGATTTGTTCCAAGTGGTGACGTGGGCACACTGAGTCTTGGCGGGGAACACCTGAGAGTATCCCCACTGGATAAACAGTCGGTCGATGGGGTCGGTGTTGTCGCTGGGCCAGAACTCGGTAAAATATTTGAGGCCCTCGTAGTCGGTGCGGCCACCGCCACCCGAGCACATCATCATGCGCAGGTCGGGATATTTGGCCTGAATGCGGTCAAGAACCTTGTAGAGGCCGCGCACATAGTCTACATAAAGATGCGTCTGGTTATCTTTCTCATAATTGGAGTAGATATTGGTGATGGGGCTGTTGCAATCCCATTTCATGAAAGCGATGTCAGGATATTTGGTCATGAGGTTGTCGACCACGCCGAAAACATAGTCCTGAACCTTGGGGTTGCTGAGATCGAGGACGAGCTGGTTGCGGAAATAGTACTCGTCACGGTTGGGGAGAGTGATGACCCAGTCCTTGTGCTGCTCATAAAGCTCGCTCTTGGGGTTCACCATCTCGGGTTCGACCCAGATGCCGAATTTCACACCTTGCTTTTTTGCTTCTTCGGTCAGACGGCCGATTCCGTTGGGGAGCTTGTTGGCGGTTTCGTTCCAGTCGCCGAGACCCTGAGTGTCACTGTGGCGGGGATATTTGTTGCCAAACCATCCGTCGTCAAGAAGGAACATGTCCACGCCGAGCTGCTTGGCCTCGCCGATGAGAGAGACGAGCTTGTCCTCGTCAAAGTCAAAGTAGGTAGCCTCCCAGTTGTTGAGCAGAGTCATGCGGTCATCATTTCCTTTGTGAATCTGATGGTTGCGGGCCCAGTCGTGAAGGTTGCGGCTTGCCTGTCCCTTGCCGTTGTTGCTGAGGGTGAAAATGAACTCGGGAGTCTTGAACGACTCACCGCCCTTGACGGTGTACTTGGAGAAATAGGGGTTGATGCCCGAAATCACGCGCAGCTTGCCGAGCTGGTCGACCTCGAAAGTGAAACGGAAGTTGCCGGTCCATCCGAGTGTGCCGACAAGCACGTCACCTGCATTTTCACGCGAAGGCTCGTCGAGAGCGAGCTGGAAGAATGGCGAGACAAACATGTTGGCGCGGGCGCCGAGCTTGGTGTCAAGTTCCTTTTTGCCGAATTTCAGCTCGACTTCCGAGGGACGCGCCTCGCTGATCCAGTCACCGTTGAACTGGGTGAGGTAATAGTTGGGACGGTCGAAATGAAGCATCGACGAGGCAAATTTGTCAAGGGTCACAGGCTTCTTGCCGTTGTTGAAAATCTCGGTATAGGCTTTGATGACATTTTCGCGGGGATAAGCCACGAAGTGAAGGTCGACCTTGTCAGGATACTTGTCATCGGCAAGTGTGATGACGGTTTCCTTGGCTCCGTCGGGGAGAGCCTTGGAGGAATGAGACACATACTTCAGCTCACACGACGAGTTTCCGTCAGGGTGGTTTATGTGAAGGGCGGGTTCGAAATAATCCTCCATTCCGTGGGTGATATATGCCTCGCCGCCACGGGGACCGGCTGTATAATCGGCCGGATTTTTCATTTTTTTGCCGAGATAGTGCTGGTAGAGGCGTCCGTTGTCGCCTACGCTGTAAACGAGAGCGGTGTTGTCGGTCTCGATAACGATGTCATTGGCGGCATTGGCAGCAACAGATACTGCGCCCAACAACATTGTTGTCAATAATGATTTAAGTTTCATAAAACGTGATATGATTGGTTTTTATTTGATATTTGTCATTTGTCGGTTGCAAACGGTGCAACAGGTAGCTTGTCGGCACCGTAGAGGTTGCCGCCGGGATAATCGGCCCAGTTGTAACGCACGGCCGCGGGTTTCTTAATCCTGATTGACGATACATCGATAGTGGAGGGACCGGTCTTGCGTGCCGAAGCAACCGCCCAGTCCCCTTTGCCGTCGCCGATTATAAAGCCGGTCACGGCTGCCGACGCGGGTGTGACCTCGCCGTCAAATGTCAGCACCACCTTGTCGCCGAGAGTTTTGACATCTTTGACAACGGGAGCCGTGTAAACGACATCACGGCCATAGTCACGAGCAAGGGCGATGCGGGCAAGACGCGCGGCAACTTCTTGCTTGTTCTGCGGGTGTATGTCGGCGGGATTGCCGAGGTCGATGGCCACCGCCATGCCGGTATTGTCGAGGTCAAGGGCGGCAGCCTGAGAGTTGCGCAGCTCGGCCCACTCAGAATCGGGCTGCAGATTGCGTGGCTGTAGCCATCCGGCGAGCTGGACGAAATAGAACGGGAGATTTTCGCCCCACAGACTGCGCCAGTCGCCGATCAGGGACTTGAAAAGCGGCTCATATTGCTCACCGCGACCGACGTTGGCACAACCCTGATACCAAAGCACACCCTTTACAGGCATCGACCGGAGGGGATAGATCATAGCGTTGTAAAGTACCGACGGATAACTTGACCCGCCCACGGAGACAGGTTTCTGAGGCAGTCGGCCGAAATCGGCAGCCACGGCGTAATTCCAATCGCCCGACAGGGGAATGCGGTCACCCGAAACGAGGGCATACATGTCGGCGGCATTGCCGTTGAAACCGCCGCCCCCGCCAAAGTCGGAAATGCGGATTGAAAGGATGTTTTCACCATCTTTCAGCACTCCGGCGGGAATCTCGTAACGTCGCGGGGTGTCATAACCCGAGCCACGGGCAACTTCCACTCCGTTGAGGTAGGTGACATCCTCGTCATCAATCGGACAGAGATTCAACACGAAACTCTTTCCGGCACTTCCGGCAGGAGCGTCAAACTTGTACTGCGCCCACACGATGCCGTCAAACGACGAGGGGAGGACGGTGACGTCAAAGTTCTGCCCGGCAGGCATCTTGTTCCATTCCTTGCCCGACTGATAGACCGCCTTGTCAAAATTGATGTCGGTTTCACCGGCGAGTTTCATCCAGTCGGCGAGCTGACGCTCATAGTCGGCCTGCAGGGCTGCCGCATCAAAGCCGCAACGCTCCATCGCGGCAAGTTCGTTCTCAAACCCCGGAACGCCTTTCAATGCCTGATAAGAAGTCCAAGCCTCGGCCGGTGTTCCGCCCCAAGTGGCATCGATTACCCCGACCGGGACTTTCAACTCCTCGTGGAGCTGACGGGCAAAAAGGTAGGCTATGGCCGAAAAATCCATCGTAGCCGAGCTCGCAGGCACCCAGCCGCCCATGTTTGTCTCAACATCTTCGCGCGGAGAGAATGAGGTATTTTTCTTTACCTGAAGCAGGCGCACGTCGGGGCAATGGGCTGTCGACACGACATGGTCATAGTCCATGACGGTAGTCCATCCCTTGACAGGCATTTCCATGTTGGACTGCCCGGAGCAAAGCCACACCTCGCCCGAAAGGACATTGTCGACAGCAGTCACGCCGTCACCGTCGTCAAAGAGAATGGCGTAAGGGCCACCCGGTGCCGGAGTCGAAAGTTTCACCGAGAAACGCCCCGACTTATCGGCCTTGGCGGTGACCGTCCTGCCGCTCCATTCGGGCGTTACCTTGACCGTCGCCCCCGGCTTGGCTGTGCCCGGAACGGTCAACACGGCATCGTGCTGGACGACCATATTGTCAGTTATATAGTTGGGAAGCGCAACAGCGGCACCTGCCGCCAGACCCATCATGAGTCCGGCGGGTAAAAGAATTACCCTTTTCATAATTATGTTAAACTATTGATTATTTCACAGTTATAGTCTTTCGGGACTTGATGTCGTCACTGGCGGCGCCAATCTGAATTTCAAATTCGCCCGGCTCGACCACATACTTGCGGTCAATGTTGTAAAGTTTCAGTTCCTCCATCGGGAGAGTGAGCGTAAAAGTGCGGGTCTCTCCGGCGGGAATAAGCTGCTTGTCAAAGGCCCGAAGCATCTGATCGGGTGTAGACACCGTGCTTATCTTGTCCTGCACATAGAGCTGCACCACCTCCTTGCCGTCGCGGTCGCCGGTGTTGGTCACGTCGACTGTAACGGTCAGAGTCCCGTCGGGGCCGAAGGTATCGCCGCTGAACACCGGCTCGCTGTATTCAAATGAGGTATAACTCTTTCCGTGCCCGAAGTTCCAGAGCGCGTAGGGTTTTTCAAACACATAGTGGAGATTGGGTTCCTCGGGCGAGCCGCCTTTATCATAGATGTTTTCGCGGTCGCTGGTGTAGTAATTATAGTAACAGGGGGTGTTTCCGGTGCTGCGGGGGAAAGAGACATTGAGCTTTCCCGAAGGGTTTACATCGCCCAGCAGCACATCGGCAAGCGCGTTACCCTGCTGCTCGCCGCCATAGAACTGGACGAGGACAGCATCGGCATTCTCCTTGGCCCATGACATGACAAGCGGCTTGCCGGTTATGAGAACGACAATCATCGGCTTTCCGGTAGCCTTGACAGCTTTCAGCAGGTCGAGCTGACGGCCGGGGAGGTCAAGTGACGAAAGGTCAAAACCTTCACCCGAGGTCGCGATATTCCCCTTGGCGTTGCGGCCGAGCCACCAGCTGCGGGTGCCCACGGCGACAACGGCAAGGTCACTCTTGGCAGCAAGGTCGGCGGCAGCGGCGATAGAGCTGTCATCCTGACTCCACCAGTCGCAACCGTCAAGCTGGTTGACAACGGCCTTTCCGGCAAGTTTCTCTTTCAGCGCGTCATAGAGAGTCACGCACTCCTTGTCGTCGCGCCCCACCCAGCCGTAATCACCGGCGATGCCGTAGTTGCTGTTGGGGCCGAGGACGGCTACCGACTTGTATCTGTTCACATCAAGGGGGAGGATGCCGTCATTTTCGAGCAGCACCACACTCTCGTCGGCAATCTCCTTGGCAAGTGCCACATGCTCAGGGCAGCGCACTACCTCGGCTACCTTTTCGGGTTGGCCGCCGGCATTGTCAAAGAGTCCGAGCTTGAATTTCGCCTCAAGCACGCGGCGGCAGGCGATATCGATATATTTCTCGTCGAGCAGGCCGTTCTTGACCTGATCTTCAAATGAGCCGTAGGTACCTGACGACACCTCCATGTCGATACCGGCCATGAGACACTGGCGGCCGGCTTCCTCGGGGGTTGCCACTGCGTTGTGGAACACGCGGATGCGGTCGACGGAACCCCAGTCGGAATACACAAAGCCGTCAAAACCCAGCTCGTCACGGAGAAATTCGGTCATATAATAGTGCGAACCCGTCATGGGGACACCGTCATAGGCCGAGTAACAGCTCATGACAGCTATGGGGTGAGCGTTCTTGAATACCTTGGCAAACGGGTAGGCATACAGGTTGCGGAGTTCATGCTCGCCACCGGCAACAGTGGCGCAGTTGAGACCGCCGGTAGGGGTTCCGTGGGCCACGAAATGCTTGGGCATACAGCCGACACCGTTTTTCTGCGCGCCGTTGACAAACGCGGTCGCCATCTCGCCTATGAGATAGGGGTCCTCCCCGTAGGTCTCCTCGACACGTCCCCAGCGGAGCTCGCGGGCAATATCGAGCACCGGCGACAGAAACTGGCTGATGCCCATTACGCGGGCCTCGGCGGCCTCGGCGGCGGTCATCCGCTCGACGAGCGACGGATTGAAAGTGGCGCCGAGCGCGATTGCCTGCGGGAAAATCGTACATCCGTTCTGAATAATTCCGTGAATACCCTCGACCGAAGTCAGTGCCGGGATGCCGAGACGTGTAGAGTCGGCAAGATATTTCTGCATCTCGGTAAACAGTACGGCGGCATCATAGGCCGAACCGCCCATTTCATGCACGCTTCCGGGAGACACCCTGCCGTAACGGCCCGGGATTTCATCGACACGTCCCACAGAGTTGTTCTGCAAC
The DNA here is from genome assembly GCA_002494015.1 of Porphyromonadaceae bacterium UBA7042. Classification (GTDB taxonomy): domain Bacteria; phylum Bacteroidota; class Bacteroidia; order Bacteroidales; family Muribaculaceae; genus Duncaniella. The sequence continues at coordinate 51,089 of DLAR01000094.1, read as the reverse complement.
TGCTGCACTTTCTCGTGGAGGGTCATGCGGCTCAACAGGTCATCTACACGGGCCTCAATCGGGGCCTTCGGGTCCTTATACAACGGCTTTTTGGCCGCCGACGAGAGAGAGGGCATCGTAACAAGCACTGCGGTCACAGCCATTGTCACAAACAGTCTTTTCATTGCGCTGCGGGTTTATTAGGGGATGTAACAAATTGATTATCTGAACTTTCACTTGAAACCAAGTTTTGAGACTTGGCTTTGCACTGCTTTTCAAAATCCTTGGGTGACAAGCCGAACTGCTTGAAGAACAGCTTGCTGAAATAGGACGCGGAATTGATTCCGACCATATAGCACACGTCGCCGATGCGGAATTTTCCTTCCTGAATCAGCTCGGCGGCCTTTTTCAGCTTGATGGTGCGTATAAGCTCGATGGGCGACTGGTTGAACAGAGTCTTTATCTTTCGCAAGAGTGACGAACGGCTCATGCAGAAGACATCGGCCATCGACTCGACGCTGAAATTCTCATCTGAGATATTGGCCGAGATATTGGCTATTACTTTGTCCATGAATTCCTTGTCGGCACTTGTGAGCTTCATGTTGTCGATAGAGAAGAACGGCTGTTTCAGGAACGCCTTGCGCTCGTGACGGCGGTTTTCGAGCAACGACAGAATCTGCTGGTGGAAATACTTGATTGAGAACGGCTTTTCGATATAAGCCTCACCGCCACACTTGAGCGCTTTCAGCTTGCTGTCAAGGTCGTTCTTGGCCGTGAGGAACACGACCGGGAGGTGGGAGCGGTTTATGTCTTCCTTGATAGCGGTACAGAGTTCATACCCGTCCATCTTGGGCATCATGACATCAGTGACGATGAGGTCGAAGTTGTGTTCCTTTATTTTGTCAAGCGCGTCAACTCCGTTCTCGGCCGTCTCGACCACAAAGTTCCGGCTGAGCTGGTCATAGAGGAAGTCGCGCATCTGCTCGTTGTCCTCGACCAAGAGAATAGAATAGCTCTGCTCGGCGGCATCCACGCGAGGCTTGACCTCGTCCTCTTTCATTATATACTCGTCCATATCGCTCTGTACAGCGTCGGGAGCTGCAATCTCGACACCATCCTGACGCAGGGGCAGGGTGAGGGCAAACGTGTTGGTTTCCTCGGCGGTGTCTTCGACCTCGATGCTTCCGTGCTGGAGGTGGGCGAGAGTGCGGCAGAGTGGCAGACCTATGCCCACGCCGTTGTTGTCAGCCTTGTTGTCGACTTGGAAGAAAGGCTCGAATATGCGCAGCGAGTTCTCGGCCGAAATCTTACCGCCGTCACTGGTGACGCGCACGACAAAGTTGGTATCGTCGGCACTTAGCGACATGTCGATGCGGGTGTCGGAATACTTGAGGGCGTTGTTGAACATGTTGCTCAGAATCTTTATAACCGCCTCGCGGTCGACCACGGCATAAATCGTGCGTGCCGGGATTGTCTTGGTGACCTCTTTCCCTTTCAGGGCCATAGCCGGTTCAAACCGCTCAAGGGTCTCGTTTACGACCGACGTGATGTCGACCTTTTCAAATTTGAGGTCAAACTTGTCGGCACCTATTTTCTGAAAATCAAGCAACTGGCCGGTAAGGTTCAACAAGCGCGCAGTGTTCTGTTTCATCACTTTGACATAGCGCAACACCCTCGCATCCTCGACATCAAGGTCATCGATTGCCTGCAGCGGAGCGTCAATCAGCGACAGCGGGGTGCGTATTTCGTGGGCAAGCTCGGTAAAGAACGAAACCTTATTCTCGTAAAGTTCTTTTTCCTTGTTGACCTTGTAAAGCTGTTCTTTCTCCTTCAACTGACGCTCCTTGTAACGACGGTACCAGAACCACCACCCGACTATCGCAGCAATCAGCAGCAACAGATATACACACATGGCCGTCCATGTGCCGTACCACGGGGCAAGGATATTGATTTTCAATTTCTTCACATAGTTCACCCGGCCATTGGTCGCCATGACTTCGAGGGTGTAGTCGCCCGGCGAGAGGTTGGCAAACGAAAGCTGGTTGTCTTTCAGCGGCAGCCAAGTGGAATCGCCCGAGGAGAGACGGTAGAAATATCTCACCGAGCCACTGCACGAAAAAGTGGGCGACGACACTCCGACGGTCATTCCGGGAAAATCGTGGGGCAGTTCCACACAGTCGGTGAACATGATACTGCGGTCAAGCGGAGAATTTTCAACTCCGGGCATCACCTCGTGGTCGGCGAGACGCAGAGAGGTGAAATAGACAGGCGCGATTGTGTCAGAAGCTTGCTCTATTTCGGGATTAAAGGCTATCAGTCCGTTCATGGACCCGAAATAGAAATAGCCGTCATCCCCGGCGACAGCCGAGTGATAGTTGAACTGGTTGCTCAGAAGGCCGTCACGGGTCGTGAACACGAGGGATGACTTGTTTTGGGGGTCAAACTTGACCAGACCGCTGTTGGTTCCGAACCACAGCATGCCGTTCTTGTCTTCAAGGACATCATATACCACATTGTCAGGCAATCCTTCCTCGATACTGAAAGTCTCAAACCTGTCGGCACCGGCATCATATCGCGACAATCCCCCGCGGTCGGTGGAAATCCATATATTACCTTTGCTGTCCTCCATAATCGAGCTGACCGAGTTGCTCCGCAATCCGTTGGAATACTGCTCGTCATAGGGATAATGCTTGAATTTTCCGGTCGAGGGATTGTACTTCCACACTCCGTTGCCCATAGAGGCAATCCATATCAGCCCCCGGCTGTCCTGAAACAGGTCAAAAATCCAAGACTGCCCGATTTCGTCAATCGGCACATATTCATTGCTGCCTGATACAGCCTTGAACAGCCCCCAGTCGCTACCGACCCAGCGGGTACCGTAATTGTCAATCAAAAACGAATAGACACTGTTGGCGCTTGCCGACTCGCTGATGATATTGGCACATTCATTGGCCACGACCTTGCCGTCGCGGATAATGTCGGTCCCATAACGGGAATATCCTATGTAGACATTGTCGCCATAGGTTTTGGCTGTGAGCGAGACCTGCCCGTTGTCATAACGCACAACCTCGCCGGTAGATGGATCTAACACATTAAAACCTGATTCCTCGGTGCCGAGATAGATGCGGCCGTCGTTATCCTTGGTCATTCCGCGCAGGCGGTTGCTCGTCAATGACTTGGGAGCGCCGGTGTGGGTATAACGGTCAAACCGGAAACCGTGACGCTGGAAGAAGTTGACGCCGCCAAACATTGTCCCGACCCACGCATTGCCTTCCCGGTCACAATAAAGATAATATACCGTGCTGTTAGAAAGGCTGCACGGGTTGTCAATAGCTTCGGTAATGAATTCCTCATGCCCGCTGACACGGTTTATGATGTACAGGCCGTTCTGGGTGCCGAGCCATATTTCATTGTCGACACACATCATTGCGCGGGCAAAGATTTTGCCACTCTGTGTGAACGGGAGTTTCGTAAGCGTGCAAGTCGAGATGTCGTAATGGAACAGTAGCCCTTCCTGCGTACATAGTATCAGATTACCGTCGACTCCCTCCCTGACAATCTGCAACACAAGGTTGTCAAACTCGCGAAAACCGGCTCCATTGTTCCCTACTTTCACAAAATCATCGACCTTGGAATCATAGCGGTAGAGGCCATAGTGGACCGTGACGGCATATATTTCGCCTGCACGGGTGCTGCACAGCCCCACAGCGGTATAATTCTTGTCGTTGACCTTTCCCGTGACTGTGTAATGTTTCATCTCGCCGTCTTTGTAACGGAACATCCCTTGATTGGGAATAAGAATCCACACGTTGCCGTCGCGGTCAGAGGTTATATCCTGAACCCAGTCATCGGGCGACGTGCCGTCGGCACTCTTGGCATCGAGATAGTCAAACCGGTCTTGCTCGAAGTCATAGATATAGACTCCGCGGTCAGTCCCGACAAGCAACTTATGGTCAGGGGTCTCATAAAGCGCCCCGATGTTGTTGTTGCCCCGCTGAAGGTTGTAGTCATAGCAGTTGTAACGCTTGAGAATGTTGCCGTCGTAACGGTTCAGCCCGTTTTTCGTTCCGAACCACATGAACCCGTAGCTGTCCTGATAGACAGCCTTGACACATGACGATGACAAACCTTCGTTACTGTCTATGTGATTAAACGAGTAATTGATGGCTCTCGCCGATGCCTCGGGAACGGTTCCCCTGAGCACGGCGATAAGTATCAGTGATAAAATTGTCGAGATTCTGCGTAATCTCATTGCAATAGTCGTTGTAAGTGTAAAAAATAATTATTTAGCAGCTACGGCCTTGACAGTCCTGACCGCACCCGTTGCCATGCGGCAGCTGACAAGGTAGACTCCATGAGAAAGGTCTGCCGAAAACTCGGTGACATTTTCACCCGTGGCGACAGCGACTGCCGAGCCTGTCATGTCATAGACGGTTACCGCCTTGACAGCCTCGGACGAGGCGATGCGGCACACTCCGCCGGCAATCTCGACCGAAAGCCGGGATTCCTCAGCCTCAACCTTTTCAATCGCGCTCTCGCCGGGCACATAGTCGAGCTTGCTGATGCGGTAGACACGCACGTCGGCTACCGGAACCGAGTAGTCGAGCCCCTTGTCACCGGGAATAACCTCGTCGCCGGTCCACAGTTCCTTGACCGTGCCGACATTGGCCGGGTCGATGCCGAGACGGCCGAAGTCGGCTGTCCCCTTGCGCTCGATACTCTGGCTCCAGTTGAACACGGCAAGATAGAGGTACTGCTCGGTGTCACGCATGTAAAGAGTCTCGGCTTCCTGACTGCTGCTGGGGTTGTCTCCCTCGACAGGCATGAACGACCCTGTGTTTTCGCGCACATAGCTGTTAATATCTTCGTTGCCCATTATCTCGATGGCGCGGCGGCGTGACTCGGCAGGATAACCGACCACATCACCACGGTCATGATTCCCGTTACTACTGGTGTAATAACAGTGGTCGCTGAAAGTGTCACCGAAGATAAACGCCCCCGAGGCCATGCCGGTGGTAGCGCGGGCACGGTTTTCGCCAAGCGTTTCCGAGGCGTTGTGATCGTTCTGGCACATTGTCATCTGGTCGGGGTCGTTGACCGTGTAGAGACGGTCGGTCCACCATCCGTAGGAAATGGCGTTCATGACAAACTCACTTTCGCCAAGCCGTCCCCAGCGGTCGCAACAGGTGCGTCGGCCGTGGGCATACTGATAGGGAAACAGCGGCGACATCGCCAGTACGATATACATGTCATATTTTTCGGCAAGCTCGCGCACGATTTCCATTCCGCGGTTATAGGCCATCACGCCGGTGGTCACTTCGGGGTCATACCATGAGTCGCCCTCGTGGATGGCGGCGTTCATGAAGTCCATCTTAACATATTTAGTGCCGTTGCGGGCCCAGTCGGAAAACGCTTTTTCGAGGTTGGCGCGCACGGCGGGATGGGTCGGGTCGATAGCATAGGAATCGGCGCCGTTATATCCGTAATATTTTCCGTTGACTTTCAGCGCGACATCTTTCCAGTAATAATCGCGGGTTCCGTTGAGTCCCGTGCCGTCAATCTTGCTGTCGAGGGTCCAGCTCCACACGACCATGCCGCCATACATGCCGAGGGCCATGTTCCATCCCTGCTTGGTCTCGCGGCCGTCTTGGTAGGTGCCGTTGCTGAATATCTTGGTGCCGAGTTTCCAAAGGTTAAGCTCGCCCACGTTGCCGTTGAACGAGTCGAGGCTGACGGTGATAACGCTGTCGCGACCGAAAAATCCGTGGTCGCGCAGGTTCTCGTGCATGAACTTGGCGGTTTCATAGACTCCGTCATAGTTGATGTGGTCCATCATGTTGCCCCACGAGTTCCATCCGACCGGATTTCCCTTTTCCCACTTGAAACGGGGAGCGACAAGGTTGTTGGCATCGCCGAAGGTGTTCATGCCCTCGCGCCAGTCATCAAAATATCCCACCATGTAGCGGGCCGAGGCGACGGTCTCACCTTTTACCTTTCCGTGGGGGATGGCATCTTTGGTCAGATTATAGTCAGTCCATCCCGAGAGACACTCCAGCTTGGGAACGCGGCCACCGGTCTTGTGCCCGATAGTTATTCCGCTTTTCCACTTGTCGTGGTCAACCGACCCGACAACGATTCCCTCACGGCTCGCGGGGTCATAAATCGCACTGACCTCGCTCGACGTGTCAAGCGCCCACCCCTCGGGCGACTTCACGGTCGAGCCGAATTTGCTGCTCTTGTAACGCAGGGTGTGGCTTTCGTTGTCAAACGGCACCCACAGGATGCGCTGGGCCGTCCCGGGTAGCGGGTAGGCCGACTTGCCGGTGGCAAACGGTATCATCCTGCGCGATTCCACGCGGCCGCCGTCTTTCGCCTCGATTGTGGCACCGACAATCAGATAGGGATGCTCGTCATAGATATTGATGCGCTGTTTCATGACTCCATGCCCGTCGGTATAGCTGAACACATAGCTCGTTCCGTCGCCAAACTCGTCGCTGACCGTCTCGGCCGACACATCTGCCGTCATGTCGGCATTGGACTTTATGGTATACTCGGTATCATCACCTGCAAGATTATAGGTGACCGTCGAGAAGACATCGGGAAAAATCTGCTTGCCGTCATAACTGATGTCAAGACGGTTGTTTTCATGAACGAGCGACCATCGGCCATTGTCCCACTGTGTCGCATCCATCATCAGCGCGCCTGCCATCATGGGAATCAAGAGTAGATTACGTTTCATCCGGTATATGAGATTTATAAGTTTACAATTGGTCAAAAGGCTCATTTGAGCGATTACAAAATTACTTTTGACTTTACAATGCCACAACCAAAAACTACTCAAAAAATAAAACAAATGCGGATTTTCGCCAAAAAATAGAAAAACTCGCCCCGTTTTGAAACTTTCCATACCCTCGAAATGTTTCAAAATGCGACTTTTTGCCCCTCCCGCGCCTATCACGCGGCGACAAGTCTCCGAGCGGCATGACACAAAGGTCTCGCGACTGCGACGTAGCTGCCGGTCTCTGAAAAATGCCGTCAGGCATTCTCAATTCTCAATTCAAAAAGCGGGCGGAGGTCGATTTCTCGCCTCCGCCCGATCGATAGAGCTAACTTATTTCAAACTTATTGGGAAATCACAATTACTTTGCAATCTTCACTTTCTTGTCGGCGGTAGTAACCACGAGCACGCCGTTGGCCTCAACGTTGATAGGCTCGTTGGTGTAACCGGTTGCCACGGCCTGGCCGAGGATGTTGACAATCTTGACAGCTTCAGCCTCGTCACCGTAAACGGTTACCTGATTGCCATTAACCTCCACCTTGAGGTTGTGGCTGTTGGCAACGACATTCTCGATGCCGGACCGGCTGACCTTAACGGTGGCAAATTCAGATGCGCGCTCGTTGTAGAGGCTGACAGCCTGAACACCGACGGTATATTCGCCGTCTTCAGCAGCCTTTACCGAGTAGCTTTCAACCATAGGACGGATAGCGACTTCCTTGCCCGAAGAAACCTTCACGAAACCGGTTTCGAGGTCAGCGGGGATAACAGAGATGATTTTGCCCGAAGGAGTCTTGACAACAACGTTGTAGGCGCAAGTATATTCGCCGTCTTCAACATCTTTCCAAGTCACATTGAGCATTCCGTCAACGATTTCGGCAGCGACTCCGGTGGGAACTGCGGGAGCCTCAACCTCTACGTCGGTCTGGTTGAGGAAAAGGTGAGATGCCCAGTGCCAGCCACCATCCCAGAAGGATGCCCAAGCATAACCGACTTGGAACTGGTCGGCAAGACCGTTGCCTGTAACGTCACCGACGGCGGTCTGGCCATCCTTGCCGTTATAGCCGCGTGATTCAAGCTGGGGTGCCTGAGTGAAAGTTCCGGCATAATCACCATAATAGATATAGCTGTCCTGACATCCGTCAAAGAACATGTCGAGGTTGCCGTCGCCGTCGAAGTCGCGGGCGACATTGTGGAAACGTTCAATCCAGTCAAAGTTGAGCTGCTCGCCGTTCTGATTGAAGAAGATGTCTTTGCCTTGGAACTCACCGAATACCTCGTCGCCAAACGAGAACTGGTTGAGATAAAGACGGGAGTCAAAACCGGTCTTGTCAGAGTAACCTGCTGCGTAGAAGTCGAGATAACCGTCCTTGTCAAAGTCAGCAATCACAGAAGATGTGCCACGGGGAATATAGCCGGTCTGGAGGTAGGGAGTCAGAGGTGTGACATCGACAAATTTCTTACCTTCTTGGTTAAGATACACGCGCATATTGGCACCGCCGCTGTTGAAGCCGTCCCAGACGTTTTTCATCCAGCCGTCGCTCACGATGTCGACCCAGCCGTCATTGTTAAGGTCAACGAAGTGAACATTGTGGCCACAGGGGAGGAACCATCCGGGAAGTTCTTCCTTATCCTTGATGATTTCGCCTTCTTTGATTATGTTGCCGTCGGCATCCTTTTCATCCTCTTCGCGGATTTCTGCGGTCCATACACCACCCTGTACTTCGGCGATGTCCATGCGCTCAAACTTGCCGGTGCCGTCAACGTTGCGATAAAGAGCAGTGAATGATTTATCATAACCCTCGGGTTGTTCTTCCAGATATTTGCCACATATTACCAAGTCGACATAACCGTCGCGGTCATAGTCGGCAACCGACACATTGTTGTGATACATGTCGGCACCCTTGTCATCGTCATCGGTCGACATGAAATAAGGGATACCGTGGTCTTCCACGCGCTCGAATGTGCCGTCACCGCGACCCTTGAACAAGGCTACGAAAGCACCGTTGTTGCCATCGTTGGGAGTGGGGATTGCGCCGTAAGCCTCTTTCCACAGATTATTGTTACTGGTCATGACAGCAACAACAAAGAGGTCAAGATTTCCATCGTTGTTGTAATCAAGAGGCACGATGTGGCCCTGCGCAAAACCGGGAAGCCCGCTAAGGCTTTTCACTGTATACTTGGTCTTTTCTACCTGAACAGGATCGCCATTATCGTCAAGGACATCATTACCATTCTCGTCCTTGAGGTTTTCCATGACGGTTCCGTTTTCTACGGGAATGAAACCATTGTGAGTCCATGTGCCGTCACCGTTGTTCAGATAGACTTCGGCACGTTCTTCGTAGGGCCAAAGATAATGAAGGTTCTCGAAATAATTTGCATTTCCCGAATAAATCAAATCGAGACGGCCGCTGTTGTTAATGTCGGCAAACTGGGCAACCGAAGACTGAACACGACCGAAGAAACTCTTCTGGTTCCCCTGATCCCAAGTCTTGTCATCAAGCTGCCAAGTAGCCTGAGCACCGGCTGAAAGGCCGCACATAGCAGCGACACTTGCCATCACAAAAAATTTGGTAGAATTTTTCATTGATACAAATTTAAAATTAAAGAAATTAACTGGCGCAAAGTTAATTCCGCTCCCCCAACCGCCGAGATAAAAAAGAATCAAAATATAAAACGATTGCGGAATTGTTGCATGAAAATAAAACAAATGAGTCAAATTAGAAAGATTGCGTCAAAAACCGGCTTAAAATTGTAAAAACCACACTCAATTTCTGCCAATACCAAACGAGAGGCAAATCATATATCAAGGCCGCACATCTTCGAGGTGCGTTGCGGGCATATGCGCTAAACCCCATGTGGTCACACATGGGGTTTAGCGAGGGTGCACCCCGCCGGGGTGCGCAGGGTGCAGCAGCGCGGCGGGGTACGCGTTTTTCCTCTTGTGCCTCCGGCGCGAGGAACTTGATATTTTTTATTTGTTATTTGTCATATGCAAAAAGGCGATGCCTCACGACACCGCCATTCTTATTGATAGAGCTACCTTAGTATTCCTATTAGAAACTATTTTACCTATTACCTAAAAATCAATATCTTTTTGCAACCATTATTTTCTGTTGCAAAATTGGCAATAAATTCCATTCCACACAAAGCAAATTGAGCCAAAAAATAAAATTTTTGTCCCAATCTGCCAGTCTGGCGCGAATTGTCACACTTTTTGACGCAAACGCATCAGAAGGTAACGGCAAGTTGCGCCTGAATGCGCGACGTGTGGAGCAATGACGAGTCAAAAGCCTTGCGATGCCCGTAGTCATACTCGATTCCCATCGCTACAATCTTGTTGAGTGTATAGATGACGTTGGCTGCGACATAGTCGCCGTAGCGATACCGGTCGCCGTCAAGTGACGCGCCGTCGCCGGTCCGGTTGACAAGATGACTGTAGACAGCATTCACAGCAACCTTGGGACTGAGGTTGAGCGTGAGGCCGCCGGTCAGTCCGAGCGACTCCGTCAGCCTGCTTTCGCCCGGCGTTTCCAACGACGGGGTCATGTCGAGGCCGAGGCCCGTATCGTCCTGAAGATAATTGGCGATTCCGCGCCCGTAGGTGGCATCATAATAAAGTGTCAGCAGCGGGGACACTTCGGCCACGCCCGAGAGCTGCACACCCCATCCGACGGGGGTGCGGTTCTTCTCAGCGACGAGGTCGCGATATTGCAGCGGGCGCACGATGCCCGACAGCCTCACATGGCTGTCACCGCCCCAGCCATACTGAAGGTACAACGGTATAGCCGGAGAACGCTGGCTGACCGTGGATGTCTCTCGCCCGGTGGTCATGTCAATCGACGGGGCATCGATTCCTATCGCGCCCGACAGATGCGATGTGAAGTCATGAGTGTATCCGGCAGTGAACAACGTGACATCAGCCGATCCGTTGGGCCCTTGGTTATCAATCGTATAAGGCATGGCGGCACCGTCGGCAAAGAAACTCGAAGTGTAACCGGCCATGAATCCACGGTAGGTCACATAGAAATGTGACACCGAGAACCCGTAGGCATCCCCGTTGTGGATTTTCCCTTTGAAGAACAACCCGACACGGTCTTTTGTCCCCGGGAGGGCGACCGCGTTAATATAGATTGACGATGTCAGGGCCGAAAACCTCAGTGACGCACCGTTGCCGGGGGTCGAGGGGACAATCGACGAGGGGACAAAGTCGACGGCCGACGGCATCTCGTCGCCAAAGTCAACCACACCCTCCCCTTGGAACTGGGCGCCTATACCGAGATAAAACTTGCGGTCTTTCCCGACAATGGCAAATCGAGGCAGTCCGTTGTCACGTTTCTTGGCGGGAGCGTTTTCCATAAACTCGACCTCTACATCCTCGGAGGCGGCAGGGTCACCGACTATTACAGTCACCATCGGCTCGTCGGCCACCGACTGCGCGGCCATGATTCCCGGGATCATCCCCGCCACAGCCAACATTTTAAATACATTTATAGCTTTCATATAATTAAAATCATGAATTTGAACCGGACTTTGCCCCGTAGGCAGCAAGCTCATCATCGACACTGAACACAAAAGAATTGCGGAAAATGAGCGACACGACCAGCACTGCCGCCATTATCGCCGCACTCAGCACAAACGCCTCGACCGCGCCGAGTCCCGAGAGAATCAGTGGGCAGACAGCGACCCCGAGATAGTTGGCCGACATGACGTAGGACAGCACACGGGTAGAGTGGGCTGCCGACGGTGCGAGCTCCGATGTCTTGTCATAGAATATCGGCTGCAACGCGCCATACCCGAATCCCATCAGCGACGCACCCGCAAAGTATGCCCACAGGCATGGACAGAACGCTATAAGCAACGGCCCTATTATCATCATCGCGACACATACAGGCACGGTGCAGCGGCGCAATGCGAGAACAATGTTGCCGAGGAAGAACCCCGGGAGCGTAACCATCAGGTAGAACACCGCGCTGACATATCCCGTCGCGTCGTCACCCATGTGATGGGCGCTCATCAGGAACGGGATGAACAGCGAAAGGGTTATTCCCGAGACTGTCACCACGAAATAAAACGCGATTATGCCCCAGATGCGCCGACGGGCAACCGTCTTGGGAACCACCTTGGCCGGCCGCGATGACACGGCATCAGACACCGTCTGCGGGCCGCCGTTACGCGCAAGGAACGGCTTGGTCAGAAACACCGACAGCAACAAAGGCACAACCGGGACAAGATAGACCACAAACGGCAGATGCCAGTCGCGGCCCTCGGTCAGCCCCACGGCCAGCGTCGCAAGTATCAGCGTGAAATTGGCGATTCCCGACTTGATGCCCATCTGCCTGAGACGGTACTTCCCCGTGAAAGTCTCGGCAAGCAGTCCGGCTGCAAGCGGAATGACAAGGCCGCAACCCATTCCAAGCACACAGCTCACCACAATCAACCCCGTGATGGAATCGACAAAGAAGTAGGCGATGCCCGAGGCGAGAAACACGGTCAGGCCGAGAACCACGAGTCCGACCTTGTTGCGGCTCATAGACAGTTTTCCCGACAGGAGGATAAAAGGGAAGATGCAGAAATTGGGCAGAATTTCAAGCATCTGGCTTTCAAGATGGGAAACATGGGGGAACACTTTCCCGAGGATTCCTGTCAACGGGGAAATAGCCAGTCCGGGGAGATCCACGACCAGCGAGATGGACCAGATGGCTAATAAAGTAAGCAAGGGGATGAACCCCTTGCCTGTCGGGATGCGTTTCATTGACTCATGTATTTACCGTTGTGACATGTCAGGACTGCTTTTTATCGGCCTCGGCAGCTATACGCTGCTCGGTTGCAGCAAGTTGCTCGGGCGTCGGGACATAGTCGGCACTCCATTTCGACACCTGTGACGGACGGCGGTTTTCTATCTGCCAGTCAAACGGGTAGAACTTGGATGCCACTTCGGGATCGCGCCATGACGGCTTGCGCTTTGCATATACGATCAGGGGCACAGAGAAAAACACCAGCGCGCCTATGAGGATAATCAGCACATAGACAACCGGGCTGCCGGTATTGATCTGGGACGGCGGGATGAAGCTCAGAATCATGGCCACCAGTGCCCCGAGGATTCCGACACCACACACGACTATCTCGCCAAATTTTCCGCCGGGCACGCGGTAGCCGCGACGTTTGAGCGGCTGGGTGCGGCGCAGACGGATGAAAGCGAAGTAAATCATCAGCACGAGAATCAGATAGATGACCGTGGCCATCTGCGACATGACCTGATAGGCCGACTCGACCGAGGGAAGAACCACGAGGACGAAGGCAAGCAATGTCACAAAGACGGCTTGGACATAAAGTATAGGCTTGTTGACCCCGCGGCTGTTGGTGCTCTGGAGGCTGCGCGGCAGATAACCGCTCTGCCCGACTGCCACGAGACCGGTCGAAGGCCCTGCGATAATGACGCTCACCTGACCGATGACACCGAATGTTATCAGCAACGCCATCACGTTACCGAGCCAAGGAACCCCGATAGAGGCCCAAAGGTCATTATAGGCGACAAGAAGCGATGCAAGCAGGTTGATGTCCTTGGCAGGCACGACAAAACCGATTGCGAGTGTCGCGAATACAAATATGGCGACAATAACCGCCACGGCCATGAACATGGCACGCGGAAACTGACGGGCAGGATTCTTCATGCTCTGAACATGCACGGCATTCATCTCCATGCCGCCATAGAACAGGAAGATGGAGGCGGCAAGCACGATGGTGCCAATCTTGGTAAAGTCAGGGAAGAACGACTCGTGGGTCAGCATGACGGGCTTGCCCATACACAGATAAGCGACACCGAGAATAATCAGAATCGCGCCCGGGACTATCGTACCGAAAAGGCCGCCGAGCGTACTGAGCATCTTGGAGGACTTCATCCCCCTGAACGCCATAAAATTACAGAACCAGTAGACACCGAGGACGATGACGAGCGTGTAAATCTTGTTGGATGCCAGCTTCGCGTCAAACGCCTCGGGCCAAAATATATAGGCAAGAGAGACCGCCGCAAACATCAGCACGGCCGGAAACCAGATTACCAGCGTCTGCCACTCAAGATACATCGCCGACCATCCCCAGCGCGGGCCGAATGCCTCGGCCACCCAGCGGTAAAGACCGCCTGAATGGGTATAAGTCGACGCGAGCTCGGCACACACAAGCGAGAACGGAATCAGAAAAACAATCGCGGCAAACAGATAGTAGAAAATCGACTGGATGCCAAATTCCGCCTGGGAAGGGAGCCCGCGGAGGCTCACCACCGTGGTGATGATCATGATGGTCATCGCACCGGTCGAGATGAAAGCCTTCGCGGGTTTGCTTTCCTTAGGCTGAACCGATGGCTGTTTTGAATCAGTTGTAGCCATAAGCCTAAGTTATAAAGGTTAATATGTATTCTTTATATTACAATTCCACAACGGGATATACCTCGCCGATCTTGGTGCCGACTTTGTAGTGGGTTCCCTTGTGGGCCGAAATAGAGACATTCATGTTGGCCGAGAACAGATAGACGATATCTGAACCGCCAAACTGGAAGTAGGAGATTTCATCGCCCTTCTTCAGCGCCACACCTTCCTCGGCAGTAACGACTACCGACGATACCTGAGGCATTGCGATGGGAAGAATGGCCACATAGCCATATTTGGTTTCAAGAACAATCAGACCGCGGGTCTGCATGAACTCATAACCGGCTTCATCGGGGGCAGTCGCGCGCCATGCCTCAACCTGATTGGTGGCAGGATCGACCTTGTCGGGGACCGCCACAAGGTCGACATAACATGCGCCTTGGATTACACGGGCCTCGCGCACGATACCTGACAGCGGGGCATGCTGGCGGTGATAGTCGGTCCAGCTCAGGAACGAGTGGCACCACATGCCGCCTTTGAATTTATCCTTGTAGGGACTGCCTTCAAGGAGCTCGTCGATGCTCCAGTCAAGTCCCTTGATGCGCACATGGGTGTCAGGACGGATTTCCCATTGGCCGCCGAAACATGCGTCGGCAGGATGCACGATAATCTTGTCATCGTCAATAGCGGCGATGGGACGGTAACCCGGCTTGGTGTGACGCGCAAACATCTGGTTGAATGTCTTCCATCCGCCGCGCGGTTCAAGATATTCGTCCATGTTGTAGACAGCGCAGTCATAGAACGACTTGACGCTGTCGGCGGTAATAGACTCGGGACTGTCAAGCCAGTCCCCGATAGCATAACAGTAGTTGACCATCCACTTTGACAGCGGGGTCAGTTCAGGTTGACTGTCGGCGGGGGCACATGGAGTCTGGAGCGACTTGACAGGTTCCTGATCAAGAAGGAAAAACGAGCGGAACAAGTGCTGATAGACATGAGTGCCTTCGCGGTTCTCGGCAGGCACCCAGTGAATATATGCCTCAAGATAATCGAGGTAATCCTCGATTGTCTTCATGTCAGAAAGTCCCGGGATGTTGTATGAAACCACCTTCGCGATAGCCTGATTAAACTTGTCTTGCCAGTTGTTTTCCTTGATAAGGTCAGCGAGCTCCTGAACAGCAGGAGAATACTTTTTGTCAGCCATAATCAATGTTGTTTTTTTGTTAAGTTTGTAAATCTATAATCTATAATCCTGAATCGCGACAACAGCGGGACGGAATCCCGCCGGAGACAGCAACAACAGGACATTGCTTCAGTATTTTACGGACAATCACATAATTTTCAAGATATGGAGACAAGTGCGTTATATCATGAAATCCTGTGAAAATCTTCGCCTTAATAACATCCCTGTTCCGACATCGGTTCATCCCATCCCGTCTATCTTGGCAATAATTAGCTATTTTTCACTCATCCCCTCCCCGAGACTATTTTGCCGTATCAGCTATATTTGCTAATTTTGCATTTAAGAGTATGTTTACTTTTAACTTTGTGAAATCTTTATAACCCTATTTCGGCCAATTTTAAGATTTTGTTCAGTCATTATGGAACCCCCATAACTCTTTCACAAAATCTAAAAACGGGCTCGAAAATCTTCTCTGAATCTTAATATAAGTCAATTGTAAACGTACTATACTATAAGTGATTTAATAAATACTGTTTACTATTGTGAGAACTACCACTGAACTTGACGGAGTATCGCTGCTCGGGAACACCGGGACACGCTATCCGGAACAATATGCCCCGGAAGTGCTTGAGACATTTGTCAACAAGCATCAGGACAACGAATATCTTGTGACCTTCACCTGTCCCGAGTTCACCTCCCTGTGCCCCAAGACGGGACAACCCGATTTTGCCCGCATCATCATCTCTTATATCCCGCGCGAACGCATGGTGGAGAGCAAAAGCCTCAAACTTTATCTTTTCAGCTTCCGCAACCACGGCGATTTTCATGAAGACTGCATAAACATCATCATGAAAGACCTTGTGAAACTGATGGACCCAAGATATATCGAAGTCAAGGGAATTTTCACACCCCGTGGCGGCATCGCCATCCATCCGTTTGCCAATTACGGCGACCCTGACCACCAAGAACTGGTCAAAAAGCGATTGGCTGCATCATTCATTGACTCATTCTGATTACATAAAATACCCTATATAATAATGGACTCCCTACTTGTACTGTCGGGCGGAATGGACTCGACAACCATGCTTCACGAATACCGTGACTCTATCGCCGCCGCTGTCTACTGCCACTATGGCGCCAATCATGACAGCCGCGAGGTGGAATGCGCCCGATATAACTGCGGTTTACTCGGCATAAAACTGATCGAAATCGACCTCGGATTCATTGGCCGCAACTTTAAAAGCTCACTGCTCGACGGAGGCGAGGCTATCCCCGGGGGTGACTATGACGAGGAAAACATGAAATCCACCGTCGTGCCTTTCCGCAACGGCATAATGCTTGCCGCCGCGGCCGGTCTGGCCGAGAGCATGGGACTGAAGAAGGTGATGATTGCCAACCATGCGGGAGACCACTCCATCTATCCTGACTGCCGCCCCGGGTTCATCAAGGCGATGGGCGACGCGATTGCCGCCGGGACCTACGAGCACATCGAGCTTTTCGCCCCCTATACAGGTCTGACCAAAGGTGAAATCGCCCTGCGCGGAAAGAAACTCGGGGTCGATTATAACCACACTTATTCATGCTATCGCGGCGGCGAGACCCACTGCGGCACTTGCGGCACCTGCCGCGAGCGCGCCGAGGCCCTTGCTTTCGCCGGGATAAACTTATAACAGAAACGATGCGTCGAAAATTCAGCCCCCGCAAGACTGCCAAAGTACTCTTGCCCCCGACTCTGTTCATCGTCATGCTGATTCTCGTGTGCTCGGGAGGGAACGGCTCGGAAAAAAACGACGATTACGAGATTGTACCTGTCGAAACACAGTCCGATAACTCCACGCTGTCGGCAGCGTTTCTCGACGCTGACACCGTCAGCCGTCATCTCGCATGTCTCGACTCGATGCCTCCCAAGACAATAAAAATGAAAGTCAACTATCTGGGCAAGAGCATGGGGACTGTTTTCAACGACAGCAACCACGTCCACTGGGCCGATGCCGAGAAAATAGGCATCAAACCGCTGACTGACACCCGCTCCCACTGGAACATGGGCTGCGACATTGTGAAAATCACCACTTGCGAAGAATATTATATCGACCGCCTCACATTCTCGCGCCCTTATCTCGTGCCCGACGCTGCCGTGACGCTGCGCGAAATCGGGCAGCGTTTCCGCGACACAATCGCGGCCCGCGGAGGGGGTGACTACCGCATAAAGGTGACAAGCCTGCTGCGCACACCACGCTCGGTCGCAAAGCTGCGCCGCCGCAATCCCAACGCCATCGACTCGTCGGTGCATCAGCTCGGCACGACTTTCGACATATCCTATGCCAACTTTATCGCCAATTCCGACGAGATTCCACGCAGCGTAGACGACCTGAAAGGCGTATTGGCCGAAGTGCTTTACGCAATGCGCAAAGAAGGAAAAATCTGGGTAAAATGTGAACGGAAACAACCCTGTTTCCACATCACGGCCCGGAAAAGAAACAAAAACGACTAAAACTCTCACAAATGGACTCTCAACCTCCCCGCCGTCCCATGTGGAGACGCATCGTCAAATGGGTGCTTATTTCTTTAGCCGCATTTTTCGTGCTGGTGCTCGCAACCCTGACCATCGCCATATCATATCTTTCACCCGAGCGGCTGACACCGATTGTCACCGAACAGGCCAACGAGTATCTTGACGCCGACGTATCGATAGGACGTGTGGAACTGAGTTTCTGGTCCACTTTTCCACGGTTTGAAGTCGATGTGCGTGACCTGTCGGTCATTAGCCGCAGCCTCGGCCGATTGCCTGCCACCGTGAAGGCGCAACTCCCTGCGTGGTCCGACTCGCTGCTGAACATCAAGCATTTCAACGCCGCCATAAATATCCCTGAACTGGCAATAGGGAGAATCGCCCTTTATGACATAATAATCGACTCCCCGCGCATTAACCTTGTAACCGTCAACACCGAGAGTGCCAACTACAACGTTGTCACCCCCATCCCCGATGCAGCCGCCCGGACCACGGAAGGGCCGCTGTCGGTTCCCGATTTTTCATTTGGAAAATTTGAAATAATCGGCAACATGCCGGTCAGATACCTGTCGGTTCCCGACTCGACCGACATCGCTGTCACGCTGACCACTACCCGACTGCAAGGCGATGCGGCTCCGGCCTACAACCTCTCTGTCGACGGCCGCTCGTCGGCCCGATTGGGAGCAATTGAAATCGACAATCTGCGATTCGGTATCGGAGGCAAAATCAAGTGGAACCACAAAGAACCTGCTATATTCGCCCTTGACAAGTTCAAGGCGGGAATCGGAGATGTCACCACCGTGACATCGGCCGAAATCGACATGACCGAAACACTGACGGTCAAGACACTCGACTTCGAGCTTCCATTGACACGGCTTGACGCGATAATAACCCTGATTCCCGAGACGATGCGCGGCGAGCTCGGCAAGGTGACAACCGACATGTCAATCACCGCCACCTTGCGGCTGACCGAGCCGTTCAGCCCCGGCACTGACAGCATCCCATCGGCTGACATAACGTTGAAAATACCCGAGGCAAGCGCGAGCTATGACAACTTGAAACTGTCGCGCCTCGCCCTTGAAGCCGATGCCGCGATTGACGGCAAGAACCCCGACAGATCAACCATCAACATCGGCAACCTCGTCATGATAGGCGAAGGTGTGGGATTCTCTCTCGATGCCAAAATCACCACCCCGTTAAGCGACCCGGCGGTCGATGGCAATTTCAAAGGCGGCATCAGCCTGAGCCGTCTCCCCGCCATTGTCACTGACAGCCTTCCGTTCATCATGCGTGGCGAGCTACGCGCCGACAGCCGTTTCAGCCTGCACCGCAGCTATCTGTCACGCAAAGATTTCCACCGCATAAAGCTGACCGGCGAGGCTGTGCTGAACGACTTCAACATGGCAATGCGCGATGCATCGGCAACAGTATATACCCGCCACGCCGAGCTGAAACTGGGAACCGACAACTCGTTTACCCGGGGAAAAATCAAGGCCGATTCACTGCTGACAGCCGCAATCAACGTCGACACGCTGTCAGTGTTCACTCCCGGCATGGAAATAGCCGGACGGGAATGGAAAGCAGGGATAGGGTGCCTGAATACAGCTTCCGGCTCCGACACCACGGTCATAAATCCGATCGGAGGACGCATATCGGGCAAGCTGCTTACCATGCGCAGCGAAGATGACTCGACACGCGTATGGCTGCGCGACATAACCGTGGGCGCATCGCTGCGCCGTTACAACGGGAACGCACGGCTGCCAAGGCTTCATCTTGATATTTATGCAGGACGGGCCATGTATGGCGACAGATTTAACCGCGCGGCTCTCTCCAAAGCTTTTATGGGCATCACAATGCATCCCGCGCCACCACGCATCGGCAAGCGCATGAAGGCCCGCATCGACTCCATATCGGCTGTCAGGCCCGACTTGTCTCCTGACTCGGTATATGCCGAAGCCCGGCGCATCGCCCGCGCCAACCGACCGCACCGGACCGACTCGGCCCGAGACACGAGACGGGGCGAAAATCTCGATATAGAGCTTGACAACTCAATCAGGCAACTGCTGCGGAGGTGGAATGCCCGCGGCATATTGAAAGCCGAGCGCGCAAGGGTGTTTACACCTTATTTCCCGGTTCGCAACATGGTGAGCGACCTCGACATGCAGTTCTCGACTGACAGCATCACAATCACCGACACCCGCTACCGCATGGGGAAAAGCGATTTTCTCATCAACGGTACCATAGGCAATATCTCTCGCGCGCTGACATCGCGACGCGGTGCCGCGCTTGACATTTTCTTTGACGTGCAGAGTGACACGGTCGATGTCAACCAGCTTGCAGCCGCGGTATTCGCCGGAGCAGCGTTCTCTGACAAGACCGCCAAGAGCAGTATCGTCATCCCCGACAGCGAGGACGAGGCGGCTATACAGATGGCTGTGGAGAATGCAGCCGACCCCGACGCGTCGGCCGCGCTTGTCGTGCCGATTAACATCGACGCGCTGCTAAACATAAACGCCCGCAACGTACTCTATTCCGACCTCGTGTTGCACGACCTGACCGGGTCGCTGATGGTGCTTGACGGGGCCATAAACCTCCACGCGCTGCGCGCCCGCACCGACGTGGGCAGCATGGATCTGTCAGCACTTTATTCGGCCCCCTCCAAGGAAGATCTGAGATTTGCTTTCGGACTGAAGATTAAAGACTTCTACATCGACCGTTTCACAAAACTAATTCCGGCGGTAGACTCGCTCATGCCGCTGCTCAACGACATCAGGGGAATCATCAATGCCGACATTGCGGCGACATCGCGCATCGACTCAATGATGAACATCGACATCCCGTCGATGTCGGCCGCTATCAAGATTTCGGGTGACAGTCTCGT
Source organism: Porphyromonadaceae bacterium UBA7042 (assembly GCA_002494015.1). GTDB lineage: Bacteria > Bacteroidota > Bacteroidia > Bacteroidales > Muribaculaceae > Duncaniella. The sequence continues at coordinate 30,398 of DLAR01000094.1, read as the reverse complement.
GCTGATGGATGCCGAGACTTTCCGCACGGTATCAAAATGGTTGCTGTTCAAGGATAAGAAACATAACATGATTGACAGCATGAGTGTCGAGATGATTGTCAAGGACTCGCGGCTCGAAATGTTCCCCTTCATGTTCAACATCGACCGATACAAGCTCGGCGTTATGGGAAATAACGACATGACCCTGAACTTCAACTACCATGTGGCCGTTCTTAAATCGCCCCTTCCTTTCCGCTTCGGCATCAATCTGTCGGGCAACACTGACAAATTCAAGGTGCGCCTCGGCAAAGCGAAATTTAACGAGAAATCCGCCGGCTTGACAATGGCGATTGCTGACACGACCCGCATCAACCTCGTCAACCGCATCGAGAATATCTTCAGGCGCGGTGTGCGCGATGCCGGCGTTGAGACACTGCAGCTCGGTACCGCCGTTACCCCGTCCATGCTGACTGACAGCGAGCAAGGAGACACAATTTCCCATGCCGACTCCCTCATTTTCATCAACGAGGGATTGCTGCCACCCCCTCCGGCGCCCGATTCAACCGCCGTGGCTCCGGCTGAAAACAAAAAATCAAAGAAAGGAAAGAAGAAATGACCTACTCAGGACTGTATTCAACCGACATCATCCGCTTTCTCCAGCGACACCATTACACCCATGTGCGACCCGCTGCCGCATTGATTGACATGGACGGCACCCTCTATGACTCGATGAAAAGCCACACTGCGGCGTGGCACCGCATGGTCACCGAGCTGGGCGTGGAGGCTGACCGCGACGAGTTCTACCTATATGAAGGACGCACCGGCGCGTCGACTATAAACATGATTTTCAACCGGGCCTACGGACGCGATGCCTCGCCCGAAGAAATAGAGGAACTGTATCACCGCAAGACGGTCTATTTCTCAGAGCTGCCCCCGGTAAAACCGATGCCGGGCGCCCGCGAGATGCTTGACTTTATGATTGCCGTCGGGATGAAACGCGTCCTCGTGACCGGGTCGGGGCAGAACACGCTGCTCAACCGTCTTGACGACGACTATCCCGGCGCGTTTCTCCCCGGTATGCGTGTCACTTCGCGCGATGTCAAACTCGGCAAACCGCATCCCGAGCCTTATATACGCGCAATGCAGATAGCCGGAGTCTCACCGTCACAGTCAATCGTTGTCGAAAATGCGCCGCTCGGTGTCGAGGCCGGTGACCGCGCAGGCGCGTTTACCGTCGGGGTTACTACCGGGCCGATACCGCGCAAGGCCCTTGAAGACGCGGGAGCCGCGATTGTGTTTGAATCGATGGCCCAATTTGCCGATGCGCTCCCTGTCCTTACCTACGACCTGATAATGACAAAAATCGACCGATAAGATATGTCTCAGAACCTCCTCTTTACCAATGATGTCGCTACTGCACTCGGCAACCTTGTCAAGGATGCCGCCCCGGCGACAATCCATGTTATCGCCGACGAGAACACGGCACGCCTCGTGGTGCCTCGTCTCGGGTTACCTGCATCAGCCGACCTGATAACCATCCCGGCGGGAGATGACGCTAAAAATCTTGACACCCTTGCCTCGATATGGGGGCATCTTGTCGATAACGGTGCCACACGCCGTTCCCTGACTGTCAACGTCGGCGGCGGCATGGTAACTGATATCGGCGGCATGGCTGCGGCGACATTCAAGCGCGGGATGCGCTTTATCAATCTGCCCACCACGCTGCTTGGCGCGGTCGATGCTGCGGTCGGAGGTAAAACCGGCATAAACTTCCGCGGACTGAAAAACGAGATAGGGGTCTTTGCCCCTGCCGACGCGGTCATTGTCTCGACACGCTTTTTCGTCACGCTGCCGATGCACGAGCTGTTGTCAGGCTATGCCGAGATGATAAAGCACGCGCTGCTGACTGACGGGCGCGAATACCGTCGGCTGATCGGCACGGATGTCTCGCTCACCGATGCCGCCGGCTTGCTCCCGATGCTGCGCGACAGTGTGATGATTAAGAAACGTATCGTTGACGAGGACCCGTGCGAAAAGGGGGTGAGACGAGCGTTGAACCTCGGGCACACGGTCGGACACGCACTCGAATCGTTCAGCCATGAATGCCGTTCTCCCCTCCCCCACGGTTACGCGGTGGCTTACGGACTCCTTGCCGAGATGATTATATCGCATATCGAACTTGGTTTCCCGTCATCGGCCCTACATGAGATGGGTGCTTTTTTAAAGAAGACCTACACGGCATCGTCACTCGGGATTCCTGTTCAGCCGCTGCCCGCCATAAGCTGCGACGATTATGACCGGCTCATAGACCTCATGAGCCATGACAAGAAGAACGCGACATCAAACGACATCAATTTCACCCTGCTGGAGGCTCCGGGGCGCCCGGTAATAGACCGCACGGCCACTCCTGCGACCATCGTTGCCGCGCTTGACATCCTTCGCGACATGACATCCTGAAGGCTGCGCAAGCCAAGGGGATAAAAAACGACCGCCGCAATGCCTCTGACAAGGTATGCGACGGTCGTTTTTATGTGTGGGGTAATCCCTTGATTATTCAGCTGCGGGTGCTTCTGCTGCCTCAGCTGCGGGTGCTTCTGCTGCGGGAGCGGCAGTCTCGGCTGCGGGCTTGGAAGAACGGCGTGAACGACGGGTGCGGCCGGTCTTCTTGGCACCTTTTTCCTTGAGCATGTTCTCGTTGTAGTCAACAAGTTCGATGAAGCACATCGAAGCGTTGTCACCGAGACGGTTGCCTGTTTTCAGGATGCGGGTATAGCCACCGGGGCGGTCGGCAATCTTCTGAGCGATTTCGCGGAAAAGCTCAGTAACGGCCTCCTTGTTCTGGAGGTAGCTGAAGACGAGACGACGGTTGGACATTGAGTCGTCTTTAGCGCGGTTAATCAGCGGCTCGGCGTAAACACGGAGGGCTTTGGCCTTGGCGAGAGTGGTGAAGATGCGCTTGCGCATAATCAGAGCAATCGTCATGTTGGCCAAAAGGGCGTCGCGATGTGCCTTTTTGCGGCTGAGATGGTTGAATTTTTTATTATGTCTCATCGTTATAATTACTCTTTGTCAAGTTTATATTTTGAAATATCCATACCAAACGAGAGGTTCAGGTTGGCGAGGAGCTCATCAAGCTCGGTGAGCGACTTTTTACCGAAGTTGCGGAACTTGAGCAGGTCGGTCTTGTTGAAGACAACGAGTTCGCCAAGGGTTTCCACTTCGGCACTCTTGAGGCAGTTGAGTGCACGCACCGAGAGATCCATGTCGACGAGCTTGGACTTGAGCAGCTGTCGCATGTGGAGGATTTCCTCGTCAAATTCTTCTTCACCGTCAGTTTCGTCAGTTTCGAGGGTGATTTTCTCGTCGCTGAAAAGCATGAAGTGGTGGATAAGGATTTTGGCAGCTTCTTTAAGAGCTTCCTTGGGGAGGATAGACCCGTCGGTGGTAATCTCAAGAGTGAGTTTGTCGTAGTCGGTCTTTTGGTCTACGCGGAAATTCTCGACAGCGTATTTCACATTTTTGATGGGGGTGTAGATTGAGTCGATAGCGAGGACGTCAATCGCGTCGTTGGGGTTTTGGTTTTCCTCAGCGGGAACCCAACCACGGCCCTTGTTTATTGTGATGTCGATCGAGAAGCTGGCACCGGGATCCAAATGACAAATCACAAGGTCGGGGTTGAGGACTTCAAACCCTGTCAGAACCTTGCCGATGTCACCGGCCTTGAACTCTTCCTGACCCGAAACGGTGATGGTTGCCTTTTCGCTGTCGGTATCTTCAACCAGTTGCTTGAGGTTGACTTTTTTGAGGTTAAGGATGATGTTGGTTACATCTTCCTTGACACCGGGGATGGTATCAAACTCGTGACGGACTCCGTCGATGCGGATAGTCGCGATAGCGAAACCTTCGAGGGAGGAGAGGAGGATGCGGCGAAGGGCGTTTCCGATTGTGATGCCATAACCCGGTTCCAATGGCTTGAACTCAAATTTACCGAAAGTGTTGTCGGCTTCCAACATGAGGACTTTGTCGGGTTTCTGGAATGCTAATATAGCCATATGGATCTGTGGTTTAATGATTATTTAGAATACAACTCGACGATAAGCTGCTCCTTGATGTTCTCGGGGATGTCTTCGCGTGCGGGAACATGGAGGAACTTACCTGCCTTGAGGGATTCATCCCATTCGAGCCACGGATATTTGCTGTGATTGAAACCGGCGAGAGCGTCGGCGATTACTTCGAGAGACTTGGATTTTTCACGGACACCGACTACGTCGCCGGGTTTGACGGCGTAAGAGGCGATGTTGACAACCTTGCCGTTGACAACGATGTGACGGTGAAGCACGAGCTGACGGGCTGCCGCACGGGTGGGAGCGATACCAAGACGGTAAACCACGTTGTCGAGACGGCCTTCGAGAAGCTGGAGAAGGATTTCACCGGTAATACCCTTGGAGCGGGAAGCTTTCTCAAAGAGGTTGTGGAATTGTTTTTCAAGAACGCCGTAGGTGTATTTGGCCTTCTGTTTCTCGCGGAGCTGCACACCGTATTCAGAGGTCTTGCGACGCTTGTTCTGACCGTGCTGGCCCGGAGGGTAATTTTTCTTGGCAAGGACTTTGTCTTCGCCGAAGATGGGTTCGCCAAATTTGCGGGCGATTCTGGTTCTGGGACCTGTGTATCTAGCCATTTCTAATTTTTGTATTAAAGTCGTTATTATCGGGGGGATGGGTAATCGGGGGAAAATCGCTCCGCTGCAATTGTGGCGGGTTGACCATTGGGTGGACATTTTAGTGCAGCCGCGACCACAGAGAGGTGATAAAAAAATGTGGTCAATCACATTCGATGTCTCCAAGCGGGTCGTTTCAGCCTCGTGACAAGTGTCTCCGGGAAGGTAGAAGGTGGAGGCGGATGATGTTTCCGTGATGTCAGCCCCGATGTTTTTAGTTTTCTCTTATAAAAACCTGTTGCTGCGGATAAAACACGGTGGGATTATACGCGGCGACGCTTGGGGGGACGGCATCCGTTGTGGGGAAGCGGAGTAACGTCAACGATTTCGGTCACTTCGATGCCTGCGCCGTGAACGGTACGGATAGCTGATTCACGTCCGTTGCCGGGACCTTTGACATAAGCCTTTACTTTGCGGAGGCCGAGGTCGTAGGCGACTTTGGCACAATCCTGAGCGGCCATCTGGGCTGCATAGGGGGTGTTCTTTTTTGAACCGCGGAATCCCATCTTGCCTGCCGACGACCAAGAGATAACCTGACCTTCAGAGTTGGCTAAGCACACGATGATGTTGTTGAAAGAGGAGTGAACGTGAAGCTGGCCGGCGGCATCAACTTTGACATTTCTCTTCTTTGCTGCGACTGTCTTTTTTGCCATATTAAAATATCAATATTATTTAGTAGCTTTTTTCTTGTTGGCGACTGTTTTCTTGCGTCCCTTGCGGGTGCGGGCGTTGTTCTTTGTGCTCTGGCCGCGCACGGGGAGGCCGTTGCGGTGACGGATGCCGCGATAGCAACCGATGTCCATCAGGCGCTTGATGTTAAGCTGGATTTCGCTGCGGAGGTCACCCTCGACCTTGTAGTCGCTACCGATAACTTCGCGCACGCGGGCTGCTTGGTCGTCGGTCCAGTCTTTTACTTTGATGTTGACATCAACGCCGGCTTTGTTCAAGATTGACTTGGATGCGCTGCGACCGATGCCAAAAATGTAAGTCAAGGCGATTTCACCTCTTTTGTTCTGGGGGAGGTCAACTCCCACTATTCGTACTGCCATATTATACTTGACTAAAATTTTTGTGCAAAGTTAATAATTATTTTGCAGAGAGACAGCGTAAAAACTCCCCAATGAAATACAATTTAGAAATCATTGGGAAATTTTAACCATTAGTCTCAAGCAACGATGTTGAGAGGAGATTCAACGATTAACCCTGACGCTGTTTGTATTTGGGGTTTTTCTTGTTAATCACATAAAGACGGCCCTTGCGACGCACGATTTTGCTGTCGGGGGTGCGTTTCTTGATTGAAGCTCTAACTTTCATCTTGATTTATGGTTTATTATTTTTATTAATATTTCATTATTTGTAACGGAAGGCGATGCGGCCTTTTGAGAGGTCGTAGGGAGACATCTCCACGCGCACTTTGTCGCCGGGGAGGATCTTGATGTAATGCATGCGCATCTTGCCTGAGATGTGGGCCGTGATTTCATGGCCGTTTTCAAGCTCGACACGGAACATTGCATTGGAAAGAGCCTCGACGATTACGCCGTCCTGTTCTATTGCTGACTGTTTTGCCATACTTGGGGATTAGGTGGTAAGGGATATTAATTCTGTAAAGTTGCCGATTAATTGTCAGATGAACCTGTCACCGAGGGATTCCTTTATGTAGTCAAAGGTGGTCAGGATGCGCGGGCCTTCGGTCGTGACGGCGATGGTGTGCTCGTAGTGGGCCGAGGGTCTGCGGTCCTTGGTGCGGCAGGTCCATCCGTCGCGTTCGATGACGATGTTGCGGCTGCCGAGGTTGATCATCGGCTCAATCGCGATACACATGCCGCTGCGCAGGACGGGGCCTGTGCCGCGGCGGCCGTAGTTGGGGACTTCGGGGTCTTCGTGCATCTTGCGTCCGATGCCGTGGCCGCACATTTCGCGGACTACGGTATAGCCTCGGGATTCGCAGTAGGTCTGGACGGCGTTGGCGATGTCGCCGATACGGCGTCCTTCCTGTGCGGCGTCGATGCCTTTGTAGAGGGATTCCTTGGTTGTGACGCAAAGAGCCATGACTTCGGGGGCGATTTCGCCTACGGGGAATGTGTAGCACGTATCGCCGTTGTAGCCGTCGAGTTCTGTGACGGTGTCGATGCCCACGATGTCGCCGTCGCGAAGCTCGTAGCCTGAGGGAAATCCGTGGACCACGGTTTCGTTGACCTCGATGCAAAGGGTTCCGGGAAACCCTCCATAGCCGAGACAGGCGGGTTTGCCGCCGTTGTCGTGGATGAATTCGCGGGCTATGGTGTCAAGGCGGCGGGTAGTCACACCGGGAGCCACCCACTTGGCAACTTCGCCAAGTGTGCGGCTCACGAGTGTGCATGCCTGCACCATTTTTTCGATTTCTTCGGGTGTCTTGAGATAGATCATTTATTGAAGAAACAGAGTGGTGGGGTTCTTTTCAAAAATTATCGAGCAGTTACACGGATCAATAAGCCGAACCGGTTGTACGGCCCTTGATTTTACCATCCTTCATCAGGCCGTCGTAGTGGTGCATCATCAGGTGAGACTCAATCTGTTGCAGGGTGTCGAGGACGACTCCGACAAGGATGAGCAGTGATGTGCCGCCAAAGAATTGGGCAAAGTTCTGGCTGATGCCGAAGAATCGGGCAAAAGCGGGGAGGATTGCGACAATTCCGAGGAACAACGAGCCGGGGAGTGTGATGCGCGACATGATTGAGTCGAGGTATTCGGCTGTCTTCTTGCCGGGTTTCACTCCGGGAATGAATCCGTTGTTGCGCTTCATGTCTTCGGCCATCTGGGTGGGGCGCACGGTGATGGCGGTGTAGAAGTAGGTGAAGGCGACAATGAGGATGAAGTAAACGAGGTTGTACCAGAATCCGTTGATGTCAGAGAACGCTGCGTAGAATCCGGATGAGCCTTCAGAGGATCCGAATCCGGCGAGGGTGATGGGGATGAACATGATTGCTTGTGCAAAGATGATCGGCATCACTCCGGCGGCGTTGACTTTCAAGGGGATGTACTGGCGGGCTCCGCCATACTGCTTGTTGCCGACGATGCGCTTGGCGTACTGTACGGGGACTTTGCGGGTTCCCTGCACGAGGAGCACTGCACCGACCGTTACGGCAAACAGGAGCACGATTTCGACGACAAACATCACGAGGCCGCCCTGCGAGCCTGTGGCTCCGGGAAGGCGTGATGTAAATTCATAGAACAATGCTCCGGGGAGACGGGCAATGATACCTACAAGGATGATGAAGGAGATACCATTGCCGATACCGCGGTCGGTAATGCGCTCGCCAAGCCACATGATGAACATGGAGCCGGCGGCGAGAATCACAGTGAGGTAGGCTATCGTCCACGCACCCATCGTTGCGCTGCCGGTTGCCGCGCTTACCTGATACTGGATGTTGACCAGATAGGCGGGTCCTTGGAGCACAAGGATGAGGACGGTGAGGTAGCGGGTGTACTGGCTGAGTTTCTGCCGCCCGCTCTCGCCTTCGCGCTGCATCTTCTGGAATGAAGGGAGCACCATGCCGAGGAGCTGTATCACGATGGATGCAGTGATGTAGGGCATGATACCGAGTGCGAAGATCGAGGCTTGAGAGAAAGCGCCGCCCGAGAACATGTCGAGGAGTTGCATCAGGCCGCTCTTGTTGGTGAACTTGGTGAGCGCGTCGAGGTCGGCGGGGCTGATTCCCGGGAGGACGACGTAGCAACCGAGGCGGTAAACGAGTACCAGCAACAGGGTCACGAGGATGCGCTTTCTCAGTTCCTCAATGGTCCAAATGTTTCTTAATGTTTCAATAAATCGCATTGTGGGGAGGAGGGGGATTAAATTTTGTTGATGGAGCCGCCAGCTTCAACGATTGCTTTTTCGGCGGCTGCGGAGAAGGCGTTGGCTTCTACGGCGAGCTTGTGGGTGAGCGTGCCGTTGGCGAGAATCTTGACGGGCTGCTTGCCGTTTACGAGGCCGGCGGCCACGAGCTCGGCGATGCCGATTTTCTCAACACCTGTTGCGGCGATTGTTTCAAGGTCGCAGATGTTTACGGCTTTGTACTCGACGCGGTTGATGTTTTTGAAGCCAAACTTGGGAAGACGGCGCTGGAGGGGCATCTGGCCACCTTCAAAACCGATCTTGCGGCTGTAGCCCGAGCGGGACTTTGCGCCTTTGTGACCACGGGTAGATGTTCCACCCTTTCCTGAACCGGGACCGCGGCCGATACGGGTCTTGCGGGTCACGGAACCAACAGCGGGTTTTAAATTACTTAAATCCATAATTGTTTTGTTCTATAAAAAGAGTTGAACTTATGCGGGGGTCACTTCTACCAAATGACGCACAGCGTTTACCATTCCCATCACTGAGGGAGTGTCCTCAAGGACAATCGAGTGATGCATTTTTCTCAATCCGAGGGCATCAAGGGTGCGCTTCTGAACAGCGGGTGCGTTGATGCGGCTCTTTATCTGGGTGATTTTAATCTTAGCCATTTCTTTGTGAGGTATTAACCGTTAAAGACTTGTTCGACAGAGATGCCGCGGTTTTGTGCAATCTGTGCGGGTGAGCGCAGTTCGCCGAGAGCGGCGATGGTTGCCTTTACGAGGTTGTGGGGGTTGGAAGATCCCTTTGACTTGGCGAGCACGTCAGTGATTCCGACGCTTTCAAGCACGGCGCGCATAGCACCGCCGGCCTTTACGCCGGTACCGTGGCTCGCGGGCTTGATGATTACGCGCGAGCCGCCGAATTTTGCAATCTGCTCGTGGGAGATTGTTCCGCGGTGAACGGGGACTTTGATGAGGTTCTTCTTGGCGGCTTCAACACCCTTGGCGATGGCAGCCTGAACTTCGTTGGCCTTTCCGAGGCCCCAGCCTACGATGCCGTTTTCATTTCCGACAACGACGATGGCGGCGAAGGTGAAGGTGCGACCACCCTTGGTCACCTTGGTAACGCGGTTGATAGCAACGAGACGGTCTTTGAGCTCGATATCGTTGGTTGATTTTACTTTGTTATTTTTTGTAGCCATAATCGTTGATTAGAATTTGAGACCACCGTTGCGAGCGGCATCGGCCAATGATTTAACTCTGCCGTGGAAGAGGTAGCCGTTGCGGTCGAAGACCACTTCGGTGATACCGGCTGCGAGGGCTTTCTGAGCGATGGCTTCGCCTACCTTGGCTGCGATTTCACACTTGGTTCCTTCTTCGATGCCCTTGGAAGATGTAGCTGCGATTGTTACACCTGCGAGGTCGTCGATAAGCTGAACATAAATCTGCTTGTTGCTACGGAAGACCGACATGCGGGGACGGGCTGCGGTGCCCGACACTTTGCCGCGGATGCGGGTCTTGATTTTGTTTCTTCTTTGTATCTTGGAAATCATGGTTGAATCAGTTTAATTATTTAGCACTTGCCGATTTACCCGACTTGCGACGGATAATCTCGCCGACAAACTTGATACCTTTGCCCTTGTAGGGTTCGGGCTTGCGGAGGGAGCGGATTTTGGCACACACCTGGCCGAGGAGCTGCTTGTCGTCGCTTTCGAGGATGATGAGCGGGTTTTTGTTACGCTCGGTCTTGGCTTCAACCTTGATTTCGGGCGGGAGCTTGATATATATGGCGTGGGAGTAACCGAGCGAGAGTTCAAGCACTTGGCCGGTAGCTGTGGCACGGTAACCTACACCTACTAATTCCATTTCTTTGCGATAGCCGGTAGAAACGCCGACAACCATGTTGTGAATCAAGGCGCGGTAGAGGCCGTGCTGGGCGCGGTGTTCGCGGTCGTCGGTGGGACGCTCTACGATGACGTGGTTTCCGTCTACCTTGACGTGGAGGTCGGGGTTGACTTTCTGCGTGAGGGTGCCTTTGGGACCTTTGACGGTCACTACGTTGTCGTTGCCGACGGTGACTGTTACACCGGCGGGAATCTCAATGGGAGCTTTACCTATTCGTGACATAATTCTGTATCCTCCTATTTAGATTAGTAAACATAGCAGAGAACCTCGCCACCTACCTTGAGGTCGCGGGCTTTCTTGTTGGTCATAACACCCTTGGAAGTTGAGAGGATGGCGATGCCGAGTCCGTTCAACACGCGAGGCATATCTTTGTATCCGGTGTAACGGCGAAGGCCGGGACGCGACACGCGCTCGAGGCTCTTGATGGCGTTCACCTTGTCGGTGGGGTCATATTTCAAGGCAATCTTGATGACTCCGGCGGGGGTTTCACCCTCTATAAACTTGTAGTTAAGAATATAGCCTTGTTCAAAGAGAATCTTGGTGATTTCTTTTTTCAAGTTTGAGGCGGGAATCTCGACCACGCGGTGGTTGGCCTTGATCGCATTTCTCAATCTTGTCAGATAGTCTGCTATAGGATCTGTCATTTTAAAATAATGTTTAAATTGATTCGGGTTGTTCCGAACAATATTTAATACTCACTGTGTCTTGATTAGTGGGGAGAAGAGAGGCGTTGTGTCAGCGTTGAGTGCCTGCTCGGGCTGCGGTCCGGACCGGGGGTGAGTAACGAGCTTTCCGGACACTCACCCGCCACCGGGACGGGGCGGATGACGAGATTAACGTGGTCTGCGGCAGCGCGGGCAGTGGGCACTGCGGGCTGAAGGGGATTACCAAGAGGCTTTCTTGACTCCGGGGATGATGCCGGCCGAGGCCATTTCGCGGAACTGGATTCGGGAGATTCCGAACTGGCGCATGTAGCCTTTGGGGCGGCCTGTGATCTTGCAGCGGTTGTGAACGCGGATGGGATTGCTGTTCTTGGGGAGAGCCTGAAGCTGCTGTGCGGCCTCGTAGGCGTCGGCACGGTTTTCTTCATTCACGCCTGAATTAACAATCTTCTTGAGCTCGGCACGCTTTTGGGCGTACTTTGCGGCAAGACGGGCACGCTTCACTTCGCGGGCTTTCATTGATTCTTTTGCCATATCAGTCGTTTAGTTTTTAGCGTTTTTAAAGGGGAGACCAAACTCTTTGAGGAGCGCATATCCTTCTGCGTCGGTGTTGGCCGATGTCACGAAGGTTATGTTCATACCCATGAGCTTGCTGATTGAGTCGATGTTGATTTCAGGGAAGATGATCTGCTCGGTGATGCCGAGGGTGTAGTTTCCACGGCCGTCGAGCTTGCCTTCGATACCCTTGAAGTCGCGGATGCGGGGGAGGGCGACGCGCACGAGGCGTTCAAGGAATTCATACATTTTGTCGCGGCGGAGTGTGACCATCGCGCCGATGGGCATCTTCTTGCGGAGCTTGAAGTTGGAGATGTCCTTGCGGGACAGGGTAGCGACAGCTTTCTGGCCGGTGATTGCGGTGAGTTCGTTGAGGGCTGTCTCGATGATTTTCTTGTCCTGCGTAGCAGCGCCAAGACCTTGGTTGATGACAATCTTCTTCAGCTTGGGCACCTGCATGGGTGTTGTGTAGCTGAATTGCTGTGTCAGCGCGGGAACGATGCGTTCCTGATAGTCTTTTTTAAGTGTGGTGGTGCTCATTACTTAATCTCCTCTCCTGATTTTTTAGCGTAACGTACTGAGACTCCTTTCTCGTTCTTGCGACGGCCGATGCGGGTGGGTTTGCCGGTCTTGGGGTCGATCAGAGCGAGGTTGGAGATGTGGATGGGGGCTTCCATCTTTACGAGGCCGCCTTGGGGGTGCTTGGCACTGGGTTTGGTGGCTTTGGTTACGATGTTGATGCCTTCAACGACAGCACGCTGTGTTGTTGCGTTCACTTTGAGGACTCGGCCCTCTTTGCCGCGGTCTTCGCCGGCAAGAACATAGACGATATCGCCTTTTTTAATATGTAATTTGCTCATTACTTTTAAATGTTTCTTGGGGGGTTAGAGGACTTCGGGGGCAAGTGAGACAATCTTCATCATGTTGGCGGCGCGCAGCTCGCGGGCCACGGGGCCGAAGATACGGGTTCCGCGGAGTTCGCCGGCGTTGTTGAGCAACACACATGCGTTGTCGTCAAAACGGATGTAGCTTCCGTCGGGACGGCGGATTTCCTTTTTGGTGCGGACCACTACAGCCTTGGACACGGTTCCTTTCTTGACATCGGAGGATGGAATGACGCTCTTTACAGAGACAACGATGATGTCACCCACCGATGCATAGCGACGTCCGGTACCTCCCAGGACGTGAATACAGAGGGCTTCTTTGGCCCCGCTGTTATCGGCTACGGTTAAACGGCTTTCAGTCTGTATCATAGTTTATTTCACTTTTTCGATGATTTCTACCAGTCTCCAACGCTTGGTTTTGCTCAAGGGACGAGTCTCCATAAGGCGTACGGTGTCGCCGACCTGACACTCGTTGTTTTCGTCGTGGGCGTGGTATTTCTTAGTTTTGTTGACAAATTTGCCGTAAATGGGGTGCTTCTCTTTCCACTTGATGGTTACAGTGATAGTCTTGTCACCCTTTGTGCTCGACACAACCCCGATGCGTTCTTTTCTCAAATTTCTTTTTTCCATTGTCGTGAGGGTTATTTAGTGTTAAGTTCACGTTGACGCAACTCGGTCTTAACGCGGGCAATCATTTTGCGGGCATGTGTAATCTTTGCAGGGCTGTCCAGCGGGGAAATCTCGTGGTTTATCTTGAGCTGGGCATATTCTTTTTCCATCTCTACCAGACGGTCGCGGAGATCCTGCAAGCTGAGTTCTTTGATTTCTTCTTTCTTCATAACGGGTTACACATTTTGAGTTGGGTCATAGTCACGACGCACGATAAACTTGGTGGTGACGGGAAGTTTCTGTGCTGCGAGGCGCAGTGCTTCCTTTGCCACTTCGAAGGGAACGCCTTCTACCTCGATGAGGATACGGCCGGGGGTGACAGGTGCGACGAACCCTTCGGGTGCACCTTTACCTTTACCCATTCGGACTTCGGCAGGTTTCTTGGTGATGGGTTTGTCGGGGAATATACGGATCCAAATCTGACCCTGACGCTGCATGTAGCGGGTCACTGCCACACGGGCGGCTTCAATCTGGCGACCGGTAATCCACTTTGACTCCAGTGTCTTTATGCCAAACGAACCGAAGGCCAACTGGTTGCCGCGCTGGGCGATGCCTTTCATGCGGCCCTTTTGCGCGCGGCGGAATTTAGTTTTCTTTGGTTGTAACATTGTCTTGTTGAATCAATTGAGGGTTTAACGGTTGTTTTTGGGTTTACGGAAACCGCCGCGACGGGGAGCGCCGTTGGAAGAAGCACCGCGACCTTCTTTCTGGTTGTTGGTGAACTGGGGTGCAAGGTCGCGCTTGCCGTAAACTTCGCCACGGCAGATCCAAACCTTCACGCCGATTACACCGACCTTGGTGTGGGCTTCTACGAGAGCGTAGTCGATGTCGGCACGGAGGGTGTGCAGGGGAGTGCGTCCTTCCTTGAACATTTCCGAGCGGGCCATTTCGGCACCGTTAAGACGGCCTGAAACCTGGACCTTGATACCTTCGGCACCGCTGCGCATGGTGGCTGCGACAGCCATCTTGACGGCACGGCGGTAGGCGATTTTGCCTTCGATCTGGCGGGCGATTGTGCTTGCCACAATCTGGGCGTCGAGTTCGGGACGTTTTACCTCGTAGATGTTGATCTGGACATCTTTGTCGGTGATTTTCTTGAGTTCTTCCTTGAGCTTGTCAACTTCAGCGCCGCCCTTGCCGATGATGAGACCGGGACGCGAGGTGCAGACGGTGATGGTGATGAGCTTCATGGTGCGCTCGATGACGATGCGCGAAACGCTTGACTTAGCGAGGCGGACATTGAGATATTTGCGCAGTTTGGAATCCTCCAGAAGGGTATCGCCGTAGTTTTTACCGCCATACCAGTTAGAGTCCCAGCCGCGGATTACACCAAGACGGTTGCTGATCGGATTTACTTTCTGTCCCATAGTTAAGCCTTTTTAGCGTTTTTGTTATCAATTGTGTCAACAATCAATGTGACGTGATTGGCACGTTTACGGATTCTGTAGCCACGGCCCTGAGGAGCGGGGCGGAGACGCTTGAGCATCGGAGCGCAGTTAACGTAGATTGTGCTGATGCACAGTTCGTTGGCTTCGGCTTTGCGTTCGTTCTTTGCTTCCCAGTTGGCGATGGCGCTGCGGAGGAGCTTTTCAAGACGTGCTGCGGCCTCCTTGTTGGAGAATTTGAGGATGCCGAGGGCACGGTTTACCTCTACGCCGCGCACCATGTCAGCGACAAGGCGCATCTTGCGGGGGGAGGTGGGGATATTTGTCAGCTTGGCAAAGGCGACTGATTTCTGCTCGGCTTTGCGGATGTCGGCTGCATTTCTTTTTCTTACACCCATTGTATTATAATTCTTTTCTTTTTTTACAAATGAATTAGTTATATCTCAGGGCCCGATTATTTCTTCTTGTTACCGCCATGACCACGGAAGGTGCGTGTGGGAGCGAACTCGCCAAGCTTGTGACCAACCATGTTTTCGGTAACATAGACAGGGATAAACTTATTACCGTTGTGGACTGCAAAAGTGTGGCCGACAAACTCGGGGGCAATCATTGAAGCGCGGCTCCAAGTCTTGATGACGCTCTTCTTGCCTGATTCCTCCATAGCGGCAACCTTCTTTTCCAGCTTCACGCTGATAAACGGGCCTTTTTTTAATGAACGACTCATAAGTGTTGCTTAATTAATCAGATTACTTTTTCCTTCTTTCGATAATGTACTTAGAAGATTGTTTCTTCGGAGCACGAGTCTTGAGACCCTTAGCATAGAGGCCCTTGCGAGAACGGGGATGACCACCGGAAGCGCGGCCTTCGCCACCACCCATCGGGTGATCGACGGGGTTCATGACAACGCCACGGTTGCGGGGGCGGCGACCGAGCCAGCGTGAACGGCCGGCCTTGCCGGAGCGTTCGAGCGAGTGCTCAGAGTTGCCGACAACGCCGACAGTGGCCTTGCATGCTGCAAGGATCTTGCGGGTTTCGCCGGAAGGTAATTTGACAATTACATAGTCGCCTTCACGGGATGTCAACTGGGCAAAAGTGCCAGCCGAGCGGGCCATGAAAGCGCCTTGGCCGGGACGCAGCTCGATGTTGTGGATGAGTGTGCCGACGGGGATTTTGCTCATGGGAAGGGCGTTGCCTACCTCGGGAGCTGCGTCGGGACCCGATACAACAGTTGCGCCTACTTGCAAGCCGTTGGGTGCAATGATATAGGCTTTGGCACCGTCGACATAGTAAAGGAGCGCGATGCGGGCTGAGCGGTTGGGATCATACTCGATCGACTTTACTACTGCGGGAACACCGTCTTTGTTTCTCTTAAAGTCAATGATACGGTATTTGCGCTTGTGGCCACCGCCAAGGTAACGGTTGGTGAGATGGCCTTCGGAGTTGCGTCCTCCTGATGACTTTTTACCGACTGTAAGAGATTTTTCCGGTGTAGTAGCAGTGATCGTACCTTTGAATACACCGATAATTTTGTGTCTTTGCCCCGGTGTTGTGGGCTTGAATTTTCTTACTGCCATTTTATTTAAATATTGCTATAGAAGTCAATAGTTTCGCCGTCGGCCAGAGTTACGAGGGCCTTTTTCCATGTAGCGGTTTTGCCGCGGAGGAGGCCGCTCTTGGTCCAGCGTGACTTGTTCTTGGCGCGGACAACAAGGGTGTTGACGCGGACAACTTTAACACCGTAAAGTTGCTCGACAAGAGCCTTGATCTGGTTCTTATCGGCCTCGGGAGAAACACGGAATGTGTAGCGGTTGAGCTTTTCCGAGATTTTAGTGGCTTTCTCGGTAACGATGGGAGTGATTGAGATTTCCATTGTCTTGCTTGTGATTAAAATTCTCTCGAATCCGGTGATTAAAGTTTATTGATGATTTCAAGGCTGCTCTCGGTGAGGATGACAGCGTTTGAATTCATCAAGACATAGGTGTTGATGTCCGAAGCAGTCATGATTCGGGCATCGGGCACATTTCGAGCTGACAAATATACGTTATTATTTTTGTCTGCGAAAACCACGAGCACCTTTTTACCCTCTACTTGAAGATTTTTAGCAAAATTTACGAAATCTTTAGTTTTGGGAGCCTCGAATGTGAAGTCTTCGACAACGCGGATCTGGTTGTCCTGTACTTTGTAGGTCAAGGCGCTGCGACGAGCGAGAGACTTAACTTTCTTGTTCAACTTAAAACGATAGTCGCGGGGACGGGGACCAAAAACGCGTCCGCCGCCGACGAGGACGGGCGAATTAATATCACCGATACGGCTGCCGCCGCCGCCTTTCTGCTTGTGGAGCTTGCGGGTAGAACCCGAAACTTCGCTGCGTTCTTTGGACTTGTGAGTACCTTGACGCTGGTTGGCGAGATACTGCTTCACATCGAGATAAACGGCGTGCTCGTTTGCATCGATGGCAAAAACCTGATCGTTAAGCTCTGCTTTGCGACCGGTGTCTTCTCCTTTGATATTGTATATTGCGAGTTCCATTACTTCTCAATTAAAACGATTGAACCTTTACTTCCGGGGATTGAACCCTTGATCAACAACAGATTGTGGTCAGCGATGACTTTCAGCACCTGAAGGTTTTGGACAGTCACGTTCTTGTTGCCCATCTGTCCGGCCATGCGCATGCCCTTGAACACCTTTGCGGGGTAAGAGCAGGCGCCCACTGAACCGGGGGCGCGGAGGCGGTTGTGCTGGCCGTGTGTGCTCTGGCCTACGCCGCCGAAGCCGTGACGCTTGACAACGCCTTGGAAGCCTTTACCTTTTGACACACCCTGAATGTCGACGAAATCGTTCTCGGAGAAGAAATCAACGGTGATTGTGTCACCGAGTTTATATTCGCCTTCAAATCCTTTGAACTCGGCCAAGTGGCGCTGGGGAGCTACTCCGGCTTTCTTGAAGTGACCCATCATGGGAGCAGTGGTATGCTTTTCCTTCTTTTCGGTGAAGCCGAGCTGAACTGCTTCGTATCCGTCAGTTTCAGCGGTTTTAATCTGAGTAACTACACAGGGACCAACTTCGATAACAGTGCACGGCACGTTTTTGCCGTCGGCACTGAAAACGGATGTCATTCCGATTTTCTTTCCTAATAATCCTGGCATTTCTCTGTGAATTTAATGTTTAATTTTCTTTCTTTTAAAATCCTTGTCTACTGGGGGACGATTACACCTTGATTTCAACTTCTACGCCGCTGGGGAGTTCGAGTTTCATCAGCGCGTCCACGGTCTTGCTTGTCGAGTTGTGGATGTCGATGAGGCGCTTGTAGGACGAAAGCTGGAACTGCTCGCGCGATTTCTTGTTAACGAAAGTCGAGCGGTTGACGGTGAAGATGCGGCGATGGGTGGGCAGGGGGATGGGACCCGAAATCACGGCGCCGGTGGCCTTAACGGTCTTCACAATCTTCTCGGCCGACTTGTCAACCAAGTTGTAATCGTAGGATTTAAGTTTGATTCTGATTGTTTGATCCATATTGTTGAATGTGAAAGTTGTTGTTACTTGATAAGGTCAACACGGCCTTGGCACTCGGTGAGGACGTTGCGTGCAATCGAGTTGCTGACCTCGGCATAGTGGGAGAATGACATGGTCGAGGTGGCGCGGCCCGAAGTGATTGTACGAAGAGCGGTCACATAACCAAACATCTCGGCGAGGGGAGCCTTGGCTTTTACAACGCGTGCGCCCGAGCGGCTTGTCTCCATGCCTTCAACCTGACCACGGCGCTTGTTAAGGTCGCCGATGACGTCGCCCATCGATTCTTCGGGGGTAACGACTTCAATCTTCATGATGGGTTCAAGGAGCACGGGAGCTGCTTTTTCCGATGCCTTCTTGAAGGCTTGGATGGCGCAGAGCTCAAACGAGAGCTGGTCGGAGTCCACGGGGTGGAACGAACCGTCGATTACGGTCACCTTGAGGTGTTCCACGGGGAATCCGGCAAGGACGCCGTTTTTCATTGCGGCAGTGAAACCTTTCTGAATCGAAGGAATGAATTCCTTGGGGATATTACCGCCCTTGACTTCGTCAACAAACTGGAGGCTGCCTTCGAATCCTTCGTCAACGGGCTCGACGCGCACGATGATGTCGGCAAATTTACCACGGCCACCGGTCTGTTTCTTGAACACTTCGCGGAGTTCGACAGGCTTGGTGATAGCTTCCTTGTAGGTAACCTGAGGACGGCCTTGGTTACATTCCACCTTGAACTCGCGGCGGAGACGGTCGATGATGATGTCGAGGTGAAGCTCGCCCATACCGGAGATAACAGTCTGGCCGGTTTCCTCGTTGGTCTCAACGCGGAATGTGGGGTCTTCCTCGGCAAGTTTCTGAAGGCCGACACCGAGTTTGTCAAGGTCTTTCTGTGTCTTGGGCTCGACAGCGATACCGATAACGGGATCGGGGAATTCCATAGCTTCGAGAACGATGGGAGCGTCTTCGGCGCAGAGGGTGTCGCCTGTGCGGATGTCTTTGAAACCTACACCGGCACCGATGTCACCACAGCCAATCATTTCTTTTGCGTTCTGCTTGTTGGAGTGCATCTGGAACAAGCGTGAAACACGTTCTTTCTTGCCTGAACGCGAGTTGAACACATAAGAGCCGGCGACAACGTCACCCGAGTAAACGCGGAAGAAGGTCAGACGGCCTACATAGGGGTCGGTGGCAATCTTGAACGCGAGGGCGCACATGGGGGCGCCGCTTGAAGGCTCGCGGGTCTCGACTTCGTCGGGATTTCCCACGGCATGGCCCTGAACGGCACCTGCGTCAGTCGGGCTGGGGAGATAGGCGCAGACTGCGTCGAGCAGCGGCTGAACGCCTTTGTTCTTGAACGACGAGCCACACACCATCGGGACGATTTCCATCTTCAGTGTTCCGGCGCGGAGGGCGCGGCGGATTTCATCCTCGGTGATAGTGGAGGGGTCGTCAAAGTATTTTTCCATGAGAGCGTCGTCGAATTCGGCGATTTTCTCAAGCATTTTGTCACGCCATTCTTCGGCTTCGGCAACGAGTCCGGCGGGGATTTCCTCCAGTGTGTAGTCGGCGCCCATAGCCTCGTCATGCCAAAATACGGCTTTCATAAGAATCAGGTCAACGACTCCCTTGAAAGTTTCTTCGGCACCGATAGGAATCTGAATGGGGCAGGGATTTGCTCCGAGCACGTCCTTGAGCTGGCGCACTACTTCAAAGAAGTTGGCACCCGAGCGGTCCATTTTGTTGACATATCCGATACGGGGCACGTTGTATTTGTCGGCCTGACGCCAAACGGTCTCAGACTGGGGTTCAACACCGCCTACGGCACAGAATGTCGCCACGGCGCCGTCGAGCACGCGGAGCGAGCGTTCAACCTCGACAGTGAAGTCGACGTGTCCGGGGGTGTCAATAAGGTTGATTTTGAATTTGTCACCGGCGTAGTTCCAGAAGGTGGTAGTGGCAGCCGAGGTAATTGTGATACCGCGTTCCTGCTCCTGCTCCATCCAGTCCATAGTGGCCGCGCCATCATGAACCTCGCCGATTTTGTGGGTAAGACCGGTATAGAAAAGAATACGCTCCGACGTGGTGGTTTTACCGGCGTCGATGTGAGCCATAATACCGATATTACGGGTATATTTTAACTGTTCGTCAGATTTTGCCATTAGAGTAAGAATCTATATGTGTTACCGATGAAAGAGATTAGAAACGGAAGTGGGCGAATGCGCGGTTGGCCTCAGCCATCTTGTGCATGTCTTCCTTGCGCTTGTAAGCGCCGCCCTGTTCGTTGAATGCGTCTACGATTTCGGCAGCGAGCTTCTCAGCCATAGTCTTGCCGCCGCGCTTACGGGCGTAGAGAATCAGGTTTTTCATCGAGATAGATTCCTTGCGGTCGGGACGGATTTCAGTAGGCACTTGGAATGTTGCACCGCCGACACGACGTGACTTAACCTCCACGGTGGGAGTGATGTTTTCAAGGGCTTTTTTCCAGATTTCCAGCGGGGTTCTCTCCTCGTTGGGCAGTTTGTTCTTGACGAGGTCAAGAGCACTATAGAAAATTGTGTAAGAAGTGTTCTTCTTGCCATCATACATCAGGTGATTGACAAATTTAGACACTCTGACATCATTGAAGACAGGATCAGGCAGAACGATCCGCTTCTTAGGTTTAGCCTTTCTCATTTGTTTAATGAAATGTTTTGTTTTTGGTTGCTTGGTTGCTGCATCTTTCATCTTCAACAGCCGCCCTCCGGCGCGCCGTTTACTCAACCTGTGACTTAGCCTTCCAACAAATCAAAAACGGAGGTTGATAACTCTGTTTAGATTTTAATTGTTTCAGAAAAGGAGCGGGAATTACTTCTTAGCTGCCTTGGGACGCTTTGCACCGTACTTGGAACGACGCTGGGTGCGGTCCTTGACACCGCTTGTATCGAGCGTTCCGCGAACGATGTGGTAACGCACACCGGGGAGGTCCTTGACACGGCCGCCGCGAACAAGCACGATCGAGTGTTCCTGAAGGTTGTGACCCTCGCCGGGAATGTAGCTGTTGACTTCCTTACCGTTGGTCAGGCGAACACGAGCGACTTTACGCATTGCCGAGTTAGGCTTTTTGGGGGTAGTAGTGTAGACACGCACACACACGCCGCGACGCTGCGGGCATGAATCAAGTGCGGGCGACTTGCTCTTATCCTCCAGTGCCACACGTCCTTTTCTTACTAATTGCTGAATAGTAGGCATCTTAGTTCTTTTTGTTTAACTTTGGTTTATTAATCGATTATAATTTCATCTATTTTATACACATCCACGCGCTACCACCTCGCTGACTATCTGACAGTTAGCATTGCGATAAGCGCAGATTGCTCCGAAAAGCGATGCAAAATTACAAAATAACTTCCTAATTACCAAATATTTTCACATCATTTTCACCAAACGGCGCGCAAGCCTGCCAAGCGTTATGCCTTGAAAGATATTTTTATGTTTAATTCACGCTGAATTGTGGCTGAATATGAGAATTTTGAAGTAATTTTGCACATCATTTATATCTCAATGAGAAACGCAGTGTTAAAAATCGTCGCCTACTTCGCGACATTTGTGATAATATTCGTTTTGCAGAAACCGGTGTTCTTGACCGTGTATGCCTCGGAAATCGGGGCATCACCGCTCGGGAGCCTGTGGCCTGTCGTGGCCCACGGACTGGCGATGGACTGCTCGATGGCCGGATACCTCACGGTAATCCCGGGACTGCTCGCCATCGCCGCGCTATGGATTCGGCCGAGGGCGGTCAGAATCGTCGGCAACATCTATTCGGCCATCGCCGCAACAGCAATTTCAATCGTTTTCTGCCTCGACATCGTGCTTTACGGCTACTGGGGGTTCCGCCTCGACATGACTCCATTGTTTTACTTCACCACCTCCCCGGCAGCGGCAATGGCGAGCACGGGGGCATGGATGATTGTCGCGGGGATTGCAGGATGCGCCGCGCTTGCGGCAGTCCTTTACCTCGTGCTGACGCGACTGCCGGGACGCATCGCCGTCGCCCCCACGCGCAGTGTTCCCGCGACAGTCGCAGCCACCCTCCTCACCGCAGCTCTGTTCATACCCATCCGTGGCGGGGTGACGGTCTCGACCATGAACCTCAGCCGCGCCTATTTCAGCCAGAACCAGCGGCTGAACCACGCGGCCATAAACCCGATGTTCAGCCTCATGTACTCGGCCACGCATCAGAGCGACTTCGCATCGCAGTACCGTTTCATGGAAGCCTCCGAGGCCGCCGAAATCTTTGCGACGCTTACCGACAGGCCGTGTGAGCGTCCCGACACGGCTCTATCCATCACCAAGACCACCCGGCCCGACATTGTCATCGTGATTCTCGAAAGTTTCTCATCCCACCTGATGCCGTCGCTCGGAGGCGACTCGGTCGCGATGGGGCTCGACTCCATCGCACGCAACGGTCTGCTGTTCTCACGATTCTATGCCAACAGTTTCCGCACCGACCGCGCCCTGACTTCGATATTGAGCGCATATCCGGGGCAACCTTCGACAAGCGTGATGAAACACGTCGAAAAGATGGAAAGCCTCCCGTCGCTGCCGCGCACACTGAAGGAAAACGGATGGGAGTCGTCCTATTTTTACGGCGGTGATGCCAATTTCACCAACATGCTCGCCTATCTCGTCCGCTCGGGATTTGAAAAGATTATAAGCGACAAAGACTTCCCGCTGGCAGAGCGCACGAGCAAGTGGGGCGCACACGACCACCTGCTTTTTGACAAGGCGGCCGCCGACATCCTCACCCCGCGCCCCGGCGACAGCCGCCCGCGCCTCGACGTGATTCAGACATCAAGCAGCCACGAGCCGTTTGAAGTGCCGTATGACAACCCGCGTTTCTCGGCCATCGACCCGAGGGTAAATGCCTTTGCCTACACCGACAGCTGTCTGACTGCGTTTGTCAACCGCCTCGCCGCATCTACGTCATGGGACAACACGCTCGTCATCATCACCCCCGACCACTACGGGGCGTGGCCGCGCAACCTTGACAACCCGCTTGACCGCCACGCCGTACCGCTCGTAGTCACCGGGGGCGCGCTTGCGTTACCGGGGAGAATCATCGATACCCCCGGATGCCAGACCGACATCGCCGCGACGCTGCTCGGGTCGCTCGGCATCCCCCACGACGATTTCCTTTTCAGCAAAGACTTGCTCAACCCCGCGTCGCCCCACTACGGAGTTTTCACCGAGCGTGACCTCATCGGATTGATAAGCGACTCCGACACCGCAGTGGTCAACCTCGATACCGGCAACACAATGCCGCCCCACTCATCTCCCAAGGCCGCCGCCGAGGCCAAGGCCTTTTTACAGACACTTTACGATAACCTCTCCAATCTCTGACACAACCGATGATTGATTTCCTCAACAATATCGACACGCAGATATTCCTGCTTTTCAACAACACATTGAGACTGTCGGCCCTTGACAACTTCATGATGCTGTTCAGCGGCAAGTTTATATGGGTTCCCATGTATGCCTCGCTCCTTTACATCCTGATTAAGTCGTTCACCCCTAGACAAGTAATCATATATGTGGCCGCAATCGCACTGACAATCACGCTTGCCGACCAGACGTGCGCCACCCTCATCCGCCCCGCCGTGGAACGGCTGCGTCCATCCAACCTCGACAACCCGCTCTCGGCACTGACCATAGTCGTCAACGACTACCGCGGCGGCTCCTACGGCTTCCCGTCGTGCCACGCGGCCAATTCCTTTGCCCTCGCGGTGTTCTCGTCGCTGCTGCTCAGACGGCGCCGGTTCACATTGTTCATTTTCACATGGGCGGCCTTCAACTCCTTCACACGCATTCACCTCGGCGTACATTATCCGGGCGACCTGCTTGTGGGCGCAATAATCGGCAGTGCCTGCGGATGGCTCTGCTACCGGCTCGCCCGCATTATCGACTCGCGCCGCAACGCCGACACGGCATCGGCCATGTCGCAACCCGGCATCTCGCTTCCGGTAGGCCTGCAACTGACCCCGGCCCTGTCGTTCAGCTCAATCACCATCCCCCTCGGCGACATAATGACCTGTACCGGAGCCACGACTGTCCTTGCCATCCTCGTCGCGTCGGCAGCCATGTGAGGCACCTCGGTGAATAAAAAACTTTATTACGCGTCCGAACCCCTTGCGGCTCAGGCGCGTTGTCTTTTTAGCATATAACCCTCACTTACTCAACTTTTTCAAGATTATGAAGAAATTCCTACTTCTGCCGCTCATGTTGATTGCGACACTGCTCGGCGCCGAAAGCGCGATGAGTTGCTCGCGCATACTTTATGTCGGGAATGACAGCCTGCGCATCGTGGGTCGCTCCCTTGACTGGAAAACCCCTATTCCGACAAACCTTTATGTCTACCCGCGCGGGATAACCAAGAAAAGCCATAACATCCCCGGAGCCTTCGAGTGGACCTCGCGCTACGGCGCGATATATGCCGTCGGGTATGACGGAGGCATCACCGAAGGAATGAACGAGAAAGGACTCGTCATCAACGGCCTGTTCTGCAAAGGCACCGTATATGACAACGCCGAAACCTCCTCGCTGCCCCCGATGTCGCTGGCAGTATTCATCGGATGGCTGCTCGACCTGAACGCAACCACGCCCGAAGTGGTCGAAGTGCTGCGCAAACATGATTTCAACATCTCGGGCGAGACATTTGACGGAGGCACCGTGTCGACACTCCACTGGGGGGCGACCGACTCTCAGGGCCGGTGCGCGATATTCGAGTTTGACCACGGCGACATCAACATCTATGAAGGCACCGATATGCGGGCGATGACCAACGACCCGTCCTATCCCCAGATGACCGCCATCAACAACTACTGGGATAAAATCGGGGGTGCACACATGCTTCCCGGCACAGTTTCGAGTCCCGACCGCTTTGTGCGCGGCGACTTCTTTGACCGCCATGTGGCCAAGACCGGCGATGCCGACCTCGGCGTGTCAATCATCCGCTCGATTCTGATGAACCTTTCGGTCCCTTACACCTATCTGATAGAGGGAGAGCCAAACGTTTCGTCAACTCAGTGGAGATCGTTTGCCAACGTCCGCGACATCCGCTACTACTTCGACATCGTGACCCACCCAGGACTGTTCTACATAGACCTCAACAAGTGTGACCTCCGTCCCGGCGCACCGATAATGAAAATCGACAACGAGAAATCAACCGACTATATCGGCGATGTCACAAATCGTCTCGAAAAATCCGAGCCGTTCACACCGATGTACTGATAGGCCGAAAACAACCTGCTATACACAGATACAGTCCGACAATTGAGGCGGTTTTGAGACAACAGTCCCGGAATCGCCTCAAAATCGTCACAAATGCGCCGAGTAGCGCCGCCGACCGGGAAGTTTAAACCGCTTAACTTTGCCGCATTCAAAAAAAATCGTAATTTTGCAGAAATTATCACACCCATGCGACGACTGTTCATCATATTGACACTGCTCTGCTCGATTGCCACGGCCACAATCGAAGCCGCGCCGCCACGCTGGGAAACAGTCGAGGCTCCCGACCGCTCAGACATCGAGCAAATCGACTCCGACGCCCTCGACATCACGGTCAAGAACGGATATGTCTACATCACCACTACCCGCAGCGTGACCGTGAAAGTGTTCACCATACTGGGACAGCTCATATCGCAGGAGACAGTCGCACCCGGAACCCATCGTCTGAAAATAACCTCACGGGGAATTTACATTCTCAAGGCAGGATCGGCCACACGCCGCATAACCCTGTAACCCGCCCCGTATCCCCTACCCTAACCACCATTGCCCCAGTGAACGCGCTGCTGATTATAAACCCCATCTCCGGCAATCGCAAGAAAGACGGACTTGACCAATTTATCATTGACAGACTATCCCCCCTCGGGTGGGACATCGAGGCGGTCATGACCCGTTGCCACGGCGATGCCACCCGTCTCGCGGCTCAGGCTGCTGCCGACGGCTTCTATGCCGTCATAGCCGCAGGGGGCGACGGAACCGTCAACGAAATTGCCTCGGCTCTGTGCCACACCGAGACCAATCTCGGCATAATCCCGTGCGGCTCAGGAAACGGTCTCGCCCGCCATGCCGGAATACCGACCGACCTGCGTGGTGCACTCGATGTCATCTCCCTCGGCCGCCCGATGAAAATCGACTACGCCACCGTCAACAACCGACCGTTCTTCTGCACATTCGGCGTGGGGTTTGACGCCGAAGTCAGCCAGACATTCGCTGCCCACAAGAGGCGCGGCAAACTCACTTATATTAAAAGCACGCTGGAAACCTACGCCCGTTTCTCGCCCGACGAATATACAATCGAGGCCAACGGGCAGTTGCTCACCAACCGGGCATTTCTCGTGGCGGTGTGCAATGCGTCGCAATACGGCAACAACGCCTACATCGCCCCTCACGCGTCAATTGTAGACGGCCTGCTCGATGTCACCATAATCCACGCGGGCAACCCGCTGGCGACCGCCCTCGTCGGGGTTGACATGATGACCGGATTCATCAACAACAACACCCTTATCGAGACTATACGCACTCCGCGTCTGACCATAACCCGCAAGCAACCGGGACCGGCCCACATTGACGGCGAACCGCTGACGATGGACAGCCGCCTCGACATCAAATGCCACCACAAGGCATTGAGCATATTTGTCCCCTCGGCCGAACATTCGTTCAAACCCATCATCACCCCGGCCACCGCCATGATAAACGACATCAAGACCGCCATCAACAACATTATATACAAGGAATAGAACGTCTATACTCCCCGATTTTGTCTGTTTTTTCGTTATCAAACTGACCAAAAGCACTTTTTTCGCTCATTTTAACTGTTTTATTGAAAATAATCACTAAATTTACCACCACAAACAGAACTAAACCCGATTTAACGTTTACTCTACCTTATAATTAATTGTTATGGAACCGCGTGATCCTTCTCAGCAACCCGTTCAGGGAGCCGTGGAACAAAAAACTACCGACGACTCCGCACCCGTTGCTGCAGCCGACTCTATCGAGGTCGACATCAAGACCGACGAAAAACTTGAACAACCCACCCCGGCATCAAAAGAGGAAATCCTCGCCGCGCTGACCGCCCTTGCCGCAAAAGACGCCGCCGAAATCGCCAACGATGAGGTATCGCGCCTCAAGCAGCAGTTCTACCTGCTGCGCAACGACGAGCAACGACGCGAACGCGAGGAATTTGCCGGTGCCGGCAACGACCCCGAATCCTTTGTCGCCGCCACCGACCCTGTCGAGGAAGAATTCAAAACCCGCCTTGCCGAGATACGCGACAAGAAAGCCGTCCTCCGCGCCGAGGCCGAGGCCGCCCGTGCCGCCAACGAGCAACGCAAGCGCGAAATCATCGCCCGACTCGTGGAAATGAGTGCCGACACTGACAACGTAAACCGCCTTTTCCCTGAAATAAAGGAACTGCAGGCCGAGTTCAAGTCTATAGGCGAAGTTTCACCCACCGTCTCGGGAGAACTGTGGAAAGCCTATCAGGAGGCTGTCGAGCGGTTCTACGACCAGCTGAAAATAAACAAGGAATTGCGCGACTACGACTTCAAGAAAAACCTTGCCGAGAAAGAACTCCTTGTCAATGAGGCCGCCCGTCTCGTCGATGAACCCGATGTAATCGTTGCGTTCAAGCGATTGCAGGCCCTCCACGAGAAATGGCGCGAAATCGGCCCTGTGCCCAAAGAGGTGCGTGACGAAATCTGGAATCGTTTCAAGGACCACTCCGCCGCAATCAACAAGCGCTATCAGGCCCACTTCGAAGAACGCAAGGCCCGCGAGCGCGAAAACGAGGATGCCAAGACGGCCCTCTGCGAGCGCATCGAAGGCTATGACTTCTCCGGACTCAAGACCTATGCCGCATGGGACGAGATGACCAAGCTCATCATCGCCGCCCAAGAGGAATGGAAAAAACTCGGCTATGCATCACGCCGCGCCAACAACCTCCTCTTTGCCCGTTTCCGCGAGACATGCGACAAATTCTTCACCGCCAAGGCCGAGTTCTTCAAGGGAATGAAAGACTCCCTCGCGAGCAACCTTGAAAAGAAAATCGCCCTGTGTGAGCGCGCCGAGGCCCTCAAAGACAGCACCGAGTGGCGCAAGACCGCCGACGAGCTTGCCGAGCTGCAGCGCGAGTGGAAGAAAATCGGAGCCGTGGCCAAGAAACACAGCGACCAAGTGTGGCACCGCTTCCTCGCCGCCTGTGACTACTTCTTTGAACAAAAGAAAAAGAACACTTCAGGCACTCGCCGCAACGAGCAGGCCAACCTGAAAGCCAAGAAAGATGTCATCGCCCGTCTCGAAGCAATCGACATCGAGAACATCGAGCGCGCCGAGGCCATAAAGGCCGTCAAGGGACTCCAAAACGAATGGCAGGCCATCGGGCATGTGCCTTTCGGCGAGAAAGATGCCATCTATGACGCTTACCGCAAGGTCGTCAACCGCCTCTATGAGACACTCGACATGCGCGAAAGCCGTTCACGTTTCGCCAATTTCGAAAACTCCATCAACGAGATTGCCGGGGACGACAACCGCCTCTACCGTGAACGGGAAAAACTGATGCGAGCCCTTGAGCAACGCCGTGGCGAGCTGCACACCTATGAGAACAACCTCGGATTCTTCAGTTCCAAATCAAAGAGCGGCGACTCGATGCTCCGGGAAATGGAACGCCGCATCCAGCGCATCAAAGACGACATCACTGAACTTGAAAAGAAAATCGACGTTATCGACAGTAAAATCAAATAACGCCCCCCCTAATTCATAATTCATAATGCATAACTGGTTTGCGCCGCGCGCGAATGCTGATTATGCATTATGAATTATGAATTACTTATTAACACTGAACTCTGACTTCTGACTTACACTAAATGAGTCCGCGAGGCAACTACGGCAAATTCATTCCCGCTATCTTCACAGTGGTAGACTTCGTCATCATCAACGCGGTCTACCTCCTGACATGCATCATCAGTCCCGGAGTCCCCGACTGGTGCAGCCGCATCCTGTGGGTGCTGCTCAACCTTTCCTACTTCCCCGTGGCATTAGTCATGAGCGACACGTTCCGCATACGCGCCGTCCAGATGCAGCATGTCATGCGCAACGCCTTCGTCTCGGCAGTAGGACATCTGCTGATTTTCACCACCCTGCTCTATCTTGCCGAGATTGACGCTGTCCCGTGGCGGATGTTTGCCGAGTTCTTCGGTGCCGAGGCTGCCGCATTACTGCTGTGGCGCACGGCCTCGCGCATGATTGAAAAACGTTTCCGCAGGCGAGGACGCAACTTCAGCCGCGTCCTCATCGTCGGGTGCGGCTCGGCAGCCCGACGACTATATGAGGAAATGTGCAGCGACATGGGGTTCGGCTACCGCTGCCTCGGGTTCATCGACACATGGTGCCCGCCCGATTTCCCCGCCAAGCAGCTTTATCGCGGCGGACTCGACAAGCTCGACAGCTTTGTCAGGGACAATGCAATCGACGAGGTGTATTACGCCATCCCCGGCGAGAACGAAGAAGCGGTCAAGGAGACACTTGCCGTCTGTGACCGCCACATGGCACAGTTCCGGTTCGTCCCGAGCGTGTCCCGATACCTCAACCACACCTTCACGCTCAGCGCAATCGGCCAGACACCGGTCATGATCATGCGCAAGAACCCGCTCAACAACCCTGTCAACTCAGCCTTGAAACGGGTTCTGGACCTGACCGTGTCATCCATCTTCCTCATCTTCTCCCCGCTGGTGTTCATCCCCGTAGCCATCGCCATCAAGCTCTCGTCGCCCGGCCCGGTATTCTTCAAGCAGAAACGCACCGGCTACATGGGGCAGGAGTTCCTCTGCTGGAAATTCCGCACGATGAAGGTCAACGTCGATGCCGACAAAGTGCAGGCAACCAAAAACGACCCGCGCAAGACCCGCGTCGGCGACTTCCTGCGCCGCACGAGCATCGACGAGCTGCCCCAGTTCATCAACGTATGGCTCGGCGACATGTCGGTCGTGGGCCCGCGCCCCCACATGCTAAAACACACCGAGGACTACAGCGCCCTCATTGGCCAATACATGGTACGCCACATCATCAAACCCGGGATAACCGGCTGGGCACAGGTGCGCGGCTACCGAGGACAGACCGAGGAACTGTGGCAGATGGAACGGCGCGTCGAGCACGACATCTGGTATATCGAGAACTGGACCCTGCTGCTCGACATCAAGATTATAATCCGCACCATAATCAACGCCTTCCAAGGCGAGAAAAACGCTTTCTAAGAGGGCGTTTCATAACAAATGTTTATCCAAAGTGG
>DLAR01000090.1:17455-17578 GCA_002494015.1 Porphyromonadaceae bacterium UBA7042 | reverse complement strand
GTCAAGTTTTTTAGCCATAACCGGGGTTGCAAAAACGACTGATTACGAGCAATACAAACTTTTAGGTAAGGGCCAAACCCTTGGGTAAGTCATTGTTTTCACGCTGATAATCATCTAATTTTG
>DLAR01000090.1:0-17124 GCA_002494015.1 Porphyromonadaceae bacterium UBA7042 | reverse complement strand
GATATATCCGCAACTACATTTCACCGGGCAGGTATGGCGACCGCCATACGAGGCCGGAATCCGTTACAACGTGTTCTATCTTAACGGACTTGGAGGGAAAGACAAAGGAGTGGAGAGTGCCGTGGCAAGACGGTACGACATTCAGCAACAGGGGTTACACTCGTAAGAGGGGGTGACCCAAAATATCTCCACCTCTTGCGCAAATGACTCCAAATCACTAAATTTGTCAACACAATCTGACAATTTTTTCTCAATGAAATAATTTATTTGTCAGATGAAGTCTCGTCTATTACACTTTTTACTTTATGAAATCTTTATAGTCCCTTTCGGCCCGGTTTAAACTTTTGTTCAATCATTATGAAACCCCATAACTCTTTCACAAAACCTAAAAACGGACTCGAAAAATTTCTCTAAATCTTAACAGAAGTCAAAAATAAACATACTCTAAATTTGTACCATGAAAAACGAAAAGATAAAACTTACATTAGGTGACGGTAATATTGTCGAGGCACAGGCTCCGCAGATTGTTTCAGCAAGCCGCGCCACCGACATTCCGGCTTTCTACAATGAGTGGTTTTTCAATCGTCTCGACAAAGGTTATGCAAGATGGCGCAACCCCTACAACGGCAAGGATTCATACGTTTCTTTTGACGACACCAAATTCATAGTATTCTGGTCGAAGAATCCTGCACCACTATTGCCGTTTCTGCCAATCCTGAAACAAAAAGGAATTGGATGTTATATCCAATTCACACTTAATGACTATGTAGCCGAGGGATTAGAGCCTAATGTTCCTCCCCTCTTCGATCGAATTGAAACGTTCAAACGACTGGTTGACGAATTGGGCTTGGGTTCAGTTGTCTGGCGATTCGACCCGTTGATTCTGACAGACAGAATTTCCGCAGAGGATTTATTGCATAAAATCAGCAATATAGCAGGCGAATTATACGGATATGTAGAGAAGTTGGTGTTTAGTTTTGCTGATATATCCTCGTATCGCAAAGTAGGTCGGAATCTTTCCGAGACAGGGATTAACTATCATGAATGGACTGAGGATGAAATGGTTGATTTTTCACGCAGACTGGCAGATATGAACCTCGGGCTCGAACTTGCTACTTGCGCCGAAAAAATTGACCTGTCAGAATTTGGAATCAATCACAACCGCTGTATCGACCCGGAGCTGATATATCGATTATCTCCCGAAGTTGAACCTATAATACGCAATCTCAGAGCCGATAAAGGCCAACGCTCACTATGCGGTTGTATCACTTCAAAGGATATCGGTGCTTACAATACCTGCCCGCACGGATGCGTATACTGCTATGCCAACACGTCACCGGTTTCCGCCCGTCAGAATTACCTTCGGCATCAGCAGAACCCAGACAACGATTCTATTATATGAAAACAAGACTATGGTCTATTACTTCGACACAGCCGCCCTCGGATCCGACCGTAAGTTGGTGCCGTAGCTCGCTGTATGAGTTATGCGATTCTTTCTGCGAAAGCGGCAAGCCGATGAGAAGCCTAACGCCCGAGATTATAAGATCCGTGGCAGAGTTCTTTGGCTGAACGCCAAAACGACTACACAAAAGCGCGGCAGCGGTGCCGCAACTCCATAAAATAATTATGATTTATTTTTGAAAATTTTACCAACCCAAGCAGCCAATATTGGCCCGAATATACCTGCCATAGCACCGGCAAAACCTATTATAACATATTCTTGCCAATCATTAGTAAACCAGTTTCGGTCCGATATAAGGTTTAGCAAATAGCACATAAAAGCAGTGAACGCCCATACAATGAAAAAAGCCAATAAAAAGGTGATGTTCTTTTTCATAACAAGAGGTCAGTATATGGTGAAATATTTCAAGTACAAAGTTACAACATTATAACAAGTCACACAAGAGCCTGATTGTTAATGGCTCGAAAACATTGTCAGTTGGCATATATTGCCAACTGACAGTTCACAGTACGCCCGACACGGAGAGGGCGAAGGTGTCGTGATAAGTAAGTATTCAAATTTAGAGGGCGTCTCATAACAACTGTTAAATCCGACGCGTGAAAACGGACTTTGGATTTAACATTTGTTATGAAACACCCTCTTAAGATGCGGCACCCGTGAAAAATCTGACTGTCAAGGTTGTATTTTTCAGAAAAAATGCCGACATTTGCAAAAATTTATCACGGCACTGTCAATCAGCCTAATAACCCAACGATAATATTTTAATTTATAACAATTTATATAAATATAATGAAAAAAAGCGCCTTGCAGAAAGCCCGCGCGGCTTATCGCCCCAAACTCCCGATTGTTTTAACCGGTGCAGTAAAGGCAGTTGAAGGTCACCCCACTCAGTCTGTGGCCGATCAGGAAGAAATTCAAAAACTTTTCCCCAACACTTACGGTCTCCCTGAACTTCACTTTGAGAAAAACCCGAATCCCGGTGCTCCCAAAGCTGTAAACGTGGGCGTAATTCTCTCGGGCGGTCAGGCTCCCGGCGGACACAACGTTATCTCTGGCCTCTTTGACGGTATCAAGAAAGTGAACCGCAACAGCCGTCTCTACGGTTTCCTCATGGGCCCCGGCGGACTCGTTGAACACCGCTACATGGAAATCACTTCCGAAATTATCGACGAATACCGCAACACCGGCGGTTTCGACATCATCGGCTCGGGCCGCACCAAGCTCGAAACCAAGGAGCAGTTTGACAAGGGTCTTGAAATCCTCCGCGAGCTCAACATCTCGGCTCTCGTGATTATCGGCGGTGACGACTCCAACACCAACGCCGCTGTCCTCGCCGAGTACTACAAGTCAATCAAAGCGGGCGTTCAGGTTATCGGTTGCCCCAAGACCATTGACGGCGACCTGAAAAACGACGTTATCGAGACATCGTTTGGTTTCGACACCGCAACCAAAGTTTATTCCGAAGTTATCGGCAACATCCAGCGCGACTGCAACTCGTCTAAGAAATACTGGCACTTCATCAAGCTCATGGGCCGCTCGGCATCTCACATCGCCCTTGAATGCGCCCTCCAGTGCCAGCCCAACATCTGTATCATCTCCGAGGAGGTCGAAGCCAACAACTCGACACTTCAGGATGTGGTAAACTATATCGCTGACATCGTGGCAAAACGCGCTGAAAACGGCAACAACTTCGGCAGTGTCCTGATTCCCGAAGGTCTCATCGAGTTCATCCCCGCCGTAAAGGCTCTTATCGCCGAGCTCAACGACCTCCTCGCAAACAAGGCTGAGGAATTTGCCGCTCTCACCACCGAAGAAGAACAGCGTCAGTTTGTCCTCTCCAATCTTTCCGAGGCCAACGCCGCTACCTACGCTTCACTTCCCGCCGGTGTAGCCCGTCAGCTCACCCTCGACCGCGACCCCCACGGAAACGTACAGGTGTCACTCATCGAGACCGAGAAACTGCTCAGCGCGATGGTGGCTACCCGCCTCGAAGAAATGCGCGCTGCCGGAAATTACAACGGCAAGTTCACCGCTATGCACCACTTCTTCGGTTACGAAGGCCGCTGCGCCGACCCCTCTAACTTTGATGCCGACTACTGCTACGGCCTCGGCTACAACGCAGCATGCCTTATCAGCGCAGGCGTTACCGGCTACATGTCGTCGCTCCGCAACCTCACCAAGCCTTCGGTTCAGTGGATCGCAGGCGGTATCCCCGTCACCATGATGATGAACATGGAACGCCGCCACGGCGAGATGAAACCCGTTATCCAAAAGGCTCTCGTAAAACTCGATGGCGCACCCTTCCTCAAGTTCGCCTCCAAGCGTGACGACTGGGCATATAACACCTGCTACACCTACCCCGGCCCCATCCAGTACTTCGGTCCGGCTGAAGTGTGCGACCAACCTTCGCTCACACTCAAGTATGAGCATCAGGGCAAGTAATTCTTCCGGTTTAAAGTTCTTGTTTAAGGCTTAACTCCTTTAGGTTCAGCTTTAGACGACGATATAACCAACTTCCAGCTTGCACGAGCCGCCATCGATTGCGACATTGCAGTCGATGGCGGCTCACTTTTTAGCGGTCGTTAAAAACCGCCTCCTTATATAGTGCCGACCTCAGTCACCGTAACGTTCAAACATCGTGGTCGAGAGATACTTTTCGGCACGGTCGGGGAAAACGACGACTATATTTCCCTCCGGAATACGGGTTGCGACCCTTGTGGCCGCGAGCAGGGCCGCCCCACTGCTCATCCCTGCAAAAATTCCTTCGTTCAGTATTATCTGACGAGCCATCTCTATCGCCTCCTCGCTCTCAATCATCTCCTGAATGTCTATGCGCGACGGATCATAGATGGCCGGAACAATAGCCTCCTCCATGTTTTTCAATCCTTGGATATAGTGTCCACGCACCGGTTGGGCGCATACTACTTTTATATCAGGTTTCAACGCCTGCATAAACCGCGAAATCCCCATAATGGTTCCCGATGTGCCGAGGGCGCAGACAAGATAATCGACCGCTCCTCCAGTCTGTTCCCATATTTCAAGGGCAGTGCGCTCATAATGTGCCTGATAATTTGCCGCATTGGCAAACTGGTCGGGCATAAAGTATCGGTCAGGATTTTCAGCCACCATCTTTCTTGCCAGCCTTATCGCCCCGTCGGTTCCAAGCTCGCCCGGGGTCAGGATCACTTTGGCACCGTAGGATTTTATAATCCTGCGGCGTTCCGTGCTGACAGCGTCGCTCATGACGATAACAACCTCATATCCCTTGACAACCCCGATCATCGCAAGCCCGATGCCGGTATTGCCCGACGTAGGCTCGATTATCGTCTGCCCCTGCCTCAGCCGTCCCGACTTCTCGGCATCCTCTATCATGCGGAGCGCGATGCGGTCCTTAATGCTGTCGGTCGGATTAAATCCTTCAAGTTTGGCCATTATGTTTACTCGGGGATTAGGATTGAGCCGATTGATGCGCACCATCGGCGTTCCCCCGATGGTTTCAAGTATGTTGTTGGCAACAGTGGTCATCATAATGTAATGAAATTAAACCGGGATTTTAGATTAAACGGTCTTACCCCCAAAAATGTTAGAGGCCGTTCGGAAACATTTGTCCCGGAACGGCCTCTGCTACTTGAAAATCATCGGGTTATACCCTTGAAACGATTTTATTCACTTTATCTACCGCAGTTCTGACTATTTCCCATTGAACCGATTCGGCAGGTAGCATGACATCGTCTTGCGCCATTCCGCAGGAAAACGTTATCCCGAGCTGCGGCCGAGGATAATACATCGACGCTCGGGTCAGATTGTCGGCCACAAACTGCTCTGACAGCGATGTCCTCCCCGCCGGAGACACAATACCGAGCATAACCCTCTTTTCAGCCGGGAGATTGCTCAAAAAAGCATAATCGTTGTCAGAATCCACATTGAGACTAATATAGAACACATCGGCATCAATCTGTCCAAACCATCGCGAAGCCACATCGAGATTGCGCCCACGACTAATGGAAGACGGCTCAGGGACCTTACTTCCCACCATGAGGGCAACCACCATGTCATCAGGAATTTCGGACAACGCTTCGTTACAGACCCTTACAAGTCGATCCATATAAGGCCCGGCATCAACTCCCCCCTGAAGAAGTTCTTTAAGACCGGCATCACTCGCGATATAGGCCCACGTCGTGTCATTCATCTGCGCAAAACGGCATCCCGCATCACACAGGTCATGCAGCAGACTGCGATAAACGGCCGCGACATCGGCTGCCATCTCGTCGGCATCCCCGTAGAAACTCCCCCAGTCCGTTTCAGCGAAAAGACGTGACAGAAATGTAGAGGGTGCGGGTATAATCACTTTTGCCTCTACCCCGCAATTGTCACAGGCCGCTTTAACCCTGACAAATTCACTGCACAACGGATGCCCGGAATCGTAGGCTAACTTTCCGGTCATGCGCAAAAGTGCCGTCATTACCGGATAATCCTGATAGACACGGCCCGAGTTTATAACCGTACCTTCGAGGCCGTCAAATCCGACAAAAAAGTCAGTACCACACCTTTCTACCCCATCAGAAGCCAACACAAGTCCTGATTCTGCCTGTCGGCTCACCAGAGTGTCAACACTCGCGTCAGACGGGATGATATAACTCCCGATTGCATCAAATTTCAGTTGTGACAAAATTTCCTTCATAGCCATTCTCTGAAAATATAGTTAATACCACACAATATGAACATTAGAAATCCGGACCGGTAATCACCACACATTCCTGTTTGACAAGGCCCGAAATGCCGGCTCGCGATGACACGACGTGCCTTGTCCTTGTGACAGCAGGTTTCCACAAGGTGAAAGCCATGAAAAATAGTAACCATAATTGATTGATTTTGATAGTTGACCAATGAATTATGTTCAATCAACCTCACGGACATGCATGTCAAGACATGACACACCGACTGACGACACCGCCTGAAAGCAGCATCATCCGACACATGGACACACCTATGTTTATAACAGCGCAATAGTTTCACTCCAAAATCTAATCCACGAGATTGTTGAACGAATTATCGCATGGCAGGTCTCCTGGCTCGTCCCCGTTTCGCACCGCCTTCTCGATTCCGGTTGAACCAATGGCATGATTTGCAGCGAAACGTTGCATCGGGACATACAGTAGCGGGTCTGCTCAGGCATTTAACCTGATTCCCTTTTAATCGCCCGAAACAAGCCAAGTGTTTCAGGCAAACCAATGCGGCTGCAAAGTTAAAAAATTTCTCAGACCGAGGCAAATATTACGGAATTTTTTCTTTAATTGCCATCAAAAACATCTACACAAGTGTTAAAAATTACATTTTTTCAATCTTCACTATTACCAAATCTGATTTTATCACTATTTTTGCATCATAAATTAAAATTCGTTTTAAGATGATTACTTTCAATGCCTACTTCCAGTCCTATTTTTACTTTTATTACGCAAGTGATAAGAGCGGCGGGAACATGCGCATGATATAACAACAGCAATAACGCTATTTTACAATTTTCCCGTTGCTCAACCCTGAGCGGCGGGATTTTGTTTTTTATACAGTGATTATGAGACAGATTGCAATTCAAGGGGTAGCCGGATGCTACCATGACGCGGCGGCAAGGGAATATTTTGCCGGAGAAGATGTCGAGACAGTGGCTTGTGACACGTTTCCGGCATTGTTTGGCCGTCTTGCGGCCGATGCATCGATGATCGGAGTGGTGGCAATCGAGAATACGATTGCCGGCAGCCTGCTGGCCAATCACGAGCTGCTGCGCACAAGCAGCCTGCGCGTCATCGGGGAATTCAAGATGAGAATATCCCATGTCCTCGCCGCGCTACACGGCGAAAGCATCGAGAGCGTCAAAGAGGTCCATTCCCACCCGATGGCACTGATGCAGTGCGAACAGTTTCTCCGCAATCATCCGTTGATGAAGATGGTAGAGAGTTTCGACACAGCCGGAAGTGCGCGCGACATTGCCGCCGGAAACCTTCGCGGCCACGCGGCTGTGTGTGGCGAATATGCCGCCTCCCTTTACGGTCTCGACATTCTCGCCCGCGGAATCGAGACCAATAAGCGCAACTTCACCCGCTTTCTCGTTGTCGCCGACCCGCTCGTAGCAAGCGAATGCGGTCCCGGGGAAAAGGAAATCGACAAGGCGTCCATCGAGTTCACACTTCCCCACCGACAAGGTGCGTTGTCAAAAGTCCTGACCATCCTCTCGTTCTACGACATGAATCTTACAAAAATACAATCAACGCCGATTGTCGGGCGCGAATGGGAATACAGGTTCTACGTCGACCTGACATTTGACAGCCTGTTACGCTACCGGCAGGCGATAACGGCAATCACCCCGCTGCTCAACGACATCCGCGTGCTCGGGGAATATCGCGAATTCAAAGTTTAGAAAATTATGAAACAGATTGTTGCAGCTGACCGCATAAACGACATCAAGGAATACTATTTCTCTCGCAAGCTGCGAGAAGTCGCACAGATGAACGCCGACGGAGCCGACGTGATTTCTCTCGGCGTGGGAGGACCCGACCTCCCGCCCGACGGCAGCGTCATCGCCGCGATGACCGAGGCCGTCGCCGATTCATCCAATCACGGATACCAGCCCTATGCCGGCCTGCCCTCCTTGCGCGACAGCATGGCCGGGTGGTACAGACGCGAGTTTGACGTGACGCTCGACCCGGCGCGGGAAATATTGCCGCTCATCGGGTCCAAAGAGGGTGTGACCCACATCTCGATGGCGTTTCTCAACCCCGGCGACGGCGTGCTTGTCCCCAACCCCGGCTATCCGACCTATTCGTCAATCAGCCGCATGGTGGGTGCCAAAATTTTCAACTACGACCTCACCGAGACCGGTGGATGGCAACCCGACTGGGAGGCTATCGGGCGACTGCCTCTTGACCGCATAAAGCTGATGTGGATGAACTATCCCCACATGCCCACAGGCACACCGGCCCGTATCGAGACGCTGCGGAAAGCCGTGGACTTCGGCCGCCGGCACGGCATCCTGATTGTCAATGACAACCCCTACTCTTTTATTCTCAACGACCGGCCACTCAGCATCCTGTCGATAGAGGGGGCCAAGGATGTCGCCATAGAGATGAACTCGCTTTCCAAGAGTCACAACATGGCGGGATGGCGAGTGGGGATGGCCGCATCCAACCCCGAGTTCATCTCTCATATCATCAAGATAAAAAGCAACATTGACTCGGGACAATTCCGCCCCACGATGCTTGCGGCAGCCGAGGCTCTGAAGCTCGACCGGAAATGGTATGACTCGCTCAACAAGACCTATGCCTCGCGCCGGGTCATCGTCGAGCAGATAATGACCGCCCTCGGCTGTACATTCGACCCTGCGCAACGCGGTCTATTCCTGTGGGGCAAAATTCAGACACCGGCCATGACATCCGAGCAGCTTGCCGACAATATACTGTACAAGTGCCACGTTTTCATTACACCGGGGTCTATCTTCGGCAGCAACGGCGAAGGCTACATACGCCTGTCGCTCTGTGCTCCCGAGTCCCGCCTGCGCGAGGCGCTTGAACGTATTAAAAAGAATAACAAATAAACAATCATACTTCCCCAGACATGATTTCACCTCTTGCTATCGACGGTATCAACCTCGAAAAACCTATCATAATCGCCGGGCCATGCAGTGCCGAAAGCGAACAACAGGTTCTCTCGACCGCACGCGGGCTCGCCGCTGCCGGTGTGAAAATTTTCCGCGCCGGAATCTGGAAACCTCGCACAAAACCGGGAGGTTTTGAAGGCATCGGCCTTCCCGGACTCGAATGGATGAAAAAAGTAAAGGAATCCACCGGGATGCACACCGCGACCGAGGTCGCCACGCGGGCCCATGCCGAAGCCGCACTTGACGCGGGCATCGACATTCTGTGGCTCGGCGCGCGCACTACCGCCAACCCCTTCGCCGTTCAGGAAATAGCCGACACCATTGCGGCAATGAACCGTACCGACGTGCCGGTACTTGTCAAAAACCCCATGAGTCCCGACCTTGACCTGTGGATTGGCGCAATCGAGCGTCTGACCGGTGCCGGAATCACCCGCGTGGCAGCCATCCACCGAGGATTCTCAACTTGGGACGGCGGCCACAAGGAAACACGCCTTTACCGCAACGAACCCCTGTGGCGCATTCCGCTCGAACTGCGCCGCCTCATGCCCGACCTCCCAATCATCGCCGACCCGAGCCACATGGGAGGCAAGCGCGAACTGATCGCACCCCTCTCCCAACAGGCTCTTGACATGGGCCTCGACGGCCTAATCATCGAGACCCATAGCTGCCCCGACTGTGCTCTCAGCGACAAGGACCAGCAGATTACCCCGGCGTCTCTCGGCGTCATTCTCGACAATCTCGTCTACCGTGACACCGTCGCGCCAACCGACAGCCTCGCCGACCTGCGCCGCCAGATTGACCGCCTCGACCACGAACTGCTCGAAGTGCTTGCCAAGCGCATGAACGTCTCCCGGGAAATCGGCCGCTACAAGAAGGAACGCAAGATGCCGGTCGTGCAGCCGGGACGTTACGACGACGTAATGCAGTCGCGCATAGCCGCTGCCCGGGCAATGGGAATCGGGGAGGATTTCATGCGCCTTGTCCTCGCCGCCATCCACGAAGAATCAGTAAGATTGCAACTTTAACACGATTCCACACATGAAAATTCTCATTCTCGGTGCCGGAAAGATGGGCCGCTTCTTTTGCGACATCCTCTCGTTTGACCATCAGGTAGGAATATATGACTTCGACCCGAGGCGGCTGCGATTCAGCTACAACGCCGAGCGGTTCAAGACTCTTGACGAGGTTGACGGTTTTGACCCCGACCTTGTCATAAACGCGGCGACAGTGAAATACACTATTGACGCTTTCAAGGCAGTTCTGCCCCACTTGCGGCAAGATGCCATGTTGAGCGATATTGCCTCGGTAAAGACCGGGTTACCTGAATTTTACGCCGAATGCGGCCATCCGTTTGTCAGCTCCCACCCGATGTTTGGCCCCACATTCGCCTCTCTGTCCAACCTCTCCAGCGAAAACGCCATCATCATCAGCGAAGGCGACGAAAAAGGACGCGAGTTTTTCCGCAACCTCTACCGTCGGCTGCATCTCAACATTGTCGACTACACATTTGAACAGCATGACCTGACAATAGCCTACTCGCTTTCAATCCCCTTTGCAGCGACACTCGCTTTTGCAAGCGTGATGAAACATCAGGACGCGCCGGGCACGACTTTCAAGCGTCACATGGAGATAGCGCGGGGCCTGATGAGCGAGGACGACTACCTGTTGAGCGAGATTCTTTTCAACCCCAATACCCCGGCTCAGCTTGAACAGATATGTGACCGGCTTTCAATGCTTAAAGAAATCGTTGCGCGACGTGATACCGCCGCCATGACCGAATTTTTGTCCGAGGCCCGCAAAAACATACTATGATACATAAAAACAAAGGACGGCCTCACGGTCCCCCTTTGCTGCTTACACATAGTACTTAACGTCAGTGGATTTATAAATGTCTAATAATGCTTTTTATTCTCACTTTGTCGAGAATTTTTCGACATCACAAAGATAATAAAATTTTTTATTATACAACACCTCACCCCTTGGAGACATTCTTACTCAACAATGTCTCCAAGGGGTGAGGCTTTATCTATCGTCTGTCAAATCCGTTTAAACCGAAAATGTGTAATATTTTTAGACAAACGTATTTGTTTTTATTATAAATAAAATTTAGTTAAATAATCTTAATGCGATTGTTTTTTAAGAATTATATAAGATGTCAATGGTTCAAGAGTGCCTGTTATATGGCTGTCTGACACTCTGAATTCTTTTTTATGAACCTCGTCGAGATACAAACCGTCGGTCAAAGTTGTAGGAAGATCCAATTGCTGAACCTCTGACGATATGTTGATTATAGCCGCACCGTCATGCCCGCGCCCTACCTTGATGACAGCACCGTTGTCGCTGACTTTCACAACCTCGGGCAACCCGGCCATATCACGACGGAACTTGTTGACGGCTACGACTTCGGGATGCTTGAATTCGTCATTTCCGCGCGCGCCGATAAGATTGTTGCCCCAATAATTGTCACGGGTGCTGCCGGCGGGACGGCTGAAGAAAAGCGGGGTGCCTTTCTCGCGGGCAGTAAGGAAGACCCATCCCATGCGCACCAAGTCATCACTCA
This sequence comes from Porphyromonadaceae bacterium UBA7042, assembly GCA_002494015.1. Classification (GTDB taxonomy): domain Bacteria; phylum Bacteroidota; class Bacteroidia; order Bacteroidales; family Muribaculaceae; genus Duncaniella. The sequence continues at coordinate 5,454 of DLAR01000090.1, read as the reverse complement.
TCCCGGCTGACTCATGGGCATTGCAATAGGTATCATGCGATTCCACCCATGTCACGAGTTTGTCAGGTGATGCAGGGTGATGCCACGATACGACATCGTCGGCTTTGTAATTGCCGGCATTGAGGACATTGCGCAGGGCGTGACCATAGGCACTTGCCGTCAGGCCCATATACTCGGCATACTCGCTTTCCTTCACATTCTTGTCCTGAAGAACCTCGCCGTAAATGAACAGGCTGTCAGCCGGAACAGCAAGTTGCAGCCCCTTGACATCCTCGCGCCCGAGAGCTACATCCCAGAAATTGTTGCGCTCGGCCTTGGGGTCAAGCGGGTCACTCGGCAACCCTATGTGCTTGGCTGTGTCATAGCGGAAACCGCGCACACCGAGTCCGAGCAGGTCGTTGACATACTGCATGTAGTAATACTGAAAATCCGGATTCTCTGTATTGACATCGGGAAGGCCGCCCATCTCGCCGGTAGTGCACTGCATCCGGTCGTTATAATCGGTGATAGGGGTAAAACCGTTGGCATGATACAGGTTGTCATGGCCGCCGACAGCACTGTCAAGAGCGGCTGTGACCGCAGTGTGGTCAATAGCGGTGTGATTGGGAAGCACGTCGACAATTACCCCGACGTTATATTTGCGGGCACTGTCCATCATTGCCTTGAACCGGTCACGGTTTCCAAGCATATAATTGCCTATCTTCCAGTCTATGGGCTGATAGTAGTAATACCACTTCCCTTTTATCGAGTCATTATCGGTTGAAAACAGTGCCATACCGCCGTCTTCACCCACAAAACAGGTATTGGCGGGTGATGTCTGCACATAAGTATATCCCGCCTCGGCAATATCTTTCATATTGGCGGCAATGGTGTCAAACGACCAAGACCATGCATGAAGAATCACATCGGCACCCTCGACAGGCCCGTTTGTGCCGGTTTTTGCCGACGGGTTACACGCCGCCAGACCAAGCACTGCGACAGCGGCAGCGAAAATCGGAAATCGTTTCATTAAATTAAATCGGAAAAGTTATATAAGTATTGAAAATGAAATAATCTCAAAGGCACCAGAATATGATGAAAAAGTAGACCGCTACCGCGGGAGCGACGAGGAGGAGCGAGTCTATGCGGTCAAGGATGCCGCCATGTCCCGGAATCAGACTGCCTGAATCCTTGACATGCAGAGTGCGCTTAATCATCGATTCGACAAGGTCTCCCCATATAGAGAGTACCCCGACTATCAACCCCATGACACAGAGCGGCACTATCTCGACCTGCTCAAAATAAAGAGGAAAACAATATTTGGCGACAAAAGCCGCGCCGATGCTGAAAACGACTCCACCGACAGCGCCTTCCCATGATTTTTTAGGAGAAATGGAAGGGAACAGCCTATGGCGGCCAATTGACGACCCGACAAGGAATGCCCCTGTGTCGTTAAGCCATATCATGACAAACATCGTCAACAACAACCCCTTGCCAATATCCTCACCGAACATTTCCATGATGAATCCGAGCAATCCGAGAGGCAGCGCGATATAGAACACTCCCATATAGGAATAAGCCAATCGGACAAGAGGGGGGGCATCATCGTGGATATAAAGCTGGGCAATCATCCTGACAATGAGACATACTATGAAAATTGCAAGGAAAGCCAGCGAATAGCCCATCCCGAGTATGAGCGAAACCGAGGCGAGCAAGTCAATGACAAGCGGCACGACTGATGTTTTTTCAGATACCGGTTTGTCAACGAGCCTGTGAAACTCTACAACACCCAAGATTGTGAACAACAGCAGCAAGGCGTTAAACCACCAGCCGCCGAGAATGACACACGCTACTATCAGCGCGACATAAATGATTCCTGAGAGAGAGCGTTTTACTAAATTTTTCAAGATACCGACACTAAGAATTTGTTTACAGCCGTCAAAGTTAGGAATTTTTTCCTGCAAAACAGGCAAGCTGCATAACAATTATTGTTAACACCATCTTATTCTTTTTCCGACAATTCGAGCCAGCGCATCTCTTTCTCATCAAGAATTTCGGAAATCTCGCTGTAACGGGCCGACCGCTCGACAATATCAGGAATCTCGGCCCCGGAGTTAAACAGCGCGTCAAGCTCGGCCTTTTCAGCCGTCAGCGCGTCAATTTCTGCGGTCAGTGCCTCCAGCTCCTTCCGTTCCTTGAATGTCATGCGAGGTTTGCGGTCAGCGGTCTCGCGCCGTTGCTGCGGCTCGGCAGGTACATTTTTGCGCTGCTCGGCCTCGACACGGCGTTGCTCGTCGAGATAGTTGCGGTAGTCTGTGTAATTTCCGGGAAAATCTTTGATTACCCCGTTGCCCTCCATTACAAAAAGATGGTCTACAATTGAGTCAAGGAAAAAACGGTCGTGGGAAATCACGATGACACACCCCTTGAACTCGCGCAGATAATCTTCGAGAATCGCGAGGGTCACGATGTCAAGATCGTTGGTGGGCTCGTCGAGAATGAGAAAATTTGGCTGGCGTATCAGTGTTGCCGCGAGATGCAGACGACGCATCTCACCGCCGCTCAGGGTCGAGACATATTTCTGCTGGTCAGCGGGCGAGAACAGGAAACGGGTCAGGAACTGCATCGGCGAGTAATGGGTCGTCCCGTTCACCACCACATCCTCGGTAATGTCGGTTATAGCGTCAATAACCCTCTTTCCGGGGTCGAGCGCCAACCCATCCTGCGAGTAATAGCCGAAACGCACGGTCTCACCGACGTTCCACTCGCCGCTGTCGGCCTGAATCAGTCCTTGCAGCATCTTTATAAATGTAGACTTGCCCACCCCGTTGCCGCCGATAATACCGAGCTTTTCATAGCGGGCAAAGGTGTAGGTGAAGTCATCGAGAATCACTTTCTCGCCGAAACGCTTGCTGATTCCCTGCGCCTCAAAGATTTTTGAGCCGATATAGGATGACTTTATCTCGCTTGGGTCAACATTTTTCTCGTCATAATTCACCCGGGTCTTGTCGCGGAGGTCATAGAAAGCGTTGATGCGGTAACGGGCCTTGCCGCCGCGCGCCTGAGGCTGACGACGCATCCATTCCTGCTCGCGGCGCAAGGTGTTCTTGGCCTTGGCAAGCTCGCCGGTCAGAGCCTCGATGCGCTCGGCCCGGCGGCGCAGATAGTAGTCATAGTTACCCTCATAGGTGAAAATCGTTTTCATGTCAATCTCGACAATCTTGTTGCAGACGCGGTCAAGGAAATAACGGTCGTGGGTGACCATCAGCAGCGTGACGCGTGAGCGCGACAGGTAGTTTTCAAGCCATTCCACAGCCGAGATGTCAAGATGGTTGGTAGGCTCGTCAAGAATCAGCAACTGAGGGTTTCCGAGCAGAACCCGCGCGAGGGCGATGCGCTTCAACTGACCTCCCGAGCGGTGGCCGACCAGCTCGTCATGGTCATGGATTCCGAGCTGCGACAGCATCTGCCGCGCCCGGTCCTCGCGGAGCCATCGGTCCTCGTCATGCTCGTCATGAACCGGCGAAACTTGATTCATATAATCCACACATGCTTTCAACGGGGTGGTTCCGGGCTCAAATTCGGGCGACTGGTCGAGGAAACCCACCCGCAGGTCCTTGCGGAAGATGACATTTCCCGAGTCGGGGGCCTCCACACCCGACAGCAGGCGCAGCATGGTCGACTTTCCCGTACCGTTCTTGGCTATAAGGCCGATTTTATCACCCTCGAAGACACCGAAGGTCACTGAGTCAAAGAGCATGCGGTCACCGTAGCTCTTGGTCAAATTTTCTACCTGAAGATAACTGATCATGCCACAAAATTAGTGAAAAATTTTGTATTTTTGCACTATTATAAATGTGTATCCCATGATTGAAATCATTCTTGCCATAATCGCGGCTGCGGCAATCGTCGGCTGCTTTATCCTTTACCGCCGTCTTGACAGCAAAAACACAACCGCCGACGCGCTGCGCGAGCAATCTACCCGTCTGCAAGCCGAATCGGCGGCATTGTCGACACGCATATCGATGCTGACCGAGCAGCTCGACATCGAGAAAAACCGGTATGCCACTCTCGGCGAAGACCTTGCCGCGACACGGCGAGAACTAAGTGCCGAGCGCGAGAATGCCGCAAAACTCGCGACGAGCCTGCGCCTCATCGACGAGCAGCGCGAGGAACGGGAACGCAGCATGGAACAGCGTTTCAAAAATCTCGCCAACGACATCCTCGCCCAGAATTCACGCGACTTCAAGGAGCAGAACGAGCAGCGGCTGAGCGAAATCCTCAACCCCTTGCGCCAGAATCTCGACGAGTTCAAGAAAACCGTCACCGACACCTACAACAGCGAGGCCCGCGAGCGGTTTTCGCTGTCGGAACGGCTGCGCGAACTCGTAGAGCTGAATCAGGCCATCGGACGCGAGGCCAAAGAACTCACCGGCGCGCTCAAGGGCAACAATCAGATACAGGGCGACTGGGGGGAAATGGTGCTCGAATCAATCCTTGAAAGAAGCGGCTTGCAGAAAGATGTCGAATACAAAGTTCAGGTGACAACCGACAGCGCCGGAGCGGCACTGCGCAACGACGAGGGACGGCAGCTGCGCCCCGACGTGGTGGTGTATTACCCCGACGAGCGATGCGTCATCATTGACTCGAAAGTCTCGATGACCGCCTTCATGGAATACACCTCGACCGACGATGACCGGCTGCGCAAGGCCGCCGGCGAACGTCACGTCAAGTCAGTGCGCGCCCACATCGACGAGCTGCGCGGAAAGCGTTATCAGGAATTTGTCGGGACATCGCGCCTCGACTTCGTCATGATGTTCATCCCCAACGAACCGGCCTATATCGCCGCCATGCGCCTCGACCCGGCATTGTGGCAGGATGCCTATGAAAAACGGGTGCTCATCGTCTCCCCCACCCATCTTGTGTCGGCCCTGAGACTGATTGAGCAACTGTGGGTGCGCGACCGCCAGTCACGCAACGCTGTCGAGATTGCCGAGGAGGCTGGCAAGATGTATGACAAATTCGCGGCATTTGTCACCGACATGGAACGCATCGAAAAAGCAATCGAATCGACGCGGAAAGCCTACGGCGACGCGATGACCAAACTGTCGCAAGGCCGAGGCAACCTGCTCACCCGCGCCCAAAACCTCCGCAAAATGGGTGTCAAAGCCTCAAAACTCATCTCCCGCACCTCGACCCCCGACGACACCGACCCCCAAGACTCAGACAGCGAGGAATAACATCAGGTCAGCAGAAGTATTAGAGAGGGTGTTGCAAAACTCGATAATTGCATCGAGATGTTTAGTCGACAAGCCTATATTTTGAGGTAGATATTGCGTCGGAATCGGTGTCAGAAAGTGGAGGTTTAATGTGGCGCAGTAGCAATCTGATAAGATTGCATCCTTGAATAGCCGTAGGTTGCGGTTTCGCAACCTACGGTAGATTAACGAATTAAAAATTATTGCTGTCCGATAA
>DLAR01000068.1 GCA_002494015.1 Porphyromonadaceae bacterium UBA7042 | reverse complement strand
TAACTTCATTTAGATATTAATTTCAAAAATTAACCATGAGGATGTCTTTGTCGCACCCGTTTTCACATTTGTTTTTAAACAACCTCTAACCTGCGCATTTAACGCAATTATAGCGCGGGGGAGCGAAAAGGATATTACACCTTTTCGCTCCCCCGCGCTATATGCATTTTAATCGCAGCGAGTAAACGATTTGCGGTGTTGGATGGTTATAACTATAGATTTTTAATAATGTAAAGAGATGTATCGCACTGCTCACGTTTTAACGTTGCTTATGGGACTGGTGTTTGCCATTCAAGGGGTTGCGGCTGCTCCCCGACCGGACAAACACCTTGCCGACAGCCTTCCGGCCCGATGGAGTTACACGGCTGAATTCACTCAGACGATGCCGACTGACGACGGATGGTGGAAGACATTCAACGACCCCTTGCTGGACTCACTTGTCAGCAAGGGTATCGAGAGAAATTACGATGTACTGACGGCCTGTCACCGCATGGAAATAGCAAGGCAGACCCTAAAACAGGCGAGTTCGCAGTATTACCCTGCGTTGACATTCAATGGGGGTTGGACAAAGAGCCGTTCCTCAGGAGCGATGACCACGTCTTCAACCCCGGCAAGCACCATCAGTTACTTTTCTCTCGGGATAGACATGAGCTGGGAGATTGACCTTTTCGGGAAAATCACAGCTCAGGCGCGTGATAAAAAAGCACTGTGGCAGGCATCACGCGCCCAATATGTCGGCACGATGGTCAGTATCAGCGGCAGCATCGCATCCTATTACATCGGCCTGCGCATCTATCAGGCCGAGCAGCGTGTCGCGATGGAGCATCTCGAATCTCAGAAAAAAGTGGTCGAAATAACCGAGGCGCGTCACGAGGCGGGACTGGTGTCTATGCTCGACGTGTCCCAGGCCCGCACAGTCTATTATGCTACACAAGCGACAATCCCGCCTCTGGAGACCGCCATCCGGGGATCGATGAACGCCATTGCGGTCCTGCTCGGCGAGGACATCGAGGATGTCGTGGCCATGCTGACTCCCGAAGTGCCGCTGCCCGACTGCCACCAACTGGTTCCGGCCGGGGTTCCGGCCAACCTGCTGCGGAGACGGCCTGACATCGTGGCTGCCGAATACAACCTTGCCGCCTATGCCGCAGAACTCGGTATCGCTAAAAAAGATTTTCTGCCTACCCTCACCCTCAACGGTTCTATCGGCACCGAGGCTCACCGCGGGGGGGACTTGTTCCGCAACAACAGTCTGACCTACACCATCGCGCCGACGCTGTCGTGGACCCTCTTTGACGGTTTTGCACGACGCAGCGCGGTCGCCTCGGCCCGCCAGATGATGGAAATCGGAATCGAGGAGTACAACCTGACAGTCCTGACTGCGGTTCAGGAGGTCGACAACGCTATGGCGGCCTACACCAACGCGCTGAGAGCCATCGACCTGACCGACAAGGTGGTCGAAGAAAGCCAGCGGTCGTTTGACCTGTCAATCGACTTGTACAAACAGGGGCTCACCCCGTTCAGCAACGTCGTCGACGCGCAGATGAACCTGCTTCAGTACTCCGACTCGCGCGTGACGGCACAAGGGCGCGCGCTGACCGCGCTCATTGACCTCTACAAAGCATTGGGAGGGGGTTTTCAAATGGACATCTAACTTGAACCAAAACAGTTTCAACAATGAAAAAGACATACATTTTATCTTCGGTACTGACAGTTGCCGCAACGCTGACAGCGTGCCACGGCTCCCGCAATAGTTCTGACTCAGACATGGAAATGCCTGTCGACGTAGCGGAAGCAATAGTTGACTCGGTTGTGCTCCACAAGACCTATCCGGGTTATCTCGACGCGCTGGAGCAAGTAGAGATCGTCGGGCGGGCAAGCGGACAACTTACAGGCACATATTTTAACGGCGGCGACCATGTCACCAAAGGGCAAGTCCTTTTCACAATCGAAGATACAAAATACCGCGACGCAGTCACTCAGGCCCAAGCCCAGCTCGAAACGGCCAAAAGCACCAATGCCTACGCCTCGTCCCATTATCAGGCCGTCAAAAAGGCACTGGAAAGCGATGCCGTATCACAGATGGAAGTAAACCAAGCCGAAAGTGCCTACCACGAATCAGAAGCCGCGATAAAAAACGCACAGGCAGCATTACAGACAGCACTTACACAGCTGAGTCATTGCACCGTGACCGCTCCCATCTCGGGCACGATCACGTCGGGAATCCCCTATGGCCACGACTTTATCAACGGCGAAGCCTCGCCGGTGCCGTTGGCCACAATCTATGACAACAGTGCCTTCAATGCCATCTTCAGCATCGAAGACGAGCAGTATATCAATCTCGTCAACGAAGGACACGGCCCGGGAAAGGCGGTAATGTCAAAAGTTCCTCTCACGTTCAGCGAGAAACTGCCTCATTCCTATTTCGGCGACCTCAGTTACATTGCCCCGTCAATCGACAAGTCGACAGGTACAATGGTAGTGAAATGCGTTGTCGAGAATCCCTACGACGAGCTGAGAAACGGGATGTATCTGACAATCGACCTCCCCTACTCTGTCAACCCGAAAGCCATCCTTGTCAAAGATTCATCCATCGGTACCGACCAGCTCGGGAAATATCTCTATGTGGTCAATGATTCTGACAAGGTCGTCTATACAACAGTCAAGGTGGGAGAGCTTGTAAACGACTCGATGAGGGTTGTCAACGAAGGCATCGCCCCGGGCACACGCTATGTCACAAAGGCATTGCTTAAAGTAAGGGACGGCATGAGAGTAAAACTCATTAAAACAAATTGACGTTATGTTTTCCCGATTCTTCATAGACCGCCCGATTTTTGCGACGGTACTTGCCATAATAATGATTTTGGCGGGCCTGATTACGGTCAAGACGCTGCCGGTCTCCCAGTTTCCCGACATCACGCCGCCCACGGTAAGAGTGACGGCGACCTACCCGGGTGCCGATGCCGAGACAGTGGCCGAGACGGTCGGCGCCCCTATCGAGGAACAGGTCAACGGCATCGAAGACATGCTTTACATGAGCTCCAATTCAGGGTCAGACGGCTCCTATGAACTGACCGTCACATTTAACATCGGCACTGACTTGGACGAAGCCACCGTAAAGGTGCAAAACCGCATCGCGCTTGCCGAGTCGACGCTGCCGTCGGCTGTAAAGCAGCAAGGAGTCTCGGTAATGTCAGAATCGACCAATATCATACTTTTTATCGCCCTCGAAGGCGACTCGACCGGGCGGTATGACGCGCTATATCTGACTAATTACGCGCAACTCAACATCACCGACGAGCTTTCCCGACTGAAAGGCGTCGGAGGGGCTGATGCATTCGGCGGCGGCGAATACAGTATGCGTGTGTGGCTCGACCCCGAAAAAATGCAGATGCGCGGCCTGACTCCTACCGATGTCAGCGCCATGATTCAATCGCAAAATATCCAAGTTTCGGCGGGAAGTGTCGGAGCCGCCCCGTCAAGCAACAATGTGGATTTCCAGTTCACGCTGACATCTCAGGGACGGTTGAAAACAGCCGAAGAATTCGGGAACATCATTCTGAAAACCGGATCTGACGGAGCAATGCTGCGGTTGCGCGACATCGCCACGGTCGAGCTGGGCAGCAGCAGCTATTCAAGCATGTCACATGTATCGGGAGAGGAAGCCGGCCTGATAGGCATCTACCAGCTGCCGGGAGCCAACGCGCTCGATGTCGCCAAGCTCGTGAAGGCGAAAATGGAGGACCTGTCGCAATATTTCCCTGACGGTGTCCATTACCGCATCATAATGGACACGACCGACTATGTAAGCGCGTCAATCGACGAAGTGCTCATAACATTTGTCGAGACAACGCTCATCGTGATGCTCGTAATCCTTCTGTTCCTCCAGAGCTGGCGTGCCGTCATAATCCCGATGATAACCATCCCGGTATCCCTTATCGCGACATTTGCCGTGATGAAGTTGCTCGGATTCTCGCTTAACACGCTGACCTTGTTTGGACTCGTTCTGGCAATTGCCATTGTGGTCGACGATGCCATCGTAGTAGTCGAGGACTGTTCCCGACTTGTCGACGAGGGAAAACTGACACCGCGACAGAGTGCCGAAAAGGCAATGGTCGAGCTGCAAGGGCCTGTTATCGGCGAGGTGCTCGTGCTGCTGTCAGTCTTTGTCCCGACAGCCTTTATCAGCGGCATCACCGGCGAGCTGTACAAGCAGTTTGCCCTCACCATCGCGGTCTCGACTGCATTCTCGGGATTCAATGCCTTGACATTTACCCCGGCGATGTGTGCCCTGTTCCTGCGCAAGAGCAAACCGTCCGAATTTTTCCTTTACCGGTGGTTCAACAGCGGTTATGCCGCCGTGACCCGGAAATACATGCAGGTAATCGGCACATTCCTTCGCCGCCCCGTGGTGGCAATAGGGGTCTATGTCGTGCTGACGGCTGCGGCCTTCTGGGGATTTTTGAAATGGCCGACATCCTACGTCCCCGAGGAAGACATGGGTTATTTCATGACCTCGGTACAGCTCCCAACCGGCGCGTCACTTGACCGCACCGACAAAATCGTAGCGCAGGTCGCTGACAGCATCAAGTCGCTCCCGCAGGTCAAAGATGTCATCTCGATTTCGGGCATGTCATTTCTCGCCGGAGGCACAGGAAGCAACCTCGGATCCATGTTTGTCGTCCTCAAGCCGTGGAATGAGCGCAAAGGCAAGGGCAACGATGTCAACTCGGTCATAGCCAAGGTCGACGAGATGACCGCCTCGGTACAGGAGGCCGTGATATTTTCTATCAATCCGCCCTCTATCCCGGGCCTCGGAATGACCTCGGGATTGCAGATGCAACTCCTTGACATCAACAATCTCGGCGCAAAGGAGATGGAACAGGCCATCTCCTCGATACGCGACAAAGCGGCCGAAGATTCCCGAATCGCACAGATTACCTCCCTCTATCAGGGGTCAGTGCCGCAATATTCGCTCAAGATAGACCGCGACAAGGTTAAGTTCCAACAGCTGAAACTGGAAGATGTCTATTCGACTCTCTCGGCCTACATGGGAAGTACCTACGTCAACGACTTTGTAAAATTTGACCGCGTCTACCAAGTCACGCTCGGAGCCGGTGCCGACTCGCGCAGCCACATAGACAATGTGCTGAAACTGACAGTGCGCAACTCGCTCGGCGAAATGGTTCCTTTCAGCTCGTTCACCGAAATTGTCCCGACAGTAGGACAATCTACAGTCAGCCGCTACAACATGTATAATACAGCATCGGTAACGGCGACTCCGGCCAAGGGGACAAGCTCGGCCGACGGAATCAAGGCGATGGAGGAAATTGTCCATGACGCCCTCGGCAAAAACTACTCTTATGCATGGACCGGCGAGGCTTATCAGGAGACACAGTCGGGAACGACGGTGACCATCGTGATGCTTTTCGCCGTAATCATCACCATCCTTGTCTTGGCGGCACAATATGAATCGTGGACCGACCCGGTGGCAGTAGTCATTTCCATGCCGACCGCGATTCTCGGAACAATTCTCGGGTGTCTGTTCATGTCCCAGCCTATAAACATTTACACTCAGATCGGTATAATATTGCTGCTCGGCCTGTCGGCCAAGAATGCGATTCTGATTGTGGAATATGCCATTGACTACCGCAAATCGGGACTGCCGATACGTCAGGCGGCCGAGGATGCCGGACGAGTCAGATTCCGTCCCATCATGATGACGGCGTTTGCATTTGTCTTCGGCGTGCTGCCGATGCTTTTTGCAACAGGCGCAGGCGCGCAGAGCCGCATCTCGCTCGGCACAGCGGTCGTATTCGGGATGGCTGTCAACGCAATCGTCGGAACACTTTTTGTGCCCAACTTCTGGGAACTCCTGCAACGGTTCCAAGAAAAATATCTGTCAAAGGTATTTGCCGGCGGCACCGGCTCCGAATCTTCTGCAAATTCCACCGGGCCAACCCCGTCTGACACACCTTCTTCCGAGACCGGCACCACATCAGTTTAGAGTGTGTTTGATGACAAATGTCAATCCAAAGATGCTACCACTTTGGATTGACATTTGTCATCAAACACACTCTTAGATTTCCGACTTGTATCCTTTGCGTTCAAACCGGTAGATGCGCACATCCTTGGACGGGACATCCACTTTCAGCTCGGCGGGATTGAACTCTTGTCCGAAGAAAAGTTCCTTGCCTCCGACAAACTTTGAGGGGTCGACTCCGAGACGTGCGAAATCGGGTGTTTTCTGCAGCGGTTTCCCTTCAGTGTTATAGTTGATGACAACGTAATAGAAAGCATCGGGGGTATCAAGGATAAATTCGTTGTCGACACTCAGGTCATTCTGAGAATACAGGGTGCCGAAATTATTGAACTTACCCTCGACCGGACGGAACGACTTGCCGAGACGGCACACTTCGGTCAGGTCCTTGTTGCTTGCATATCTCACGGCGCGTTCACGCTCCTCGGGGTAACCGACAACATGGAACGGCTTGCCATACATTTCTTTGGTATCGCCCTCATAGGCGTAGGTACCGCCGAGCAGGGTCATGCCGGTGATAAGGCCGCAGGTGTAACGGATGCGGGCCTCGTTTTCATCATTGGAACCTTTACCCGAGAAAGGAATCTTGGAGAGGCACATGTGGTCAGGGTCATTGAACGCATACACGCGGTCGAGCCACCACGAGCCGTTGATACAGTTAAGGGTGTACATCGACTGCGGTAGGTCGCCCCAAGCGTCACAACCGATGCGGCGCACATGAGCCTTGGCGGGGAACACCGGGGCGATAGAGAAGTCAAGCATCATGTCTCCGGCAAATTCCTTGATATAGTCCATGCCATAGTTGTAGGCCTGCATACCGGTGGTGATATTGGGGTCATACCAGCTGTCGGCTTCCTGCGAGCCGTTGTTCATGAAGTCGATTTTCACAAATTCAAAACCGAGGTCCTTGAACTTCTGGAACTCGCGGCGGTTCCACTCCTTGACCGCGGGATGGGTGGGGTCGAGCGACCAACCCACGATGTGGCGGGGACGGCCACCTGCCTTGAGCACCATTTCGCCCAACCGGCCGCCGTTCCACTCGTCGTTACGCTTGATTGCGTCTTCCCCTCCCCAGTAAGAGAACGGTGTAGTGTAGGCACCGGCAGCCATTCCAAGTTCCTTACACTTGGTGACAAAAGCACGGAGGTCATCGTCGCTAAGCGCGTTCCAGCCCGAGTCGAGCACAATGAAGCAACGGCCGTCTTTGTTGCAGAATCCGGCGGGGAGCAGTTCTTTACCGAAGAAATCAATCACGCTGAGACACGACTTGCGGTTAAGGCCCCACTCCATGCCTCCCCATGACTGCCAGCCAAAGAGAGCCTCGTCCTTGTCCCACTCATACTTGGGGCAGAGAACGGTGTTGGCATCGCCATAAGTTTCAAGGCCGTTGCGCCAGTCGTCAAAGTAGCCGAGCATGAAACGCGGCGAGGTGACACGCTCGCCCTTTACGGCTCCGTGACGCTCGCTACAAGCCTTATTGTTGACAATGTCCCATGTGCGGTCACTGATATAACCGGCCTCGACTTTAAGGTTGTCAAGGCTGTTTTTGCCCGTGGGTACGGAATGCACGGCCGATTTCCATGTCGAGTGATCCACCGAGCCGATGACCACGCCCTTGCGGGAATCGGTGTTGTAGAATGCGGTCGCCTCACACGAGGTCACAGGCTTGCCGTCCCAAGCCTCGGCATGGAACGTCGCCCAGTTATCGTTGGCAAACGGCATGTTGTACACCCGGTTGTCACCCTCGCCGATAGGCATAACCGTGGCAGTCTCGCTTACTATAGGGCATATATTGGTCGATGAAGTTTTACCTTTAGCGGCAACCACCGATGCCTCGACAAGCATGTAAGGGAGCTTGGGATACACATAGAATGTCTGCTCGATATTGTCACGACCGGGCAGACCGGAATAAACATAGGTATATTTCTTTCCTTTGCCGAAAGCATCGTTCACACTCTCTTTTTTCAACTCCACGCGAGGATACAACTTGGAGTCAAGTGTATTGAACGACGGGTCGGCGGCTGTGACATGCGCACCGCTGACAAGGGTTTTACCATTGAATGAATAAGCGACAGTCCTGTCGGCGTCATTGAATGACACTTTCCACTGACCGTCCTTTACATCGAGCTTGCCCGCAAAAACAGTAACGGGAGCCGCAGCCATCATGGCGACAAGGGATAAGGTGATAAATCGGTTCATTATACTTGCAATTGGTTATTATGACACAAAATTATCATCTTAAAACCGATTAATGGAGCACAAATCGGTTTTAAAATGATAATTTTGTGTCATCAGTGGCAATTTTTACATCTTTAGCGTCAAGATTGACAAAATGCCTTGATGATTTATGTCAAGCGCGGCTACTTCGTCGAGATAACGGCGGCTGTGGGACATGTCGCCAAGTCCGGCATAACCGAGTGCCATCATATACTTGCAGTGAATTTCGTTGCGCAGCTGTAGGTCGTCTTCCCATATCAGAAGGTCGGGGAGCGACACTGCGAAGTAGTCCATCACGACAACATCGTGGAGATGCTGCTTGCCATAGTCGAGCAGACGGTTGAACAGTCCGCGGGCCTTGTCCTCCTCTCCGAGGGCGCGATAAGCGAGTCCGGCATAAAAAATCTTGTCGGGCTTGGCATCGTTGTAGTACAGGGCGGCGGCAGGCTCGGTCGGACCGATGGTTGCCTGACGGTAGCTCTCGCGGGCCTTCCCGGCTTGTCCGAGTGCGTCGTAGGCTTGTCCGAGGAAATAGTAGAAGTCGTTTTCCTGAGCGCCGTAGAGCTTGCCTTCACCGAGGTGGTGTGGGTATTCGAGACATTCTTCAAGCAGACTGACAGCATCGGTATAACGGCCTTCGGCAATAGCGACCTTAGCCATCTCGACACGGGCAAACTGGTACTGCGCAGACACCTTGCCTTCGCCGCCTTCCCACGGGTGGAAGATGTGGCTGTCGAGCAACCGGCGAGCCTCGTCGTAACGTCCCACCTGATTGAGCAGGGTGATTTCCTCAAGCACGAGGTCGTCGCGGCGCTTGATAAGCTCGGGATACTTCTGCAAGAAGGCGAGACGCTCGGCATGGGGACGGCGCAGACGCTTGTAAAGCTGGTCGAGCTCCATGAGGATGCGGCTGTCAGTCTCATCGAGAGAGAACGCGCGTTCCATCATCTCGACAGCCTTGGCCGTGTCACCGCGCTTGTTAAAGCAGGCGAGCGCGAGGTTGCGCCACACGGTCGGGAACCCGGGAGCGAGCTCGGCTGCCTTTTCCCATGCCTCGATAGCGAGTTCATACTGACGCTTGTCATAGTAGAGGTTGCCGAGGAAGTGGTGGGCGTGGGCATCGGCGGGGTTGGCCTTGATGGCGGCACGGAGGGCGAGCACGGCCTCAAGACGGTTGGGGAAACAGAAATCGGGCGACATGGCCTCGCCGCGGGCAAACGCCTTGGCGGCAGCCTCGGCCTCACCGGCAAGAGTGAGGCTCCAGCCGAGATAATAGAATGTCATCGGAGTCACGGCACCCTCGGCTACAGCGACATCCCAGAGAGACGCAGCCTCGCCATAGAGACCGGCGGCAACGTAGTCGAGCGCGATTTCGTCATAGTTGTGGGCATCCGCGCGCATGAGCGACTTCAGCTCGTCAAGCACGGCAGCATCGCCGGTCAGCAGGTACTTTTCATAGAGACAGCCATAGTTGAAGCGGTCGATTGCGAGCGAGTCACCGGCAACGGCAAGCGCCTCCTCGTTGCGGCCGAGACGGCGCAGCACGGCTGTCTTCAGCGCGCGGGCCTTGTGGTTGTGCCAGTTGCGCAACAATGAGCGGTCAGCCTCGTAAAGGGCGTCTTCCCAGCGGCCCTGCATGGCCGAGATCTGAGCGGCGGCAAAATAACCGGCATCCTGCCACGCGGCATTCCACGTCGATTTGTGGAAACGGTTGTAAGCCTCGTCATAGCGGCCCTGATACTTCAGCGCAAGACCGAGATTGTAAATAGGCTCTCCGTCATAGGGGTTGGGGTTGCGTTTCTGCAGCACCTTGACGGCCGTTGTCAGATATTTCTCGGCGAGGTCGAAACGACCCTTGCGGATATACCACAGACCGAGCGCGTTGTTGCACCGCACATCGATGGGGTCGCGGCGAAGTGCCTCCTCGTAGTAGTCGACGGGGTTATAGGTGGCGTGACGGTACTGTTCGAGGTGCTGGCCGGTAAGGAACAGCTGCTCGCAAGTCTTTATTTCGGCGGGGAGCAGTGCGGCCTCGGCAGCGTCGGGGATGGGGCGCACTTCGTCGGCCTCGGCGTGCCATGACAGCACGGTGCGATTTCCCTTGATGATGTCGAGGGTGAGATTGTTGAACGCAGTGCCGTTGACATCGACAGTAGCGGTAAAGACCTCCTCGGGAGTTACGTTGATTTCGCGGGCAAAGAATTCGTCGCCGTTGTCACTGCGCAAGGTCACGCGGACAGTCTGTGCCGAAGTGGCAAAGAGCTTGAATGAGACTTTTCCGTCCTCCTCGGGGTCGATGTTGAGAAGGATGTCCTTGTTGGCGTTCTTGACAACGCCGAGTTCGCGGTAAGGGAGGAAATACTGTGTGAAGGATTTTTCCTCGTAAGGCTGTAGCCAAGTGAAGTCGGGCTGGTTTTCAGTGTAGACACCGGCCATAAGCTCGATATAGGGGCCGTCCTCGTCAGTGAGGTTGCGGTCCCAAGCGCGTCCGAAGTCACCGTTTCCCCATGTCCACTGCTTCTTGCCGGGCGACACATGGTGGGAGGCCACATGGAGCATACCGGCCTGAGTGTCGTTTTCATATCCTCCCTCGAAGTCAAAGCGGGAGTTGACACCCATGTAGGATGTGGGGACCTTGATGTTTTTGTAGTTGGAAATATCGACACCGGCCGAATAGTCCATCTTGTAGTAGGTTCCGGTTGCGATGGGGAACGAGCTGACAGCACGCTTGCCGTGGTCAAAGACAGCGTTTATGTCGGGCGGGAACACGCTCTGATAGTGGTCGTTCACAGCCACGGCGGGATTGGCCCACCAGAGGAATGTCTGAGGCACGTCGGTGCGGTTGTAAAGCACGCCCTTGATTTCAAGATAGGCGCAGCCGGGACGCAGGGTGAAACCTGCCATACCTTTCTGATGGAACATGCGTTCCATTTCGCTCACCCACACTGTCACCGAGCCGTCTTCGTTTTCCTCGATAGTGCAGTCGACAGGCATATAGGTGCTTGGGCGGTGGTGCTGTGGCCAGTTAAACTCGATACCACCCGAAATCCAAGGCCCGGCCAGACCGACGAGTGCAGGCTTGATGACATGGTTGTAGTAGACAAAGTGACGCTGCTTGATTTTGTCATAGGCCATCTGGACACGTCCGCCGAGCTCGGGGAGCACCATCACCTTTATATATTCGTTTTCGATAAAAACGGCATTGTACTCTTTATCGGTCTTTTCGTTGGCGATAGACTCGATTACAGGATAGGGATACACGACACCGCTTGATCCCTGATAGACGCGCTTTTCAAGGAAAATGGGGTTTTTCTCGGGTTGGCCCACCTCATAGGTAGGTATAACAACCTTCTCTTTCCATGCTTTTACCATAATATCTTGTATAATATTCTTTAAAGTATATCTTCTTTTACGAGCTCTCCTTCAAGCTGTTCGAGCGATTTTCCCTTTGTCTCGGGGCAAC
>DLAR01000085.1:8422-8915 GCA_002494015.1 Porphyromonadaceae bacterium UBA7042 | reverse complement strand
CATCCGGACTATCCCAAGATGAAGAAAAAACATAACAACACCGGTGGAAACACCGATAAATAATCACCGCTAAATCTTTAATTCACTCATGGAAGAAAATCCAAAGGAAGAAGTGCTGATTGCCCGCGACAATGAAACCGGGCAGGTAGGCGCGGTCGTCGGTCAGAACCCCGACGGCACCCCAAAAATGGCCGATGTAAAATCGACCCCGTTAAGCGAACTCATCAAGTTCACCAAAGGGCAGAACCCCATCGAGGCATTCATCGCCAATTTCATGCGTCAGGCGAAGAACCCGACCACCTTCGGCATATTCAAGATGTCGGCCGCCGACTACGAAGCTCTGAGCCAGCCTATGGCGGAAATGCTTAACGACCCCGAAACCAACAGGGAGATGCTTGACAAATACCGCGTCAAGGTGAAGACTCCCGCCGCAAAAATCAAACCGGTTGACCCCGACAAGGTGAACTGGGCGGAGATAGAAAAACAATGGGGC
>DLAR01000085.1:7860-8205 GCA_002494015.1 Porphyromonadaceae bacterium UBA7042 | reverse complement strand
ACAATGGGGCGTCAGCCGGGAGGAGCTTGAAAAGTCAGGCGCGCTCCAACAGATGGTTTACCATCACAAGTCGCCGGAGCTACATAAAGTCAACGCCCCCGATGGAAGCGGCGAAAAGCTGGACGCACGCCTGTCATTCCGTACCAATCCCGACGGCACATATTCGCTCACGCCACATTTCGTCAGGAAGGAACCGCTGCTTGACCAGCCATTCCGGGGCTACACATTCACCACCGAGGACAAGGTGGAGTTATCCAACACGGGCAATCTCGGCAAAGCCGTTGACCTCAAAGACCCCGCGACGGGAGAGGTACACAAATGCCTCGTGAGCATAGACCGCCTCAC
>DLAR01000085.1:5836-7528 GCA_002494015.1 Porphyromonadaceae bacterium UBA7042 | reverse complement strand
TCCGACCACTGAATCCATAAATCCACTGCGACAAATATCCCGCCTCCGGCAACCTGTCAATATCCTGACAAGTATCTTCACGACATGGGGAGGTGCGCGCGGCCTTCCCGTGTTTCCAAAACATTCACCAACTAAACCCACAAAAATTATGACACAACTGATTGTATGCGAAAAATACCGCATAGCCATAGCTGTCGCCAAAGCGTTGAAGGCGACACTTAACCCGGCATACGGGGTATATACCAACGGCGACATCACCGTCGCCTACGTTCACCGAGGCTTCATCAAGCTTGTAGGTCTTGACAAGGCTGCTAACGGCTGTCTGCCATTCGTGCCGGAGAAATTCAAGATCGCCGTCACCGACAAGAAACGTGACCGCGTTCTCAAACCGCTGTTCCGCAATGCGAAAGAGGTTGTCTTCGCCTCAGACGAGGGTGCCGACGCTCAGGCGCGTTTCTTCAATATCTGCCGACACTTCCGAGTCGGGCATCCGACGAGCCGCATGTGGCTTCCCCGCATTACCCGTGCATCTATCCGGCGTTCATTCTCCAAGCGAGAGAAGAGCCGTCACCTGCACAATCTCGCCCAGTCGGGTCTTGTGGCAGGCGCGATGGACATGATGTTTGAATATAATTTCGCCGGAGTTCTCAAACGCTGGTATTACGAAGGCGAGTCGCTGACACGCAAGGAGGTCGTCGCCATGCAGTATCTCGGTGACATGGATGAACAGGCGGCTCAATATGACGCCCAGCCGAAGGCGTACAGAATCTTCCTCGATTACGGAGGGCTGCACCTCGTTTCTGATCAGTCTTGGCAGAGCGAGAGGGTCTGCGCCGCAATCGTTGACACTATCCCTGTCGGCGAACCCGTCAAGGCGCGGATGACCGTCACGGAGGAAGATGCGCTGGCAGTCAGACTTCACACGATGCTCACTCTCCAGATGGACGCATTCGACAACTTCTGTTTTATGCCGTCGCTCACCGTCAGGACAGCGGAGAAGCTCTACGAGCAGGGCTTTATCTCATCGCCATACGTCACCGCGCCTGACGCCGGCAACGGCATAACCGTGTTGCGCCGACTGTCTAAACGCGCCACAAAGACCGAGCGCAGCCTGTACAGACTTATTGCAGGACGCATGGACGCGGCGGCAATGACATCGGATAAAAAGCAGTATGCCACTGTGACGGCTGAAATCGCCGGACTGACATTTTCCTGCCGATGGGAGGTGAGTGAGCCGAAGCCTGAATATACAGGCACATCGGAACAGACAATCACCATAGTCGAAAAGATGATGGCACCGGTCAAAGAGGTATCGCCCATTTCATACGGCTTTGTTCCGACACTTGCCAACCTCACCGGATATGCGACGCTGACCGCAGACACTACGCACCCTGATATGCCTTACTGCCACACCGTACACGAATATGGCACGGCACTCGAAGGTCTTATGCGCAAGGGCTTCATCACGATAGAGGACGGCACTATCGCCTGTACGCCCGAAGGCGACCGTCTGCTGCTTGACCTCGCTCCCTACAATCTTGCCCACAGCATACTGGTGGGGCTATACGGAGCTGACTAGATACCCTACGGCACAATAACCGGCAGGAAGGTTGTCAAGGGATTCGGCGAGTGGATCTCCGATACCGTCACCGACATTCTGCGCTACACACCCAAAAACGAATGACCGCCACG
>DLAR01000085.1:0-5532 GCA_002494015.1 Porphyromonadaceae bacterium UBA7042 | reverse complement strand
GAATGACCGCCACGACAGCGATAATTTATATCGTGATTGAAAAATAGCCGCTTGACCATAGCGCATAATCCGATAAAAATCGCTAACTTTGCCACTGAATCGCAGTCATAATTTATTTTGATTGTGGATTTAGTGGTGAGAAGGCGGGAGGGATACCCGCCTTCTTTTTTTCAAACACATATCCCGTCCACCACTTAATCCACCAATAATTTATGCCAGAGTTTGTTCAAATCGAAAAATCCGAACTTGAAGAAATATTCAGCCGAATGTCATATTTGAAGAAAGTATTTATCACTTTCTTCGAGCGCGTAAGAAACAAAGAGCCTGATGATTGGCTTACGTTGCAGGAACTCTGTGAGTTGCTCCATATCTCCGAGTCCAAAGCACGCTCGCTCAAAAAGAGCGGACGTATAGGGTTCATCAAGAGCGGGAAAGGGTCTATGTTCCTCGCCGGAGATGCTTTCGGATTACTTGAACGGGTAGAGGCTGTACCGAGAAATGGGAACGATATATACCCATGACAGTAACGAAATAGGGAATTTCCATGCCGACAGTCTTACAGTGCTTGAAATCGTTGAGAGATTGAACACTGAAATACATCCGTCGTTCTTGGGCAAAAAGTTTTATACCGATGCCCAGCTCTCGGAAAAGCTCAACATTTCAAGACGGACATTGCAGGAATACCGAGATAACAGGCAGATTGCCTATTACCGGCTTGACGGCAAGATACTCTATGCAGATGATGATGTGGAGGAATTTTTGAAATCCACATACCGCCCCAAATACTGAAACCGAAAATGCGGCCACCGGGTAATACCGATGACCGCATTTATTTCATTCAGTGACAGTCGAATTTATACCACCTGCACATTGTTGAATTTGCTGCGCATGGTTGCCATACCATCATACACAGCTTGATCCTGCATCTTGGCGTAAATTTGCGTTGTCTTTATATCACTGTGTCCGAGCATCTTGGATATTACCTCGATGGACACGTTGTTGCAGAGCGACATAGAGGCGAATGTATGGCGCGCCACATGGGTTGTCAGATGCTTTTTGATTTTCGCCAAATCTGCAATCTCTTTCAGATAGGCGTTCATCTTCTGGTTTGTAATCACCGGCATGACTACTCCCGTAGCCTTAACAACAGGATGATCCGAATACTTTTTGATGAGCTGGCGGGGTATGTCAAGCATCGGGATTATACACATCTCTCCTGTCTTGGCACGGGCCTTGCGTATCCAAGTATTGCCTTTGTCATCGTCTTGTATGTCGTCAATGGTGAGTGATTTCATGTCGCAAAAGGCAAGTCCGGAGAAGCAGCAGAACACGAAGGTGTCACGCACTACTTCCAATCGTGGCAACTCCTTCAGGTCAAGATCCATGATGGTCTTTATTTCAGCCTCGGTCAAGAACTGACGCTCACTGTATGTACGCTGGTATTTCTTGCCGATAAACGGGTCGTGGTCTATCCACTTGTGGGCGAGAGCATACTGCAACACGTTTTTTACGCAGCGGAGATAGCGCACGGCAGCGTTGTTAGCGCAGGATTTCTTCATGCGAAGGAAATGCTCGAAGTCGTCAAGCATCCCCGATGTAACCTCCTTTATCGGAATGTCGTCGGTCTTGTAGTGGAGTTTGAAGAAGTCTTCCAGATAGTCAACGCAACGAGTCCAGCGCTGATAGGTGGGCTTCACGATGTCACCACGGTCAAGTTCCTCCTTGCGTTTCTCGTTTGCCTCGCGGAACACCTCGCACATCATCTTGGGCTTCTCCATAGTTCCCATGTAATGTGCTTTAAGGACAGCCGGATTTACCAGCTTGTTCTCACGGATGAGCATGTTGTGAATTTCGCAGAAACGGGCGCGCACCATCTCAAGAAATTTGTTCAGCTCCTTGTCGCGGCGCGATGTGCCATCGCTCTGGTTGCGTTTCTGGTTCCAGTGTTTGGGGTTCACTGAACGACCGATTGTAAACTCCGTCATCTGGCCTCCGACCGAGATACGGGCGTAGAGCGGATATTCGCTCTTTTCTGTCTTTGGCTTCCTTGCGTAGAAAGTCAGAGTAAAATAAGAATCTGGTGTCATTTCTCTGTGGGTTTAATGGTTATATAAATATAATCATTTTCGCCGACATCACCAAACGAGAAAGAACATCAAATATCACGGATATGACTGATTGGACGGCTCACGCCTGTATTCCACCAGAACCGTGAGTCCGGCTCACGGTGCAAAATGGTGCAAATCGCAGAAATCGGTTTCAAACAGCGTTTTGAGCGGGGAATTATGGTTAAAGAATATTTCAAGAGTTAAATAGTGTTTAGAAGCTCTGAAAATTGCGACCCCAACCGGGTCAAAGGTTCGTTCCCATACTCAAAACCCCACTTTGTGAGGCTTGACACAAGCTTAACTTTCGGTGTTTCAGCCGACTCACTGATGATTTCTGCCAACCGTGAGTCGAATTACTCACAAACGTGAGTACTCACTAATGACTCACTCACCACCTCTGTATTCTGCGCCATTCTGAAATTTTGGCAAAAATAAAAAGCACTGAAAAATCAAGTGATTTCAGTGCTTTGCGGCGTTTTGCCATTTTTGATTGTGACCCCGGAGAGGCTCGAACTCTCGACCCAATGATTAAGAGTCATTTGCTCTACCAACTGAGCTACGGAGTCTTTTTGATGCCTTTGATTTCTCAATTGCGATGCAAAGGTAGGCGTTTTTTTTGAATCTGACAAATTTTTTAAGAAGTTTTTTTGATTTATTTTTTATAAAATATACAATCCATCTGATTTACAAAACTTTAGAAAATTGTTAAAATTGAAGTTCCCCAAAGAGTTGGACCGGTTAGTGTTTAACCGGTCCAACTCTTTGGGGTCACTTCATTACGACACAGCCTCATTATTGTGAGGTTACTTGGCGGGTGGCTATTTCACTACCACTCGACGGGGGAAGTCGTTAACAACTACAATATACAGACCGGCGGGTAGTTCAAGAAGGGTCTCGCCGGGACGCACAGTGTCGTTAAACCATGTTATGCCGTCGGTTCCATAGACGCAGCAGTTGACATCGCTGCCATAGTTTTCAATCACCATGACTGAATCACGGCTGAATGCGTCCCACTGATGATAGTCAAGTTCATTTACCGCGCTCATGGCATAATCGGTCGCCTCGATATCGTCAAGGCCGATGCGTTTGCCTGACCGGCGGTCGAAACGCAGGCGCACATCCCCTGTCACATTGATTGTGGCCGAATATTGTTTCCATGCGTCATCACCGATAGCAAAGCTGCCGGCATTGTGCCATGTTATTCCGGCATCGGTCGAGTAGTCGAGGTCAACAGTGCCGTTCTCGCCACTCCATGCCTTAGCCCAGAATGTCACGATGCCCACTCCGTGGGGTTTGCCTTCTATCATTTCAAGGCGTGAAACAGACCCGGCGGTTTTGTTGAAACGGGCGCCTTGACTGCCGGTGTGGATGTCGCGCGAGTCGGTAAATATGCCTACTCCTGTCAGTTTCCAGACGGCGGCTGCTCCTTGATATTCAAAACCGTTGGGGTTATAAGAGTTCTGACCGTCGGGGATTGTCTCGAATGTTTCCATAAATGTCGGTGCCGAGGCAACGATACCCTCTACGGTAAGGTCGTCGTTTACATATTCTCCTGCGGTCGCTTCCACCGTTGTGGAGAAATCGCCTGCCGTCATGCTGTTGAGACGGAGATAAAAACGGTCTTCCTCGGGTGCAAGTGTTACGGTCGTCGCCCATGATGACTTGTCGGTACTAAGCTCAAAGGGAGAAGTGACACTGAGGTTTATATCTCCGTCGATATTGTCAATATCAAGCAGGATTTCGGCAGCCTGCGACGGGGTTCCGGGAGCAGTCGTGAAATAAAGGTCTCCGTCATAAAGGAACTGTATCGAAGGAACGGGAACGGCAGTTGTCACGTCAACTTTGTTGCTTGAACGGGTCCCGCAGGCCAAATAATAGGTATATGTCGTTCCCGGTGTGAGATTCCCGACGGTGTAGTTTTCGTCATCGGAGAGCACTTCGACCGGATAACCGGGCAACTCGACATCGCCACACAGCACATGGAGCGTATAGACTGTCCCTAATGGATCGACGCTCACCCAGTTGGCGTCAAATGAATCTTCGCTCACATCGGTCGCCTTTTCTGCCGGAATGCCGCTGACAGCTCGGGCCTTGACCGTTATGGCTGTGGATGCCGCGCCCGACTTGAGCGTCACCGTTCCGGAAGCCTCTCCTTCTGTCGATGAGAGATATGAGACTTTCAGATGCGCACCGGTGACAGAATTGGCGTCCGATGCTGAAAGGGTCTTGTCAGAAGCCGAGAAACCAGTCCCCGAAACCGTGACGGCAACATCATCGGTCAGATTGGCTCCACGCACGATGACTGTCGCAACGCGTTCGACTCCGATTCCGGTCAGTCCGAGATCAACAACCGAGCCATTGGCCGGGAGGGTAATCACCGGGTCGGCGACTCCACCGATAGACCATGCGGTGTCGCTCTTATCGCCCCAGATGTATTCGGCAAGTTCCGGGTGGTCTATAAACGGGTTGCGGTTTTTCTGATATTGATAGACCGCGTCGTTGCGGTCTATCTCTTTCTGACTGACAGGGTCCTGACGATGCCATTTCATCAGCATGTTTATTGCCCAAGATTTGAACGCGGGAAATTTGTTGCCGGCAAGCATATCGCTGTTCCATCCGGCAATCTTGTCATTATAGCAAGCCGCCATATAGAAATATGTGCGCGCGAAGTCTCCTTTATACTCGTCGACCGGCTCGAAAACCGTTCCGGAATACCCGGGATAGGTCGATGCTCCCAACTTGCCGAGCGCCTTTATGCCTCCGTTGCCGGAAAGCGTGGTACCGTTGGCACATTCGCCGTAGGGGAAATTGCTGCGCTGGCCGTTGACTTTGCCATCGGTCGGATATATGTGGAACGCATCACTGGACATAGGCTCCCCTTTGCTGAACCAGCTTTTGGGGAACGAATGCTCGCGGTTATAGCAATCTCCCACATTTTTGTAGTTGCCGCAGCGCTGGCTGTTTACGGGCCATTCCTTGGTCGAATACATGTCCCAGATTTTACCGTTGGGTTTGACATCCGAGGTCTTGTAGACGTTCCACAACCCGTCATACCCGACATTGGTATGACTGCCGATCTTGCTGTTGAGTGCCGACAAAAGTGCCGCGCCGCTCTTGCCTTCGCATGCGGAATAATAACCTGAAGGCTCGGCTGCATTGACACTCGTCCCGGACACAATACTGATGAGAGAGGCGAATAATACTAAATGACCTATTTTCATATCAGATTTGATTGGTAAAATAATTTATTTGCTACTGTACGCCACGATTATGACGAGCTGACAAAGATAACAAATATTCTTTTATTTTCCCAATTATAAAATCGCTGTTTTCGGCGTTGTTTTCAGTCCACGGCGCACCGCAGGTTCAACTGGCAAGTGCAAAATAAGAGATTTGTTTGAAGAACTCAGTCTTCGGGTTTGAA
>DLAR01000040.1:4051-9706 GCA_002494015.1 Porphyromonadaceae bacterium UBA7042 | reverse complement strand
TTTTTAAATGAAAGAGCCGTGCGCCGGCCCTGCTTCGCCTTTCACTATATTTTGTGATTGGGAAAAAAAGTGCTATCTTTGCCCTCTAATATGTGGCAGGGCGACACAATCGCTTCACGGCCCAATCAAAGTCGATTATCAAAAAAACAGTATAATTACAATATTATTACAATGGCAACTCAGGACGAAGTCTTTAAGAAAATTGTATCTCATGCCAAGGAATATGGTTTCGTGTTCCAGTCAAGTGAAATTTACGACGGCCTTTCCGCAGTCTATGATTACGGTCAGAACGGTGTCGAGCTGAAGAACAATATCAAGCGTTATTGGTGGGACGCGATGACGCTCCTCCATGAAAATATCGTCGGTATTGACTCGGCTATTTTCATGCATCCCACAATCTGGAAGGCTTCAGGCCACGTTGACGCATTCAACGACCCCTTGATTGACAACCGTGATTCCAAGAAACGCTACCGTGCCGACGTGCTTATCGAGGACCACCTTGCCAAGATTGACGAAAAAATCGAGAAAGAGGTCGCAAAGGCCGCCAAGCGTTTCGGTGAATCGTTTGACGAGGCTATGTTCCGTGCCACCAATCCTCGCGTTCTTGACTATAAGGCCAAGCGCGACGCGCTGCACGAGCGTTTTGCCACGGCTCTTAACGACAACAACCTTGACGAGTTGCGCCAGATAATTCTTGACGAGGAAATCGTGTGCCCCATTTCGGGAACCAAAAACTGGACCGAAGTGCGCCAGTTCAACCTCATGTTCAAGACCGAGATGGGCTCGACAGCCGACGGCGCTATGACCGTCTATCTGCGCCCCGAGACCGCGCAGGGTATCTTTGTCAACTATCTCAACGTGCAGAAGACAGGCCGCATGCGCATCCCCTTCGGTATCGCCCAGATAGGCAAAGCTTTCCGCAACGAGATTGTGGCCCGTCAGTTCATCTTCCGCATGCGCGAGTTCGAGCAGATGGAAATGCAGTTCTTCGTGCGTCCCGGTGAGGAACTTGAATGGTTCAAGCGCTGGAAAGAAACCCGTCTGCGCTGGCACAAGGCACTCGGCCTCGGCGACGAGAAATATCGCTATCACGACCACGACAAGCTCGCCCACTATGCCAACGCCGCCACCGACATCGAGTTTGAGATGCCGTTTGGATTCAAGGAGGTCGAGGGTATCCACTCCCGCACCAACTTTGACCTCTCGCAACACGAGAAGTTCTCGGGCAAGAAAATCCAGTATTTCGACCCTGAACTGAACGAGAGCTACACCCCGTATGTTATAGAGACATCCATCGGTGTTGACCGCATGTTCCTGAGCGTTCTCTGCTCCTCCTACGAGGAACAGGAACTCGAAGGGGGCGAAAAGCGCGTCGTGCTTCACCTGCCCGCGCCCCTCGCGCCTGTCAAATGCGCCGTTATGCCGCTGGTGCGCAAAGACGGTCTTCCTGAAAAGGCCCGCGAGATTGTCAACGACCTGAAGTTTGATTTCTCGACCCATTATGAGGAAAAAGACTCAATCGGCAAGCGTTACCGCCGTCAGGATGCAATCGGCACGCCTTTCTGCATCACTGTCGACCATCAGACACTTGAAGACAACACCGTCACACTGCGCGAGCGTGACTCTATGGAACAGACCCGTGTCAGCATCGATGACCTCCACAAGATTATCCATGACCGTGTCAGCCTCACCTCGCTGCTGCGCAAGTTAAAATAAAGACAATACACGTCAGTGGGTTGGAAAAGTTAAGGTGATACACTGTTCAACACATTGATTGCCTTGACTTTTTCATCTTCATTTTAATATACTCGAAATTATGAAACGTACCCTTCTCACCATTGTGACAGCAATAATGATGCTGCCGGTATTCACCTCCTGCAACTATAACTCTCTCGTTGAGAAAAAGCAGGGCGTAGAGCAGTCGTGGGCCGAAGTCCAGAATCAGTACCAGCGTCGTGCCGACTTGATTCCCAATCTTGTCAGCACTGTCAAGGGATATGCCGCGCATGAAAGCTCGACACTTGAAAAGGTTACCGAAGCACGCGCGGCTGCCACATCGATCAACATCAATGCCGAGGATCTCAACGAGGAAACCCTCGCCAAGTTTCAAGAGGCCCAGAACAACCTGACCGGCGCGCTGAAGTCGCTCCTTGCCGTCTCAGAGGCTTATCCCGACTTGAAGGCCAACGAGAATTTCCGCGACCTTCAGGTGCAGCTCGAAGGCACTGAAAACCGTATCGCAACCGCCCGTGGCCGTTACACGCAGGTTGTGGCCGATTATAACACCTCGATTAAGAAATTTCCCACCAATATCTACGCCGGATGGTTCGGATTTGAGAAACAACCCCAGTTCCAAGCTGACCAAAGCGCGCAAAGCGCACCGAAAGTAGAGTTCTAACAGTAATTAGATGAAAGTATTTTCCAAGCTACTTGTCTTTCCGCTGGCATTGGCCGCAATGATGGTCGCGTCGTGTAACGACGATGACAATAAGTCGGTTCTTGAGCAGTATGGCGAATGGCGCAAGACCAATATAGCGTTTTTCGACGAGCAGAAATTCCTCACCGACGGCGGCGTGACCCCGGTCTACTCGGTCGTCTCCCCCTCGTGGAATCCCGGAGCGCAGATTCTCATACGCTATCTGAGCGACAGAGCAGCGTCGGCGGGAAACCTGTCTCCGATGCTCAACTCGACATGCAGCGTCAAGTATATAGGCCGCCTGTATAACGGTGTGGCCTTTGACTCGTCCTATAACCAGATTGACAGTGTGGCGCAGTTTATGCCCAGCGGGGTTATTCAGGGATGGACTATCGCCCTCATGAATATGCGTGTGGGCGACAGTGCCCGTGTCGTCATTCCCTGCGAGCAGGCCTATGGCTCGACCGGCCGCTCAAGCGGCGGGGTATATGTCATTCCTCCTTATTCGACGCTCGTGTTTGACATGAAACTTGTCGATATTCCTTATTACGAAAAGCGTCCCTGAGAACGTATGGGGGTGTCGGACAATGTTTCCCATCGTGGAATAGTTGAAAAGGTCGGGTGTGACTTCATCGTGGTCAAAGTCAAGGACGATGACTGCAATTGTGACGGATGCACCATAACGGCCCTCTGCACGGGTCGCAGCGTCGAAGGACCGCTGCTGACTGTCGGTTGCCGCCGTGCTGCCGACAGGTTCAAGGCTGGTGACAGGGTCAGGCTGACCGCCTCGTCGGGTTCCACCCTCTTTTCTTCGTTCTGGCTCTTTATCGTGCCGCTCGTGATTCTTGTCTCGATTGTGTTTTACGGCGCATCGGAGGACTGGGGTATATGGTCGGTCATAGCAGGCGTGGGGACGATGCTTGTCTATGACGCTGTCCTGTTCGCTTTCCGTCGGCAGCTTGCATCGCGCGTCCGCTGGGATGTGACGGTTGAATGACACAATTATAAAATTGATATACAACTCGCAAATGTATTGAAAAGATGTCCGTAATCTTGACATCGGTACTGATACTTGGCGGAATCGGTGTGGCCGGGGCCGCCGTGCTTTATGTGGTGGCAAATCGCTTCAATGTGGAAGAAGACCCGCGTATTGACGAAATCGAGGCTTTGCTTCCCGGTGCCAACTGTGGCGGATGTGGCCGCAGCGGTTGTCGTGACTTTGCCGTGGCTTGTGTAAAGGCTGCCAGTCTTGATTCCCTCGCGTGTCCCGCATCGGGAAACGGCGTGATGAAACGTATCGCCGAGATTACGGGTCTCGCGGCTGTGGCGGGGAAACCCCGTGTCGCTGTGCTGAAGTGCAACGGCACATGCTCCATGCGTACCCGTGTCGCCGCCTATGACGGCCCCCCGTCGTGTGCCATCGAGTCGTTTCTCGGCAGTGGCGAAGGTGCCTGCCCGGTCGGATGTCTGGGGTGCGGAGACTGCGTGAAGGCATGCCCGTATGAAGCCCTTCATCTTGATTCCGACACCGGGTTGCCGGTTGTTGACGACGAAAAGTGTACCGGCTGCGGAGTGTGTGTGAAATCATGTCCCCGCCGGCTGATGGAGCTGAGGATGAAAGGCCCTCGCGGAATGCGCGTGTGGGTAGCCTGTTCCAACCATGAGAAAGGCGCAGTGGCGCGAAAAGACTGCAAGGCGGCTTGTATCGGCTGCGGGAAGTGTGTCAGAACGTGTTCCCACGATGCCATTACGCTCACGGGCAATCTTGCCTATATCGACTGTGAGAAATGCCGCCTGTGTGGCAAATGCGTTGCGGTCTGTCCCACCGGAGCAATACATTCAAGTTTTAAAGTTCCCACCCCGACAACCGAAAACTGAATATGAAGACATTTTCAATCGGAGGCGTTCATCCGTCAGAAAACAAATTGACCGCCGGAAGTCCCATCGTCGTTTTGCCCCGTCCCGATGAGGTCGTGTTGCCGTTGAACCAGCATATCGGCGCGCCGGCGCGCCCCGTGGTGAAGGTAGGCGACCATGTCGTGCGCGGCCAGATGATTGCCGAACCCGACGGATTTGTCTCGGTTCCTGTCCATACTCCCGTTTCGGGAAAGGTCGTTAAAATCGACAAGTGCAAGACACCGCAGGGAGTCCCTGCCGATGCCGTTTACATCAAGAGTGACGATGAGGACCGCCGTCGCGACGAGGAAACTGTCGCCACGCTATCGCCCGTGCGTGACGAGGCTACTGTCGAGGCGCTTGACTCAAAAGAAATTGTGGAAATTATCCGTGACGCAGGTATTGTCGGGATGGGCGGTGCTGCTTTCCCTACCCATGTAAAGTTATCGCCTCCTGAAGGGATGGCTCCCGAGCTGGTCATTGTTAACGGAGCGGAATGCGAGCCGTATCTGACGTGTGACGATGCGGTGATGCGCGCATGTCCCGCCGAAATCGTGCGCGGAACCCGGCTGCTCATGCGAGCCGCCGGTGTCAGTCGCGGCGTTATAGCTGTCGAAAACAACAAACCCGAGGCGATTGCCGCCCTCTCGGCTGCCGCAGCCTCGGTCCCGGGTGTCGAAGTGATGACGCTGAAAGTAAAATATCCACAGGGAGGAGAAAAACAGTTGATAGAGGCTGTCACCGGTCGCGAGGTCCCCTCGGGAGCCCTTCCTGTTTCCACAGGCGTGATTGTCCAGAACGTCGCCACCGCGCTTGCTGTCGAGCGGGCCGTGGTTTACGGAGAACCGTTGATGGAGAGAGTGATGACTTTGGTGTCACCCGGCAAGGCCGGTAATTACCAAGTCTCGGTAGGGATGTCGATGCGCGATATGGTGGGAGAGTTCTCCTCGGAAGTCGGCAAAATAATAGTGGGAGGGCCAATGATGGGGCGCAGCGCCTCAAATCTTGACACCCCTGTCGTGAAATCGACCTCGGGACTGTTGCTGTTCCCGGCAAGCGAGTCCCGTCGTCCCGAGATAGAGCCGTGTATACGTTGCGGGGCATGTGTAGATGCGTGCCCTATGGGACTTGAGCCTTATCTGCTCAGCACGTTGTCGCGCCTGCATCGTTTTGACGAGGCCAAAGAACAGAAGATTGCCAATTGCATCATGTGTGGATCGTGCAGCTATGCGTGTCCCTCGTCTCGCCCCGTTCTTGACTTCATCAGGATAGGCCGTGCAACCGTCATGGAAACTCTGCACAAGTAATAAAAAGAATCGAATAAGGTGTCCGCCCGAGTTTTA
>DLAR01000040.1:0-3752 GCA_002494015.1 Porphyromonadaceae bacterium UBA7042 | reverse complement strand
TAAAACTCGGGCGGACACCTTATTTATTATTGACACGATATGGAATGTTGGGATTGAATGTGTGACGAATGATATAATATAGGGGAATATTTGTTATTTTTGTTACTTTTTTAGTGTTTTGTGTGAATTTTTGTTGTGTATATAAAACTAAACGTATATATTTGTAGCGTCATTTTGGAAACAAAAGTTGTGCGTTACATTATTTGTTGTAAATTTTACCATTCAATCTATTAATAAATTTTAATGAAAAAGTATTTTACAGTATTATTTTTAGCCTTGATGCTGACAGGCGGATGGCTGAATGTTTCAGGAGCGGAAATTCCCGTAGCCGAGTATGATTTTGACGACGGGTCTGACTTCCCTGAAGGGTGGGCCTATGATGGTGACGTATTTTCTTGCAAGCCTGCTTCAGTGTTTGGTTTTGAAGCCTGTTCGGGCGAGTGTGTCCTTGGAAAATCACTTGTCAGTCAGGCCGATGTGCTGTACACGCCCAAGATATTGCTTTCGGCAGGAAAGAAATGCACGGTCAAACTAAGTTTTATCGCGCCGGCCGATGCTGCATTAAAAGATTATCGTAGTCAGGGATTTATAATCAAGGCGGGTTCTACCCAAAGTCTGCTTGACCACACTGTTCAAGTAGGGGTAGTAGAGGCAAAGGATCATCCCGAATGGGAAACGGTCTCTTTTACTTTTGTTCCCGAGAGTGACGGCGAGTATTGTTTCTCGATTTCGTTTACCGACGGACTTGCCGGAGGTAGCGAGCGTCCCGTGGCTCTTGATGATGTCTCCATCTTGGTTGAAGAATCGTCGGGCGACGACCCTGAAAATCCCGAAACACCCGCGGGAGGGACATTCACGTTAACCTATGATTTTGAAAACGAGGAGGATTTTCCCGGAGAATGGGCATCGGACGGTTTCAAGCGTGAGGAAGGTGACTATTTCGGTTTTACGGCTAAATCGGGTAACCACATTGTCGGCAAAGCCATCGGGAAACCGGGAGAGGCTCTCTACACTCCGATGATGAAGCTCAAAGGTGGTGAAAAATGCAAAATCGCGTTCAGCTATATCGCTCCCGAAGGCAGCGTTTATGTCTACAGTTTCGGCCTGAATGTCAAGGCTGGTACTGCGCAGGATGCCGAAAGCCAGACAATTCAGGTGGGAGAGGTCGAGAAGAAGGGTTACCCCGACTGGACCGATTTCGAGTTTGAATTTACGCCTGAAAGCGATGGCGACTACTGTTTCTCGCTGACCCTTACCGCCTATACCACAGGAAGCGGAAAGAGTCTCGGATTTGACGACTTTGTAATCACCGGTGTTGCGCCGGGCGGAGATGTCGAGCCGGTCGAGCCGGTTGACCCCACCCCGAGCGAGCCTTTTGAAGTCGAAACCAATTTTGATGAAGATGCCGACTTTGCCGACGGTGCCGTTGTGCCCGCCGGATGGCTTAACGAGGCCCCCGGATTCAAGCGAGAGACAAGCGATTATTTCGGCTATCCGACCAAGTCAGGCGATTATATGCTCGGTGCTGTCACCGCAGCTGCCGGTGAAGTGATATATACTCCGATGTACAAACTTGTGGGTGGCGAAAAAGCTACTATCGAGTTCAGCCTCTTTAGACAAGGAGACATATATGTGCGTTCCTACGGCGTGGATATTAAAGCCGGTAACGCTCAGGCCGCTGAAGCTCAGACTGTGTCAGTCGGCTCGATTGAACCTGACAACAGTGGAAAATGGGTGGATTACAAGTTTGATTTTACTCCTGCCGCCGACGGCGAATACTGTTTCTCGCTCCATATAACCCACGGACTGGTGGGCAAAGGGCAGTTTATAGCCTTTGACGACATCATTGTGTCAGGCAAGCGCCCGATTGAGGACAAGGAACCTGAAATAGTGTTGGAACCCAACGAAGATAACCTCGTGGATTGTATCGACCTTCCTTATATCGAGACATTCTCGGATCCGGAACATTATGACGGAAAGAGCCATCTCCCCATTGGCTGGCATTCGGTCGGCACCTCGGTATGGGTAACGGCAAACCTTGACAAGCTTCTTCCCGGTGTAGAGGGTCTCTATTATATGGTAGCGCCTTCGGGAGTTTCAGAACGTGACGAAAAGGCTTTCACTCCTTTCTTCAATCTTGAGGCCGGTACTGAATATTCAATCTCGTTCTATACGATGATTGAAGGCAATTGGGATGATGATGGAGTATTGCATCTCCCGACTATGCAATTCACTGTCGGCACAGAGCAGGATTCAGAGTTCCATAATGTTCTTGCTACCTATGACGAGCAGCACACCAAGTGGGTCAAGCGCGACTTGACATTTACTCCCCAGATTTCAGGACCTTATTGTTTTTCGTTTGCAGTCTCGGGACCGGCCAAGTCAGGAATGATTGCTGTCGATTATCTGCAGATTACGGCACCCGGTCTGATTCCCCGTGTTGAGCCTTCGTTTGCCCCTGCCGGGATGATAGACCTTTACACTGACAATATGGTTGCCTTCAAGGGTATGCCGGTCGAGATTGTAAACACGAGCCGTTATGCCGAATCTTACAAGTGGACCCTGTCGCAAGACGGTTCCGAGATTGATTCGTCGACCGAAGTCAATCCGTCGTTTGTAGTGCCTTCTTCGGGAACTTACAAGGTCGGACTGGAGGCTACCAATACCCGTGGAACACGTTCGACTTCCAAGACTTTTGAAATTTCGGTTATCGGTGAGGACGAGAGCGTGACCGACTGTGCTCTTCACCTGCACAACAGTCGCAGCGACATGCTTGTAGACCGCGGACAGGTTCCGGCCTTTGACACTGATCCTGAAGGTGACTTCATTACAGGCTATAACCACTATTATTTCAATATCGCTCAGCGTTATAACTTCTCTGACGATATGGACGTGTGGATTCGCCAAGTATCTTTCTGGATTGCAGAACGCCGTTATCGCAATACCTCCACCTCTTATGCCGATGACCGTGAAAAAAGTTTCGCGATGGTGTTGTATGGCGCGAAAGAAGACGGAAGCCTTGACCCCCAGAAAGTATTTGGTCGTGTCGACATGACTATGGGTGAAGCGCTTGGTGCATCGGGTCTCGGCTCTATCTCGTCAGAAGGACGATTTATCGAGTTCCCCGAGCCGGTTAAAGTGTCAGGCACGGTATATATAGCAATGGAGTTTGACCCAACGTTGACTATCGATGCCGAAGATGTCAATCTCGGACGCTCTTATTTTGCCACTACCGCGGTGAAATTCGGTCACGGAGTCACCGGCCTTTATGCACAGCCCTACGCTGTTCCCGAAGGATCGTTAATTTCGGCCGATGGCGGATGGTACAGCATCGATAATCTCGACATCTCAAAGAAAGGCTATGGAGCCGGATGGCAACTTTGGATTGCGTTGAACGACCCCAAGCAGAGTGGCGTGGCCGTCGACCAGTTTGGAGAAATCGTGTTTGCAGCCCGGTTTGACAATTCTCAGATTCTTTTGGTGAGTGGAACTGCCGAAGGCGAGACAATCTCGGTTTACAATATCTCGGGACAGCTCGTGGCCCAAGTCAGCGCGTCTCAGGACAGCACTGAAATCGAGGCATCTCATCTCCCCAATGGCATCTATATCGTCAAGGGTGAGGCCGGTTCTATAAAAGTAGTGAAATAACCTCTGTTATAATTATCTGATGCAAGGACGCACTGATGCTTTATGAAAGTTCAATGCGTCTTTGCATCATTCAGTAGCTCGATTAAGAGGGTGTTTCATAACAA
>DLAR01000022.1 GCA_002494015.1 Porphyromonadaceae bacterium UBA7042 | reverse complement strand
TGTTATGAAACACCCTCTAAAACTGCGCACCGAGGTCGAGCCGCTGAAAGGCCGTGAAGGACTAATCTCCCACAACGACCGCATACTGCTGCTTGGATCTTGCTTCAGCGATAATATCGGCTCCCGCCTCGAAGCCGACCTCTTTGACACAGTTGTCAATCCATTCGGCGCGCTCTACAACCCCCGCTCCATTCATCTTGCCATCCAACGGCTTGCCGAAAGAAACCCAGTCACACCTGAAGAACTCTTTCAGCACAACGGATTGTGGCACAGTTTCTATTTCCACTCGGCATTCTCATCACCGTCTCCCGCAAACGCGCTTGAAAAGATGAACAAGTCACTCATCCGCGGCGCGGAACGGCTGCATAATGCTACGGTGATAATCATCACTCTCGGCAGCGCGAGAGGATTTACGCTGAAGAAAGGCATCGTAGTGGCCAACTGCCACAAAATGCCGGCCGGCACATTCGATGAATTTGAAATGGACTCCTGCGAGGTCGACCACGCGGTCAACAGCGCCATCGACACCCTCAGGAGCGTCAACAAAGAGGCAAAAATAATTTTCACCGTCAGCCCTATACGTCACACCGGATACGGGATGCATGAAAACGCCCTGTCCAAGGCCGCTTTGCTGCTCGGATTGCACCGGGTCATTAAAAAGCATCCTCAGTCCGCCGTCTATTTCCCGGCCTTTGAAATCATGATGGACGACCTGCGCGACTACCGTTTTTATGCCGATGACATGAAACACCCGTCGACAGTCGCGGTCAATTACATCTATGACATCTTTCTGGAGTCGTTTACGACGGCTGACACCCGTGCAACGGCTCTCGACTGCCGCAATCTCACCCGCCGCATGAACCACCGCCCTCTTTCCACGTCGCCCGAGTCCATATCGGCCGAAATTGACGCGCGACGCAAAATGAAAGAGAACTTTCTTCGGACCTACCCTGTCACCGGGCAGGCTCTGGAAGAGTATATTGCGAACCATCAGGTACTTGAATTATGAACTATACAGCATCTTCCATCGCGAGGGAATTACATCTTCCCGAGCCTGTATGCCCCTCACTCCCCATAACCGACCTGCTCATTGACAGCCGCTCGGTCACCTACCCCGCCTCATCCCTGTTTTTTGCCCTCGAAACGCCACAGAACGACGGCCACAGATATATCGTCGCGCTCTATGACAAGGGGGTGCGAAACTTTGTCGTAACTCATGTCCCCGAAGAAATGAATAGCGTCACTGACGCCAATTTCTTCATCGTCACCGACGTTGTCAAGGCATTGCAATCTATTGCGGGCAGCCATCGCGCAAAGTTTTCCATGCCGGTAATCGCCGTGACAGGCAGCCGGGGAAAGACAACGGTCAAAGAATGGCTTTACCGCCTGTTGCAGGATGACATGAACATCGTGCGCAGCCCCCGCAGCTACAATTCCCAGTTAGGCGTGCCGCTGTCGCTGTGGCAGCTTGACGAGTCGGCACAGCTCGGCATCTTCGAGGCCGGAATATCGATGCCCGGCGAAATGGCCCGGCTGCACTCCATAGTGAGACCCGACATAACGTTGCTGACCAACATCACGATGGAACACAGCGGCTCGTTCAGCTCCATGCGTGACAAGTGTGAGGAAAAAGCAATCATGATGCGCGACTGCGACGTGGTCGTCTACAACGGTGACAACGAGCTTATTGCCGACGTGGTCGCACACGCATGCCTGACAGCAAAAGAAATCGCGTGGTCGCGCACCGATTCTGACCGCCCCCTCTTTATCAGCACAATCGACAAGGGAGAGAAGTTAACGACAATTGCCTACAGTTATCTGAATATCACCGACGGAGAACTGACCGTGCCGTTTACTGCCGACAATGACATTGAAAATGTCATCCACTGTCTTGCCGTCATGCTTTATCTCGGCCACATGCCCGTGACAATCGCATCACGCATGGCCCGCCTGTCACCGATAGGCACCCGTCTGGAAGTAATCGAGGGACTTAACCGATGCATGCTCATCCACGACAGCTATACCTCCGACTTCCAGTCGCTCGCCCCGGCACTTGACTTTATGTCGCGGCGTGCCGAAGGGTCACGCACTTCCACAGTGATACTAAGTGACCTTATGCATGATTTCCACGACCCGTCAATCGTCTACCGCAACGCCGCCGACCTGCTGCGCTGCAAAAACATCGACCGTGTAATCGGCATCGGGCCCGAGATTTCCCGCCACGGGAAATATTTCGGCACCGATGCACGTTTTTTCCCTTCGACCGAGGATTTTCTTGCCGAAATGTCGCCTGCCGACTTTGCCGGAGAACTTATTCTTGTCAAGGGCGCGCCGCAGTTTGACTTCGGGCGCATCTGCGAGATGCTCGAAGCACGTCAGCACGAAACCGTCCTTGAAATAAACCTTGATGCCATCGTCCACAACTATAACTGGTTCCGCTCCCATCTGAAACCCGAAACCGGGATAGTATGCATGGTCAAGGCTTCGGGTTACGGAGCAGGGTCTTTTGAACTCGCCAAAACGTTGCAGGCACAGGGCGCAACTTATCTTGCCGTCGCCGTCCATGACGAGGGTGTCGACTTGAGAAAAGCAGGAATCACGATGCCGATAATCGTGCTGAATCCCAAAGTCGAGAATTTCACCTCCCTATTTGCCAACCATCTCGAACCCGAGATTTACAGCCTCGACTTCCTCAAGCAACTCATACGCGAGGCCGAAAAATGCGGCATAACCGACTACCCCGTCCACATCAAAATCGACTCGGGAATGCACCGCCTCGGGTTTGTAGAGGAAGACATCCCGCAGCTACTTGCGACTCTATCGGGTCAGAATCAGGTCATCCCCAAGTCAGTTTTCAGCCATCTGTGTGCAGCCGACAACCCCGACGAGGACGACTACACCCGAGGGCAGTTCAGCTACTTTGACCGCTGTTGTGACAAAATTCAGGCAGGCTGTCCCGGCCGCCGCATCCTGCGTCACATCCTCAACTCGACCGGAATCACCCGTTTCCCTGAGCAGCAGCACGACCTTGTGCGCCTCGGAATCGGCCTTTACGGGATACGCACCATGCACGACGGCTCGCAGGACGAGCTGCGCCCTGTGTCATCACTCCACACCACTATAATATCTATAAAGCACTGGCCGTCCGGAACCACTATCGGCTATAACCGTCGCGGACGGCTGACACGCGATTCAATCATCGCGACAATCCCTGTCGGTTATGCCGACGGCATGAACCGCCACTACGGCTGGGGCAACTCGTCGGTGGCCGTCAACGGCTGCAGG
The DNA here is from genome assembly GCA_002494015.1 of Porphyromonadaceae bacterium UBA7042. GTDB lineage: Bacteria > Bacteroidota > Bacteroidia > Bacteroidales > Muribaculaceae > Duncaniella. Next base: position 8,307 of record DLAR01000022.1, on the reverse strand, counting down.
TGCCCCATCGTGGGCACCATCTGCATGGACGCATGCATGATTGACATTACCGATGTCCCTGACTGCAAAGTGGGTGACCGCGTGGAGATTTTCGGCGAAAACATCCCCGTCGAAGAACTGGCCGGTATCCTCGACACAATCCCCTACGAAGTCCTTACATCCATTTCGACCCGTGTCAAGCGCGTGTACTACCGCGAATGAACCCATCACATGAAATAATCGTTAATTCTAATAAAGCAAAATGTAATCATTATGAAATCAAGAGCTTTAATCCTTACAATCGCTGCTGCCGGACTGATGTTCACCGGATGTGTCAGCAACAAGAAGTATGCCGCCCTTAAAAGCGACTATGACTCGCTGTCCAAGGAGTACAACGCTTCACAGATTGCCCTCACCGAGTGCCGAACCAATGGCAAAAACCTCGACGCGATGCTTGAAGATGCCCGCAAGCGCAACCAAGAACTCAAAGATGGATATGCCGCCCTGCAGGCATCCCTTGACGAGAGCCTGCGTCAGGGAACACAGGGCAGCGTAAACATCGCCAAACTCGTTGACGAAATAAACGCCTCCAACAAGTATATCAAACAGCTCGTCGACGCCAAATCCAAGAGCGACTCGCTCAACATGGTGCTGACCAACAACCTGACCCGCTCGCTCAGCCGCGACGAGTTGCGCGACGTTGACATCAAGGTTCTGAAAGGCGTGGTCTACATTTCGCTGGCCGACAACATGCTGTTCAAGTCAGGCAGCTACGAAGTCAGCTCACGCGCAATGGAGACTCTTTCCAAGATTGCCAAGATTATCAAGGATTACGGCGACTATGACGTGCTTGTCGAGGGCAACACCGACGATGTGCCCATTTCGCGCACCAACATCCGCAACAACTGGGACCTCTCCACGCTGCGGGCATCCTCGGTCGTTCAGGTGCTGCAAAATGACTTCGGGGTTAACCCCAACCGTCTGACCGCCGCCGGAAGAGGAGAATATAACCCCATTGCCGACAACACTACCGATGCCGGACGCGAGCGCAACCGCCGCACCGAAATCATCGTGACCCCCAAGCTCGACCAGTTCCTCGACCTCATTGATCAGGCACCCGAATCTGACGACAAATAACAACGGCTCAGGCTTGTCAATCAAAAAAACAGGCGTTAACATTGACAAGGCATACCTTTTAACACATCACAATATCTCCCTGACAACAATAACAGAAATGGAATCACTTTGAGCGCAAGAGTGATTCCATTTCTTTATTCCCGTGGTTTCTGCAACACACCTCTGCCCGATGCCGTTGCCAAAGAGGCTAAGAGGGCGTTTCATAACATTTGTTATGAAACGCCCTCTTAATTTGTGGATTAAATGTATGCCGTGTCGCGCTTTTGGATGCGGACACGGCATAAATTGTTATTTCACAGCAGCATAAAGCAGCTGTAATGGTTGCAGTTTAGAGAAGGAGGGTTTCTACGCGCTTGAGGTTTTCAGCATCGTTGAGACGGTAGTAAACCTGACGGAGGGTGCGGAGCGCGTCGGTCATTTCCTCGTCGGCGGCATAAGAAGCTTCGCAATACTGTGCGATTTCCAGAAGCATGGGCTTGAGGGTCTCGACGAAGTATTTGTTATACTCGGCCTGTGACATCTTGGCAGACGCGTCGCTATCGAGGGCGTCAAACTCGGTTGCGAGAAGGGATGCGTAGGCGAGCAGGGCGCGGGCGTGCTTGGGGTCAAGCTCGGTCGCTTTCTTGAAAGCGGCCTTGGCTGCGGGCATATCGTTCATCGACTGGCTGAGGAATCCGAGCGAGAAATAGTATCCGGCGTTGTTAGGATCCCTGGCGATAGCGCCGTTAAGGAGCTGCTTGGCGGTGTCATAATCTTTCTGGTCGATGTGGATGTTGACAAGGAGTTCGAGGAAACGGGGTTGTGAGTCGCCGAATTTCTCGTAGGCCTGCTGGGTATATTTCAGCATGCGGGGGTAGTCCTTTTCGCTCTGGTAAGCGGCATTGAAGGCGAAGTCGTAGGCGACAGTGTCGGGGACACCGCCGAGTGCGACCATCGAGTCAAATGCGTCGAGAGCCTGCGGGAGTTTGTTGGCATTCATCGCAGCATAGGCGCGATACATTTCAAACTCGGCAGCAGTCGAGTCGGGCAATTGCTTGGGAGCGTCCTTGCCGAAGACGGGATTACCGGGAATCGAGAGATAGACGGTAAAGGCATCATAGGCTTTGTTGAAATCTTTCTCGCCCCAGAAGATTGAGCCGGCATTGCTGAAGTCGGCAAAGTGACCGCAAATCTGGCTGACGATATCCTTTGAGTATTTGGTCTTGGTTTCAACTTCTCCGTTTTTGTTCAGTTTGGGTTCTCCGGTCTTCTTGTCGATAACGACCACAGTGTCGCGGGCGAGAGCCTTCATCGAGTAGTCATAGCCGTCCATGAGGGCGTTGCTCATTTCCACGAGGTTTACGTCCTGACCAAACTGTTTGAGGCCATACATGTCGTCATAGAGTTTGAATCCGGCCTTTCCGGGGATGTAGAAGGTCTGGGCGTCTTTGTCGGTCTCGGGGTTGGTGAACGCGGGGGTGATCATCTGGAGAGTTTTCTGGTATTCTCCATAGTTTTTCACTTTCTTAAACTCGCGGTCAGCCTCCTTAACGACATTGATCTGTGCCGTCATTGAAAATGCGGCTGCAAGGCATAGGCCAAGGATGCTAATCTTCTTCATAAGAGAATTGATTTTAAGTAACTTTATATTAGGGTTTATTTCATTCTTCTGTTTCGGTTTCGTCCTCGTCGATTTCGTCAACAGGCTCGTCGTCGAAAAGCGTTGCCTCAGCCCCGGTGTCGACGAGGGTTTCGTCAATCACGTCGGTTGATTCTTCAACTTCCTCGACAACTTCTTCGGGGTCAGTGTCGACACAGCATACCGAAGCGATAGTGTCGTTGCGCTTTTCGAGGTTGATAATGCGCACGCCCTGAGTTGCACGTCCCATGACGCGGATGTCGGCCACGCGGAGACGGAGGGTGATACCGCTCTTGTTGATGATGACAAGGTCGTTGTCGTCATTTACACTCTTGATTGCAACGAGTGAGCCTGTCTTTTCGGTGATGTTCATCGTCTTGACACCCTTGCCGCCTCGGTTGGTGACGCGGTAAACGGGAACTCGCTCGATGGTGCCGTCTTCAGTCTCTACGTCGACGTCGAGGGCGGTGCGCTTGCCGTAACCGTTTTCGCTGATTACCATTACAGTGTTGACGGTGTCGGGTTCCATGCATATCATGCCTACGATTTCGTCGTTGTCGTCGTCAAGCGTCATGCCGCGCACGCCGGTTGACATACGGCCCATTTCGCGGACACGGGTTTCGTCGAAACGGATGGCTCGTCCGTTGCGGTTGGCCATGATGATCTGCGAGTTGCCGTCGGTGAGCTCGACTCCGAGGAGTTCGTCGCCTTCGCGGATGATGATGGCGTTGACTCCGTTGGCGCGGGGACGCGAGTATGCGGCAAGTTTCGTTTTCTTGATTACGCCTTTGCGTGTGCAGAATACGAGGTTGTGTTTCTCGACAAACTCGGCATCGTTCAACCCTTTCACGCGTATAAACGCTTTGACACAGTCATCGGGTTCGATGTTGAGCAGATTTTGTATTGCACGGCCCTTGGAGTTCTTGGCTCCTTCAGGAATCTCGTAAACCTTGAGCCAGTAACAGCGGCCCTTCTGGGTGAAGAACAGCATGTAGTTGTGCATCGAGGCGGGATAGATGTGCTCGATGAAATCTTCGTCGCGTGTATCGGACCCTTTGGCACCTACTCCGCCACGGTTCTGAGCGCGGAATTCGCTGAGCGGCGTGCGCTTGATGTAGCCGAGGTGGGAAATGGTGATAATCATGTCGTCATCGGCGTAGAAGTCCTCGGCATTGAAGTCGCCGGCGGTATAGTCGATGTCGGTGCGGCGGTCGTCGCCATACTTGTCGCGGATTTCAATCAGTTCTTCTTTGATTAGTTCGCGGCACACATGGTCATCGCTGAGAATGAGCTGGTAGCGGGCGATAAGGTCCTCGATTTCCTTGTAGGCCTGAAGGAGTTTTTCCTGTTCCAAGCCGGTGAGCTGACGGAGGCGCATCTCGACGATTGCGGCGGTCTGGGCGTCGGACAGGCCGAAACGCTCTGAGAGCTTGGCGCGGGCAGTCTCGGTGTCAGATGCTCCGCGGATGATTGCGATTACTTCGTCGATGTTCTGCGAGGCAATGATGAGACCTTCGAGGATGTGGGCGCGTTCCTGAGCCTTGGCGAGCTGGAACTTGGTGCGGCGGATTACCACTTCGTGACGGTGGTCGACAAAGGCCGACAGGAGTTCCTTGAGGTTCAGAGTCTTGGGGCGGCCGTTGACGAGGGCCACGTTGTTGACGCTGAATGATGCCTGCATCTGGGTCATCTTGTAGAGTTTGTTGAGGACAACGTTGGCGTTGGCGTCACTCTTGAGCTTGATGACAATGCGCATTCCCTTGTAGTCACTCTCGTCATTGATGTCGGCGATGCCGTCGAGTTTTTTCTCATTGACGAGGTCGGCGATATAGGCAATCAGGTCGGCTTTGATGACGTTGTAGGGAATCTCGGTCACGATTATGTTTTCATGATTGTCTTCCACCTCTATTTCGGCACGGGCACGGATGACGATGCGTCCGCGGCCTGTCTCATAAGCGTCTTTTACACCGTTGTAGCCGTAAATCGTGCCGCCGGTGGGGAAGTCGGGAGCGGTGATGTGTTTCATCAGCTCGGAGATTTCCATTTCGGGATTGTCGATGAGGGCTACACAGGCGTTGATTGACTCGGTCAGGTTGTGGGGGGGCATGTTGGTGGCCATACCGACGGCGATACCTGACGCGCCGTTGACAAGAAGGTTAGGGAAACGGGTGGGGAGCACCACAGGTTCCTGACGGGAGTTGTCATAGTTGGGCTGGAAGTCCACGGTGTCAGACTCGATGTCGGCCAGCATTTCCTCGCCGATGCGCTGGAGTCGCACCTCGGTATAACGCATAGCGGCCGCGCCGTCGCCGTCGACCGAACCGAAGTTGCCGTGGCCGTCGACGAGCGTGTAGCGGAGTGCCCAAGGCTGGGCGAGACGCACTACGGTGCCGTAAATCGAGGAGTCGCCGTGAGGGTGATACTTACCCATAACCTCACCGACGCAGTTGGCAGCCTTCTTGTGGGGATGATCCGAAGTGTTGCCCATCTCGTTCATTCCGTAAAGCACACGACGGTGAACGGGTTTCAGACCGTCGCGTACATCGGGGAGCGCGCGAGATACAATCACCGACATTGAATAGTCGATGTAGGCACTCTTCATTTCATTTTCGATGTTGATCTTAATAATGCGATCTTCTTCAATCATGATTTATTCTTACAAGATATGTTAAATAGTCTTTAGGAGTCCGGGGGTCAATCATATCCTACATATAATTAATGTGTAATCCCGGCACTTTTATATGTTAATTATCCTACAAAGGTAGTAATTTTCCGTGAAAAAATTGCTACCTTTGGCAATCAAGAAATGTTTTTTAATTGTTATTAGTACTAAAGCGAATCCAAAAATCTGTCAGCACCTCCAGTTTGGCACATTTTTTGCTTATTTATCATCAAAACTTTCAGAAAGGTACAAAGATTGATGGACATAGTTTATTCACAGAAATTCAAAGAGATACTGACCGACAGCCGCAATCAGGCTGTGCGCCACAACAGCACGCATGTCATGCCCGAGCACTTGTTGCTGTCGTTATTGACCGACGCCGGGTCGTCGTCGTTCAGCCTTGTCGAGCGGGCCTCACGCGGCACTTCGGCCCGGGATTTAGGCTCGCAGCTTGACAAGTCGCTGTTTGACGCGGCTATGGAAAACGGGTATCACGGGAATGTCGCCATCGCCGATGTCACGATGAGCGACATCACGGGGCGCATAATAAAGCTCAGCGTTCTTGAGGCTCGCATGTTAAAAAGCAACGAGGTGGATGCGGCCCATCTCCTTCTCGCGATATTCCATAATTCAGAAGCCCGCAACTCTGCGTTCATGGGGCATTTTACCCGTGCCGGCGTAACCTATGAGACCCTCTACGCGCTCATGTCAGGAAAAAACGCCGCCGACCGTCAGGCGACGAGCATGAGTGCCGAGTTTGGCGACGATGACGATGACGACGAAATGCCCGACTCGCCGAAAGAGGGCAGCGAACCTTCCCGGCAGGCTGCGGCAGGCACGGCCTCGCGCCGAGGGAACGACACGCCGGCCCTTGACAAATTTGGCAACGACATGACGCTTGCAGCCGAGGAGGGCCGTCTCGACCCCGTCGTCGGGCGCGAAGTCGAAATAGAGCGACTGGCGCAGATTCTGAGCCGACGCAAGAAAAACAACCCGGTGCTGATAGGTGAGCCGGGGGTCGGAAAATCGGCCATTGTCGAAGGTCTCGCCCTGCGCATCGTTCAGCGGAAGGTGTCAAGAATACTCTTTGACAAGCGCGTCATCTCGCTCGACATGGCCTCTATCGTGGCCGGGACAAAGTATCGCGGCCAGTTTGAGGAACGCATCAAGTCGATTCTCAACGAGCTTGCCAAAAACAAGAATATCATCCTGTTTATCGACGAGCTCCACACCATCGTCGGAGCCGGCAACGCCGCCGGGTCGATGGATGCCGCCAACCTGCTCAAACCCGCCCTTGCGCGCGGTGAAATCCAATGCATCGGCGCGACCACGCTCGACGAGTATCGCAAAAACATAGAGAATGACGGCGCCCTCGAACGCCGTTTCCAGAAAGTGATGGTAGAACCGACCACTCCCGAGGAAACCCGCGTCATCCTTGACAACATCAAGGACAAGTATGAGGAGCACCACAACGTCACCTTCACCCCCGAGGCTCTTGACGCTTGTGTATCGCTGACCGAGCGTTACATCAGCGACCGCAACTTCCCCGACAAGGCAATCGACGCGATGGATGAGGCCGGATCGCGCGTCCATGTGACCAATATCACCGTCCCGCGCGACATCGAGCTGCTTGAAGAAAACATCGAGGAGGCAGCCGCAGCAAAATTGCGCGCCGCCCAGTCGCAGAACTTCGAGAAAGCGGCATCGTTCCGCGACCGCGAGCAGAAACTCAAGGCCGAGCTTGAAAATGCCAAGCGACGCTGGGAGGAACAACTGACCGCCCACCGCGAGATTGTCGACGAGGACAAGGTTGCCGAAGTCGTGGCCATGATGACGGGGGTGCCCGTGCAGCGCATCGCGCAGGCCGAGGGGCGACGGCTTAAAGAGATGTCGCCCACGCTCCAGCGTCAGATTATCGGGCAGGATGCCGCCATCGCCAAAATCGTTAAGGCGATACAGCGCAACCGCATCGGGCTGAAAGACCCCAACAAACCTATCGGGACTTTCATGTTCCTCGGGCCTACCGGTGTCGGCAAGACGCATCTTGCAAAGAAACTGGCCGAGTACATGTTTGACTCGGCAGATACCCTGATCCGAATCGACATGAGCGAGTACATGGAAAAATTCACCGTGTCACGCCTCGTCGGGGCGCCTCCCGGATATGTCGGTTACGAGGAAGGCGGCCAGCTGACCGAGAAAGTGCGCCGTCACCCCTACTCTATCGTCCTGCTCGACGAAATCGAGAAGGCCCATCCCGACGTGTTCAACATCCTTCTTCAGGTGATGGACGAGGGACGGCTGACCGACAGTCTGGGCCGCCGCATCGATTTCAAGAACACGATTATAATCATGACCTCCAACATCGGGTCGCGGCAGCTCAAAGACTTCGGGACCGGCATCGGGTTCAACCGAGCCTCGGACGGCGACAAGGAATACAGCCACAGCGTGTTACAGAAAGCACTTAACAAGGCGTTCTCTCCCGAGTTCCTCAACCGCATCGACGATATAATCATGTTTGACCCGCTGAGCCGCGAATCTATATTCAAAATCATCGACATCGAGCTCGCCGGTTTCAAAAAAAGACTGGAACAACTCGGCTACACGCTCAACATCACCGACGAGGCGCGGGATTTCTTGGCTGACAAAGGTTATGACGCGCAATACGGCGCGCGGCCGCTCAAACGCGCCATTCAGAAATATCTTGAAGACGAGCTGGCCGAGATGATTATCGATGCCGAGGTCAAGGAAGGCGACGAAATAAGAGTCAAGTTCCTCTCCGGGGCCGAAAAACTCTCCATCGAGCAACGCCTGCTTCCCGCTATCGGGGAATCAGGACCGGCAGAAGAATAAGAGGTCGTTTAATAACAAATGTTAACCCAAAGTGGTAGCATCTTTCAGTCAACTCGTTATT
>DLAR01000033.1 GCA_002494015.1 Porphyromonadaceae bacterium UBA7042 | reverse complement strand
CAAACACGAGATGAAGGTAGATTTGAATATATGTATTGGCCATAAGATGTGTAATTGTCACAGACCGGCAGCTCTGCCGCCGTGAGGTTACCTGACATCATTTTACCACAAGCTGCATGCCGCCTAACGGGGCATTTGCATGTGGCTAACGTCAAAATGCGGCTCTGCCGCATAGTTGGCGGCTACGCCGTTGTAGTGGAAATCTAAATTTTAATCAATGGAAACATCCTCTTATTTTTTTAGAAACCCGTATTCGTAAACCTTTGGCTCTATTTTTGCGGCAAGAATTTTTAATTTGTTGCGTAGGTTACGGATAAGTTCTGTGTAAACTTTGTCCGTGCTGTCGGTTTTCATCTGAATTTTACCATTTTTCATGGCCTTTGTCCCTTGGAAGTAGAGTTTTATGTCGTAGAGAGAGGCATCGGGATTTGAATCATTCTGAGAGTGATAATAGCGCCATAATTCACGGCCTGCGTCAAAGACAGCAACTGCTTCTTGGGAAAATTCCAGTGGACAGGCTTCGCGGGTGTTGTCGGAAAATAAATCGGCCTCTTGCGTTGGCCTATCTTTACCTGAAATAAAATCGGTCATGAAATGACTCTTGAAACTATCCCTTGCGCCGACTTCCTCTTCAGTAAACGGTATCCAATGGTTGGTGCCAAATTGACTTTGAATATTGTTGTTGAATATAGCAAATGTCAGGCAGTCGTTTTGAAAAAGAATATCGTGATTCCAACTATCATCAGGGTACAGATATTGATCGCGGTCATTAAGCCATGTTTGCGAGATTACTTTTCGTACAGAGATATAAATTGAGGATTCGATTAGGTTATGTGAGGTGACAAGGCTGCCTCTTGGGGATGGCAAAATTTCTTTAGAAGTCTCTATCCGGTTATAGTTGTTATGTTGGATATCGTTCGCGGCACTATAGTTGAAACCTATTATTTTCTCTCCATGTCTATTCCGGGTGCTAATTATCCAATCGGTCAATGTCCTTGTTTCATCATTGGATTCTATAGATTTCGATCCGATGTATCTACCGTCAGCATCAAAAATATCGCCTGTAATACGGGAAAATAATTCGGGACAATCGAGTCTCCATATATGGAAGGCAATAGGAAAGCTACCTTTGACATTGTCGAAAGTATCAGCCGGAACCAAAAAAATTCGACCGAGCTTCGCTCGGAATGTGGAGCGGAAATCGCGGAAGTTCGGTGCTTGCAGAATTTTCAACTTTGAAAATTCTGCAAGCACCGAAGATGGGATTTCAAAATAAATGCGAATAAAAAATTGTGCGAATAATTCCCTACCCGCAATTCCAATCCGGTCTATATAACGTTTATATGTCTGATGAGAGACTGCTACGTTGGTCTTGTTTTTACCTATTCCCGATAACTGCCTACTATTACCGGCTTCAGCGTATGGCGGATTTATGTATATGACAAGTTTTTTCCGTAAATCTTCGTTATCAATTATCTCTTTAAGGCGTGGGGGGAGACGCTCAAATGAATCGTTAAGGAAGTCAAACTGAAATACATGGTCTTCGAGTAGATTGGCACTGCCGTTCTTTATACGTTCTTTCATGACATCTACATCGGCTTTGTCAAGCGTAGATGCCCAAATGCGGTACTTGTTAGTCAATCCATTTAGGAGGTTCCCGGTACCTGCTGCACAGTCCCAAATATAGTATTCATCCTGCCAGTTCTCTCCCAGTTCGGCTGCAAGGTACTGTTGAGAGAGTTCTACCCATTTCTGTGGGGTGAAGTATGATCCTTTCCGTTCCCTTACATCAGGAGGCACGAGAAGATCTCGGCGTTCTACTATGTAGTCCCAGTACTCACGCTTGGGTGGTCGATTGTAACGGTTCCAGAATAGAGTGTGGGCCTTTTGGTCATCATTGAAGTTTGCAGTACTTGATGTGAAAAGTCCTACATCGTTTATTTTTCGGTCAAGCTCATAATAAGACTCTCGCAATAAAACGAATAACTTCTCTTTCAGAGTCACATTGTGTTCAGAAAGAATGTCGGCCAAATAAAAGTCGGCATCGATAATTCCTGATTCTTTCGCTTTGTCCCAGTTTACGTTAATTGTAGGCTTTACCTCGGCAAGCCATTTTTGGTAAATAGCTACAAAGTTGTTTTTACTTATTCGGATTTTAGAGAGTCTTGTCTTACCTACAATAAAATTCTTTTTGATGAATTTTTCCAGTTCTTTGCGGTCACGGGTATAATCGAATGTAAGCATTTCCCGAGAAAGTATATGGGTTACTTTCTCAAGAATCAAAGCAAACTCTTTGGTTGAGTGATCCGACGGAGTGACTTTCCAGTTGAAATCGTTTTGATGAAAGATGTCGAGCAGGTCGTTATAGGGGATAAAGGCTATTTTTTCTGCGTCAAACGCACCGAGAAATCTTGGTGGAAGGTGTTGTTCAAATGTGCGAGCTTTGCCAATTGTGATGATTAGTTGGACGAATGATTCTTCCAAACTTGATTTATAGCCTTTTTTTGCTTCGGCCCAAAACAAATATTCTGTCTCAAACAATTGCGGGCCGTTAGTCGGAACTGCGACACAGAAATCCACATCACCCAAGACCGGGGTAGTGTCGTAGGCTTGAAAAAAATCTGATGCGACCTTGTGTTTCAGTTCTTCTTCTCGTATTTTGTCGGAATAGGCCATATTTTAGATGCACATTAAAATTAACGGTGAGAGATTCGGATAACCCGACCTCCCACCGCAAATATACATAATTTTCGCGAATCAGCGAATAATTCGCTTGCTATTGACGACAGTTCCGTCGTCGTAGCGGGTCGAGACGATGACTATCGAGCCGGGGGAGGGAGAGGTGATGCGTCGCCCGGTAAGGTCAGTGTAGGTTTCGGCAACAATCTGCTTGTTTTCCACGGTGATATCGCCGATCCCGGATTGCGATGCCGACGAGCTTGAATTGGAAATACCGTCGACCGTGTAGGTGGTTACTGCCTCAACGGTGTTCCACCGGGGGGTGTCATGGAGGAAGATGGTGTGGAGCGGGCCGTTGACATAGATGTCATAATAGTCGGTAAACGAGTATGGTATCTCGATCATGGGTTCGGATAGACCGAAATAGGAATCGGGCGAAAATTCGTAGGGCACTCCGTCAAATTCTACTCGGTATGTGAGCCGGTCGGGGTTGATGTAATCGCCGTTGATGTCGGCTGAGGGGAATGTGACGGTCAGTAGGTCGTTCAGTTCGTCATAGTCCACTTCGGGCGCAGCCGGGACTGCGGGTTTGTCTCCGCTGTATGGGAACAGTTTGACTGCTGAAAATCCATTGTAGAAGGAACTGAAGTTATAGCTTGCCTCGACGATGTAGTTGTCGGCCGGATTAAGGGTCAGCGTCTTGCCGTCGTCGGCGATGTCAAAAGTATAGCTCATTATCATTTCGAGCGTTGGGAAACCCCATTCGTCGGGTTGGCCGGGAGCGGCTCCGATGAGTCGGATGTAGCGTGTCGGGTTGGAGGTGAGGATGTAACCCGACTTGAAGGTTACGGTGTTACCGCTGACTGTGCCGCTGACATAGTCTTCGGGGGCGCTGGCGGCGAGTCCGGCGACATAGTAGGTTTCAGCGTCACGGGCTACTTTGATGCTGCGCGAGCCGCCGTTCCATGTCATGATCCAGTCTTCGGTTTCCACATTGGCAGGCGGGGTTATTTTGTCGATTTCCCCGACCGGCTCGATGACAAAGTTGTTCATAAAGATGAAGAATCCGGCTTCATCGATGGTTTCACCGTCTTTGTAGACGGCGAGGTATACTGTGTTGTCGGTCTGGACAATGCGGTCGCCTTCAATGGTGAAATGAATCTCGTCGAGAAACTTGTCGACCGAGCCCCAGTTGTCGACTGTGACTGATTCCAGATATAGTTTCTGTCCGTAAAAGTCGTTCTGATAGATTACCTGCCCGGCTTTTACTGTGATGTCGGTGCCGCTTACGGTGCCTTTTATCCATGTGTATTCATCGTCGTCGTTATGACGGCTAAACCCCGGGGTGAGGTCTCTGAACCAGATTGTTTCTCCGTCGTCATCGCGGCGTATTGTCATTTTGTAGCCGTCCTGTTGGGACACGCCTAACGGACCTTGGTCTTCGGTTACGCTCATCATGTAGGCTTCGTCGTTGCCGGCCGGATTGTAGACCGGTGATTCGTCCAGCGGAATTCCCGGAAGCTTGGCAGGAATGTTCACGGGGCCGGCAGTAGCAGTCCCGACTGCAAGAATTGCGCTTGCAAAAGCAAGTGTGAATTGTGTAAAAGTTTTCAAAATGAGATGAATTAGATGGTTTTTGTTGCAAAAATATGTAAAATATATGAATCTTGTGATGTTTTGAATGTTAAAAATTCAATTAGAGGTTGTTTAAAAACAAATGTGAAAACGGGTGTGACCAAGCATTTGTTATGAAACACCATCTAAAAAGATTACGCCCTCCTGAGTAGGGCAGAAATCTCTCAGGGGGGCGTAATCTTTGGGCAAAATGGAATGTTTTTATCCGATGGCGGCGAGGCCGCCCTTGGCGGTTTCCTTGTAGAGGCTCGGTAGGTCGTGGCCGGTCTGTTTCATGACTTCCACGATGCGGTCGAATGAAACGGAGTGCTTTCCGTCGCTGAATGCCGAGTAGAGGTTTGAGTCGAGGGCACGGGCGGCGGCATAGGCGTTGCGCTCGATACAGGGAATCTGCACGAGGCCGCACACCGGGTCGCATGTCAGTCCCAAGTGGTGTTCCAGTCCCATCTCGGCCGAGTATTCAATCTGTGCCGGTGTGCCGCCAAACAGTTGCGAGGCTGCGGCGGCTGCCATTGCGCAAGCCACTCCGACTTCGCCCTGACAACCCACCTCGGCGCCCGATACCGAGGCGTTGAACTTCACGACGTTGCCAAAGAGCCCGGCTGTCGCGAGCGCGCGGAGTATCCGCTTGTCCGAGAATCCCTTGGACGTGCTGAGGTGGTAGAGTACTGCGGGCAGCACGCCGCAGGAACCGCATGTCGGGGCGGTGACGATTTTGCCGCCTGCGGCATTCTCCTCTGACACGGCGAGGGCGTAGGCATATACCAGTCCGCGGCTTTTCAGGCTGCTGTTGTAGCCGGCTGCGTGGACATAGTAGCTGACAGCCTTGCGTCGCACTCCGAGGCCGCCGGGCAACACTCCCTCGGCTTCGATGCCGCGCTCGACAGCTTCTTTCATCACCTGCCAGACGTAGGCGAGGTAGTCCCACACGTCGGAATCTTCACACTGGTCGACATATTCCCAGTAGGAGCGGCCCGATTTTTCGGCCCACGCGAGAATGTCGGCAATCTTGGTCATGCCATAGATGCTCTCGGCCGGTTTCCGTTCTTCTCCCTCGCGCAGGATGTCGCCGCCGCCGATTGAATAGAATGTCTCGGTCGCGGTCTCTTTTCCGTCGGCATCGAGCGCGGTGAACTTCATCCCGTTTGGGTGGAAAGGCAGGAAGATGTCGGGTTGCCATTCGATTTCGGTCGGCGCGGCTGGTGTCAGCACGTTAAGGATCGCCGCGTCGGTCATGTGTCCTTTGCCTGTCGCGGCAAGAGACCCGTAGAGAGTCACGCGGTAAGCTGCCGCGCCCTTGGTCTCGTCAAGAAACAGCAGGGCAGCCTGTCGCGGTCCCATCGTGTGACTGCTCGACGGCCCCAGTCCCACCTTGAACAAGTGCTTGATTGATTCCATTTTTGTCGGTGTGAATGTTTAAGGTTTGGGTTTAAGGTTTAGGAGTCTGATTTGCTATTACCTAAACCTTGAACCCAAACCTTAAACCATTGAACTTAAATTCAGATAAGAGCGTTGCCGGTCATTTCCTTAGGCTGGGGGAGACCCATTATTTTAAGGATGGTGGGGGCAACGTCGGCGAGACGTCCGTCGGCAACGGTCGCGCCTTCGCGCGAAGTCACATAGACACAGGGCACGGGGTTGAGCGAGTGAGCCGTATTGGGAGTCCCGTCGGGGTTGACGGCATTGTCGGCATTGCCGTGGTCGGCGATGATGATGACCTCGTAGTCGGCCTTTTTAGCAGCCTCTACAGTGTCGCGCACGCATTCGTCGACAGCCTTGACGGCCTTTTCGATAGCTTCATAGATGCCGGTGTGGCCCACCATGTCGCCGTTGGCATAGTTGACGACGATGAAGTCGAATTTCTCGCTTTCGATAGCCTTCACGAGCTGGTCCTTTACTTCATAGGCGCTCATTTCGGGTTTCAGGTCGTAGGTTGCAACCTTGGGCGATGCCACGAGGATGCGTTCCTCGCCTTCATAGGGGGCCTCGCGTCCGCCGTTGAAGAAGAAGGTGACGTGGGCATACTTCTCGGTCTCGGCGATGTGGAGCTGTTTCTTGTTGAGCGATGACAGGTATTCGCCGATGGTGTTCTCGACGTTTTCCTTGGGGAAAAGGATGTGAACGCCGGTGAAGGATGCGTCGTAAGGGGTCATGCAGTAATATTGGAGGCCGGGGATGGTCTTCATTCCGGCTTCAGGGATGTCGTGCTGAGTGAGCGCGATGGTCAGCTCCTTGGCGCGGTCGTTGCGATAGTTGAAGAAGATGACAGCGTCGCCCTCCTTGATGGTGCCGTCGACGGTAGAGTTGTTGATAGGCTTTACAAACTCGTCGGTAACGTCGGCATCGTATGAGTCCTGCATGGCTTTCACCATGTCGGTGGCCTGAGTGCCCTCGCCGTTGACGAGCAGGTCATAAGCGACCTTGACGCGTTCCCAGCGTTTGTCGCGGTCCATTGCATAGTAGCGGCCGATAATCGACGCGATTACACCCGCGCTCTGCTTGCAGTGGTTCTGAACCTCCTCGATGAAGCCCTTGCCGCTGCGGGGGTCGGTGTCGCGGCCGTCCATGAAACAGTGGATGTAGACCTTTTCGAGGCCGTAGTGCTTGGCGATGTCGCAGAGGGCATAAAGGTGGTCGAGCGACGAGTGGACGCCGCCGTTGCTGGTCAGTCCCATGAAGTGAATGGCCTTGCCGTTGTCGCGGGCATAGGTGAATGCCGAGACGATTTCGGGGTTCTCAAGAATCGACTTGTCAGCGCAAGCCTTGTTGATTTTCACAAGGTCCTGATAGAGCACGCGGCCTGCACCGATGTTGAGGTGTCCCACCTCGCTGTTGCCCATCTGGCCGTCGGGGAGACCCACGTTCTCGCCCGATGCCTGAAGCTGCGAGTGGGGATAGGTGTTGAGAAGATAGTCCCAGTAGGGGGTGGGAGTGCTGAAGATAACGTCACTCTTGGTGTGGTTGCCGATGCCCCACCCGTCAAGAATCATTAACAAAGCCTTTTTAGCCATGATTTTACAGTATTTTTAATTGATTGTTGTATTTCTCTGTTACAAGATTGCAAAGGTACTGATTTTTTATCGCTTAACCATGAAAAACAATGGAATTTTAAGATTCTAAGATAACGTTTTTTACAGTGTCTTAGGTCAATTTATACTCAGAAAGTAAATGTTGATATTTAGAATATATGACAGGGGTATCTTCATCACCTTTTTCAAGAGCCATTATTAGTGTATTGTCAAAATGGAATAGTTTTCCTGAAAGTTCCCGGAAATTGGAGTCAACAAACTCTTCAATCGTTTGGTCTGCGGGACTTACGGCATAAAACGAGTAATTCTTTTTGAGCAAGTTAATCACGAAATTCCTGAAAGTTTCGCGGGTTCGATTACGGAAACTTTCCTGTTCAAAATAATTGTTTTTCCCATAAAGGGCAATCAGATAGAGAAAGTTGATGTCATAATGGGACAGAATGAGGGTATCGCGGTCAAAAAGTCGGTTCTTAAAATGGAAAATTCGATGCTTTAACAGGGGGGTGCCATCTTTGTCAATATCGTGAGGACGCAGGTTGTCAGTCGTGTAGGAATAGCGCTCGCCGGTATCCTCCCGCTCTATTTTGGCAGAAATAAAGAAATTCGGAGTGATATTGTAACCCTCTGTAACATCATCGCGGTAGGGTAGATAGCCTCGTTGTTTCTTATATTCATTATCTCCTTTCCCATAGAGAATATCAAGTGTCAGTTGGATGACATTCTTGGCATAGGTATATTGTTTATAGATGGATTTTTTGTCAAGAGAGGCCCCTACTTTGTAGTACTTGCTGTCGGCAATATGGTAGATGGATTCGTCGGGATTGACAAGTGCGTTATAAGGGTATATGTGGTCTATTATTTTACCGTCATTTTGGTCTTTGAACCCTTTGGGGACATCTTCACCGAGGAGAGTGTCGATGATAGATTCAAACACTTGGTTAAAATCTTTGGCTATGAGGAAGTCTTCAATATTGTGCGAAGAACTGAGCTGGTCAGAGTCGTCAAAAAATGAATAGCACAAAGACCACAGTTTTAACGCCTTGTCGTTAAAATATTTATATTTGATCTGGCGTAGCCTGATTTTGCCGTATCCGTTAAGATAGTGGCGAAACTTGGCATCACTGATTGTCTCGTAATTGCAGTTGATTTCCACGGAAAAACCGAATTGTCGGTTGATGTATTTAAGGATTGAGAAGAATATAACAAACAGTTCCTCGTCTAAATCAATCTGTTTTTTCCTGTTTACTGGGGTAAGGTACACGGGTGCCTTTCCTTGTTTTAGAGGATACTGACGAGAAACGGTTTTACGCCAGTTTACCCGGTTGTATCCCCGATGGATGTTCTTGATTTCAAACATTATGAAGTCGCGGTTTTCACGGGCAAAGCCGATAAGAGACAATATGGAATCGAGGATGGTTCCATTCTTGGTTCTTGCAGCTGCATCAACACCTACAAGAGTATGGCGACTAACGATGGAGGTGTTATGGCTCCTGTAGAACACATTGATTGCCCTGTAAATCCAGATAGCGAAATTTTGGAGAAATTTACGGTCGGCATTATCAAGTAGTAATCTGTCGAAATCCAGCAGGTCTGTCGGATTATACCGGTTAAATACCAAACCGCGGTCGGTCTCGTCAGAGCTATCGCTCTTATCTTTTGTGAGGACGACTTTAGGCAGAAAGAAAATACAGTCGTTAATCTCGGGATTGAAACAATAACCTACATAGGGGGGCCGGATTTCCCCGTTTTTATTGGGGAAATCCAGCATACGGGCAGGGACAACTTCACGCAGCCTCCGTTCCTCATAAGGAAAACCTTCAATTACTATCCTCATCGGCAGCGTCAATTGAAGATTCCGGTTGGGAAACTGAATTTAAAGGATGAGTGGCAACGTTCAGATTTCTTAGGAAAGCCTCGACGATAGCGTTGTCGACAGTATTGAAACTCTTGGTAAAGTCTCTGAAAGAATGACGCTTTCGGTCCTTGCCGTTAGGGTCGCCGTTGTCTGCAAAGTTAAAAATCGAGGTGGAGTCTTCTCCAAAGTCCTTGTAAATGTCATTCCATAGGAAAAATATTACTTTGGAAACAAAGTCGTTGGCAGAGATTGATGCTCTACTCGACTTGGGTTTCACAAACCAAAATCCCAACTGCTTGTCCTCTGACTGAGTGGTTGTGAAGATACGGGCGTTGACTTTTTTTAGAAACTCGCCCCAGTCATATGAGTAGTTATCCGTTACAATGTTTCTTGTGATGACTGAATCGCCTGATTGTGGCTCGGTTTCAATCGGCATATAAACCCAGTCCCAACGGCGTTTAAACGCCGAATCAATCGGGAAAAGCGACTGATCGGAAGTGTTCATCGTGGCGAGAATATTGAAATTAGGGGGCAAAAGCATGATTTCACCATCGCCGAGACCTGCTTTAAGGTTGTTGAGGGACGATGTCAGGTCTAATTCAGAGAAAGAATCTTTAAGAAATAGTGATAGGTCCTTGTCGGGGCGAATACTGTAATCAGAGTATCCATGTTCATTACGGTCAAGAAGTTGGAACATGTCACCAAATATCTCAGCGCAATTGCCTCGGTTGATTTCTTCAATTACAAGAAAGATGTTTTTATTGGTTACGGTATCTGTTACATGGCGTTTCCAAGCCTCGATATAGGCCTCGGTAAATGCCTGTCCTTGAAATTTGTATATAATCTCGTTGTTTTCTGTCTGTGGTTTATAGCAACCGACAAAAGATGAGTAATCGGTTTCGGGATGAAAGGTTATGCGGACTGTGGAGGTATCTTCTTGATATACCGATTTAAGATGATGGGATTTGCCAACCCCCGGTGCACCGAAGAAAATTTGCTGAATTGTTTGGGGGTAAGAAGTGTGGATGGCACCCCCTTCGGCAACCTGATTGACAAAATTTTGTTTATAGTCATGAGATTGTCTCATGGTCATCCGATTAACCACATAATATATAAATTCCGGTCGGAAGATTATACAATTGTCATTTTCAATAAGTCCGAATGATTGAGCGAGTTGTAAGCCTTTTGTGCGAACCCCTCTAAAACTCGGGTTGGAAAGGAAGTTGATATTCTCTATAAAGAAGGCTGATAAAATCCAAGTGTCAAGTGGCGCATCTTCCTCTCTGAGGTATACTCC
Organism: Porphyromonadaceae bacterium UBA7042; assembly: GCA_002494015.1. Lineage (GTDB taxonomy): Bacteria > Bacteroidota > Bacteroidia > Bacteroidales > Muribaculaceae > Duncaniella. The sequence goes on along the minus strand of DLAR01000033.1, from coordinate 26,426 downwards.
TAAAGGTATATTCGTCCAGCCTTCTTCAATTTCAGAAAAGTCAATTCGGTTGCCAAACTGAGATTTGAACTCATCGGGTTGACGTGCTTCATCCCGTATAGATGAGAAAAGAAGGTTGATTTTTAGAATTGTGCCGACGGTATTCTTCACTACAATTTTCCATAAACATCCTGACGGATTCTCTATGGATTCCACCGACCAGTTGTTTCGGGAGAATAACTCTGTCAGGGCATTCTGTTTAAACTCCTTGTTGTTTGGTATTAACTTTGTTTTGTCATACTCGGTTGTACCATCGTTATTCACTTGTAAATGGTTTTTTGCCATGATTAGGAAAGATATTTGATTAATTGTTTGGCAATTGTTTCGGCAAGTAACGCCGGCACAGCATTCCCGACTTGTCTCCATTGGTCTTTGAAATCGCCACACAGAATGTAATTGTCGTCAAATGTCTGTATTCTCATTATTTCTTCTATCCTAAGAAATCGGTTTCTCCAATGAAATGGTCCTTGGTTGTTGGAAATACTTGCCTGAATAGTCCATGAGGGACGATTAGGGGATAGTTTTAACAGAAAAGTCCAGTATCGGGATTTCCATTTGAACACGGGATTGGGATGCCCTCTTTTTTCGGTGAAAAATAGGTAATTCTCCCCCGGAGGAATCTGAAGTAAAAGTTCATAGTCTTTGGAGCCGGGACGTTGTAGCTTTTCTTCCTCAGTAATATTGTCAAAATCTCTGAGTACTTCACCGCAAGTAACCCACGGGAGTTTGCCGTCGATATTGTCGCCGTGAGTTTCTTCGGGAAAAACAAATATTCCCAATTCTTTCTTTAGTCCGACGCAAATGAATCTTTTACGGGTCTGTGGCACGCCATAATTGGCTGCATTCACAACCCGGAAAGTAATATTATATCCTAAGCGTTCAGATGTCTCTTTAAGAAAAGCCATTGGCTCGGCATGCGTTTTGAACATGAACCCATCAACATTTTCAAAAACGAAAGCCTTGGGATTGATTTCTTCAATTGCGCGAAAATATTCGGGTACGGCAAATCCGGCCTTGGAGTCGTTAAATCCAATGGCCTTATCGGTTAGATAATGCCTTGTTTGGCTATAAGGGGGACACGGAGGCCCACCGATAACCACTTCTGTCTTATTTCGGAATTTACTAAAATTTATGTTTCTGACATCTTCACAAAGAATTTCGTCAGCAGTATTGTTTGCAACTAACGAGTCACATGCGATTTTCCAGTTATCAGTTGCGAAAATGGTATGGAATCCGGCTCTTTTAAAACCGAGATCCAAACCTCCACATCCGGAGAATAAACTAACAACGGAATATGTCATCAGATGTTTTCTAATAAACAATTAATAATTTGTTTGCCCAGCAAACAGGGTACTGCGTTGCCTATTTGTTTGTGCTGAATGCGCGGAGAACCACAAATAACATAATCGGTGGGGAAAGTCTGTATTGATGCTATCTCTTGGACACGGAGACGTCTTGAAGTCCAGTGAAAAGGCCCTTCCCAATGACCCGGTTGTGAAATAATTGTCCACGACGGTTTCAACGGATGAAGTTTCAACAGAAAAGTCCAATAGCGTTTCCCGGCTACAAAATATGGCTCTGCATATCCTCGCTTTGCCGATAGGCTAATGTAATTTGAGCCGGGTGGTACTTTTTTGAGTAAGTCGCAATACTTCCCTTCAGTAGAGTCTCCCGGAACAGCGTAAGCGTCGGAATCATATCGGCCAATCCAATCAATTACACGGGTAGATGTCGATTCAGTTGATTGCGGTTTGCTTTTTATAGGCTTTAAAGACGCAATGACAAATACCCGCTTTCTCTTTTGAGGAACACCAAAATCTGAAGCATTTACTTTCTCTACGATATAGTAATATCCCATTTCGTCAAGGGTCTCCTGAAGGTCGTATATTGCCTGAATGTTGTGTGGGTGTAAAATACTTTCAACATTTTCAAGAATAAAACCATCGGGACGAATATCATCGATAAGTTTGAGATATGTTCCAATCATGTTTCTTGGATCATCGGGACCGAGCCGCTGAGATAGCGTTTTCCAGTATCCGGCCTTTGAAAATGGCTGACACGGGGGGCCCCCGATAATGAGAAGCTTTTCCGGATTGTTCTGTTCGATGATTTTTGAGTAATCCGTAGCTTTCACATTTCGGATGTCTTCATGACGGTGTAAAGTGTGCTTGAAGAATGGGTTGTTTTTTAATGTCGCAACAGCGTCCTTATCGAAGTCGAGACTTGATATGACTTTGACCCCGGCTAACTGTGTGCCGATATCGAGACCACCGCATCCCGAAAATAGGGAAATAGCGTGTTTTTTTGACTCCAATACGGAATCAAGCAATGGCATACAGCTGTAGTTGTTATCGGTATATGGAATTATTATGCCATCGTTATTGGAGTCGAATTGGGCAAAGGTTTCCATAAGCTCCTTGTATTGGGAGCTTAAAATGTCATGGAAATTATGAAAACCAATAAACAATTCCATAGGAGGTGGTGGGACTTCTCGGTTTTTCTAATCGGTCTGAATTTCAGCATGTAATTGAAAAGTCCTGTTGTTCTTTTGTTAAAATGTTAATATTTGTGATGCCTTTGTCAGCGCGGTCGCATGATGGATTGCAAAGTTACATAATTTTTTCGACATGGCGGCAACTGGAGAGAGATGTTATTTTGTGCTGTTGTGGCATTGAAAGGTGTTGTTTCCCTCACGGGAGGGTTAAATTGGCGGGCGGGTTGTTAATAATGCTTAACGGGTTGCCGGATTAGGCGAAAATTTACTACATTTGCGCTCGATAATTTCACCTTTTATTAACCTTGGATTCGGCTGGACAAGCGTTTGGCCGGAAACAGCACATATAACCCCGTTATTGCCATGGAAAAGAAAGAGAACCCCGACGTTAAATTCACAACTCCCGATTTCAATCCTGAGGATGAAATCACACCTTGCACCCCCGAGCAGGAGGCGAAGTTGTTGTCAGACGTTGCCATTCCCGATTATGATACCTGCCAGCCACAGGTTCCCGATCTTTTCCCTAATATCCACGGGGACATGCATGACGATATTTCCGATGTGTCTGATGTGCTTGAGGATGCGGTGATACACCCCCTTGTCGATGCGGAGGCTGTGATGACCCGACTTGACGAGCTGATGCAGAAGTTTGACGACCGCCTTGCCCGCGACGAGCACAAGGACGCGCTGTTTGACAAGATGTATGCCGAGCTGTCGGCCTATAAGAACGATATTTACGCCAAGCTGCTCAAGCCGTTCATCATGAGTGCTATAAGCCTTCTTGATGATACCAACGGTTTCATCACCCGCCTCGCCGAGCAGGGCGACAGTCCCGACCCGGCCAAGATGAGGCAGTTTATCAATAATCTGCCGCTCGACATCGAGGACATGCTTGAAATGAACGGCGTGGAAATCTACAGTGACGAGACACCGGTGTTCAACCCGGCCACCCAGCGAGTGGTGAAAACCATCGAGTGTGCCGAGGCTGACAATGACAAGCGCATCGTCGAGCGTCTGCGCCGTGGCTATCGGTGGAACGGAGTGATACTGCGTCCCGAAATGGTATCTATATATAAGTATAAACAGAAAGTTCAATCATAATTTTACCCCACAATTACATTATTGCATCTATGGGAAAAATATTTGGTATCGACCTTGGCACAACTTATTCCTGTATCGCCTATGTCGATGAATACGGCAAGCCCGTCACTGTCCCCAATCAGGAAAACTCTCCCGTGACCCCTTCGGTCGTGTTCTTTGAAAATGCCGAGAATTTCTCGGTAGGTCAGGTTGCCAAGGAGGCCCTTGGCTCTGACCCGGAACTCGTATGCTCGGCCGTGAAACGGCAGATGGGAACACGCGACTTCTCTTTCAGTGCCAACGGTCAGGAATACCAGCCCGAGACCGTCTCGGCCCTTATCCTTAAAAAACTCGCCAACGACGCGTCACTCGTTCTCGGCGAGGAGGTGCGCGACGTGGTCATTACCTGTCCCGCCTACTTCGGTCTCGATGCCCGCGAGGCAACCAAGAAAGCCGGCGAGATTGCAGGTCTCAACGTTCTTGCCATCCTTCAGGAACCCACCGCCGCCGCGATTTCCTACGGCATGAAGGCTGAAGGGGAGCAGACAATCATGGTTTATGACCTCGGTGGCGGAACATTTGACGTTACCATTATCTCGGTGAAACCCGGCGTTATCGAGGTTGCCGCTACCGGCGGTGACCATCATCTCGGCGGCAAGGACTGGGACGAGGTTATCACCAACTATATCGTCGACCAGTATTGCTCGGCTACAGGCGAGAGTGCCGACTCGATTCTCGAAGACAGCATCAAGCTCGGCGACCTCGAACTGAAGTCGGAAACAGCCAAGAAACAGCTTTCGCAGCGCGACGCTACCTCTATCCGTTTTGAGGGAGAGCGCGTCAACCTGTCCCGCGAGCAGTTCAACACCCTCACTGCCGGACTGCTGCAAAGCACTATCGACAAGACCCGCGACACGATGGCCGATGCCGCCAAGAAGGGCGTGACCCACGTCGACAAGATTCTTCTTGTGGGCGGCTCGACCAAGATGCCCCAGATCAAGGAACGCCTCGCGATGGAGTTCCCGACTACCCCCATCGAGGTTCACGAACCCGACGAATCGGTTGCCAAGGGTGCCGCTATCTTCGGCACAAACATCGCCGAGTGGGAAAAATTCACCAAGGGCGGTTATAAACCCGGCGAGGGTGGCGACGGCGGTCCCCGTCCCGGCGGTCCCCGCATCGGCGAAGGCCCGGCCCAGCCTATGGAAATCCGCAACGTCGTTTCCAAGAGCTACGGCATCCGTTTTGTTGATGACAACGATGTGCCTCATGTCTACAACCAGATTTTCAAGCAGGCGTCTATCCCCTTGGAAATGTCAATCGGGGCCCGCACCGTGGCCGACAACCAGTCGAAAGTGTTCATCGAACTCTTTGAAAACGACTACAAGGAGGACCAGACACCCGAAAACATCGTCCCCGACGACGACAACACCCCGCTCGTTTCCGACTACCTCCAGCCACTGCCCCCAAATCTTCCCAAGAACTCGCCCATCTCGATAATTATCAAGATTAACGGCGAAGGTTTCATGTCGATTGATGCCAAGGATGACACCGGAGGCCGCACTGTCCACATGGAAGTGCAGCTCCAGCACGTCATGACCGAGGAGATGCTCAACGAAGCCATCGGTCAGGTGCAGGGTATGCGCATGAGAGATTAAGAGGGTGTTTCACAACAACCGTTAAGATTCTCCCCCCACACACATGGATAGCGTCGCGCAACATTGCGCGACGCTGTCCCGATGCAATTAAATCCTAACTATGTCTACCTACAATATCTTTAAGGAACTTGACCTGACTCCGCCCATGCCGCGTCAGGCCGTCATTGACGCGCTCGATAAGAAAGTCACATCGCTCAACAAGTTGCGCCTGAAACGCAGCGACATCGGGCCGCGTTATGAACATTTCAAGCAGATTAAGGCTGATGTCGACCGCAATCCCGCCATTATCGACGAACACGTCGCGGCCTATGGCCGTATCGCCGAGCAGGAACGCCGCGAAAGAGAGGAACAACTGCGCCGCGACGCTGCAATCTACGTTGTCAACGGCCTCATCGAGGAAGCGCAGCTTAAAAAACTCGTTGCCGCCAATCCCGGTCTCGACGAGCAGCGCATCCTATCGATACTCGGTGCCAAGGTAAAAGGGAAGCGGTCGTTCAGCTACACGGAGGATCCCAACGTGCGCGAGACCGACCCGCTCGTGATGAAAACCGTGCGAGAGTTGCTTGAAAAGGTAGGCAAGAAAGATTTGTACCAGTGGCTGAGCCTGTCGTCCAAGGCTGACCGCGCGCAGATTTCCCGTGTGTGTGACGACCTCTACCTGCGCAGCCAGACCGAGGGGACGCTGGAGATGCGGACCACCATGTCGTCGCTTGTCGGACAGGCCAAAAGCCTTTTGCTCGACCCCGACCGGCGTGCCGGTTATGACAAGGCACTCGCCAATGCCGGACTTGCCCCTGTGCGCGAGCAGATGAAGGCTATCGCAATGGGCAGCGTGAAGGTCGTGGCCCCGTCACAGTATGACGCGCTGTTGCAGACCTGTACCCGCGCCGGCATTCCGCGCGAGCGCGCCGAGTATTACATTTATAAAGAAGCCGAAAAACTCGGCCTCACCGTCATGGAAGATGGCGGCGAGACGAAAATCTGCCGTTTCTGCGGCTCGATTAACCCTGCCGGGGCCTCGGCTTGCAAGACATGCGCTATGCCCATTGTCGTGACATGTCCCTCTTGCGGCCGTCAGAGCGACAACCACGAGGAACTGCGGTGCATGAAGTGCGGGTTTGCCATCGGCGAGATGCCTCAGGCCGAGGTCAACGTCGCCAATGCCGAGAACGCTTTGCGCTACAACAATATTGACGATGCCGCCCGCTATCTCGCCGCGGCCCGAAAGCAGTGGCCCGGCTACCGCGCCATCGCCCCGGTGGCCGAAAAAGTGGAACGTGCCCGCAATGCCGCCGCCAATGCCGTGCGCGACATCACCGCGCTCGTCAGCGACAAGAAATTCTATGCCGCCGCCGAGAGGCTGTCATCCCTCCCCGCCACTCCCGAGGACGACGCGCTCCGCTCGCGGGTGGAAAACGCCGTCACGCAGGCCGACGCGCTTGTGCGTCAGGCCGAGACCGCCCGTGACCCCAATGCCCGCCTCGAACTCTACCTGAAAGCGCTCGCCACCGCGCCCGACTGCCGTGCCGCAGCCGATAAGCTGCGCATGACCCCTCCGGCCGCTCCGGCATCGGCCACGGCTGTGGTCAGGGGGCGGAATGTCACCATCTCGTGGCCGCGCCATCAGAGTGACTTCATCAACTACCGCATCATCCGCAAGCAGGGTGCACGGCCCGTCTCGGCTACTGACGGGACTCTCGTCGGCGAGACGGCGGCATCTTCGATTGACGACACCACGGCTGTTCCCGGAACATGTTATTTCTATGCCGTCTACTCCCAGTGTGGCGACATTATATCGGTTGCCGGCGCGGTGACACCCTCTCCGGCACTCGTGGTCGCCGACATCGACCTTGACGATATTCTCGCCGTGGTCGAGGAACGGCAGATAAAATTCAGTTTCAAGCTCCCCCACGGGGCCGACGCAATCGAGCTGTTCCGCGACGGCGCGCCTGTCAAGACTGTCACCGGCACATCCTATATCGACGCGTCGCTCACCCCTGACCGCAACTACCGCTACCGTTTCGTCACCGTCTACCGCGACATAACCGGAAAGATGCTTTGCAGTCCCGGTGTGGAAATGACGCTTGCACCCACCGCGCCACCGCGCCCGGTCGAGCTGCGTCTCAATGACTTGGGTGACCGCGTCAGGCTGACATGGACACCTCCCGCCAAGGGGGCCTTGACCATCTATGTCGCCGACCGACCGTGGACCTATACCCTGAACGAGACAGTCTCAATCGACCGCATCAAGAGTCCTGCTGTTTCCTTTACGGGCAACATGGTGGAATTGCGCAAGGATTTCTGCGGGATACGCTACTATCTCCCTGTGACCGTTATCGGAAACATGGGTGTCGCAGGCCGTCCCGTCAGGGTCGACTCGATAAAGCAGCCCGAGGATGTGACAATCGACAAGAACGACAATTTTGTGAACCTGCGGTGGAAATGGGGCACGACGCCCGCCGTGCGCGCCGAGTGGCAGATTGGCGACGGCCGTCTCGTCACCCGCGACATCCGCTCGTCGTCACCCGCGCAGCTCAAAATCGACTTCCCCGCCAGTGCGGCATCCATCCGCGTGTCGCTCCGGTCACTCATCGAGACCCCTGAAGGCCCTGTCACCAGCAACCCGGTTGAAAAAACTCTCTCGCTCAAGGCAGTCAGGGTCAGTTTCTCCGACGTGCGCAGCGAGGCGAAATTCGGCGGCCTTTTCGGTCGTGACAAGTACAGCCTCACGCTCAAGTGCGATTCGATGCTGCCGTGCAGCCTCGCGTTGCTTATCGGCGAGGGAGTAATCCCGTCGGACCTTGTCAACTCGATTCCCGATTTCACCATTCCGGCCAATGTCATCACCCCCGGCACGGCGCAGAGTTTTGACTTCACCTACAGCCGCCGTGACAAGAGCCGCCCGCTTTTCTTCCGTCTCGTTGCTGCTGACCGCGCGATGGCGTCACTTCTTTCAATATCACCAGAATCACGCAAAATAAAGTAAATGAGTTCCATAGCCTGTCCCTATTGTTTCAAAAAATTCAGTCGCAGCGAGGTCCTTTTCCGCTGCACCAACACCCGCGCCCACACACCCGCGCCCGACCAGCATCTTCAAGACCACTGGGGGACTCCGCACATGGAACTCCCCGCCATCGAGCAAAGCTCGCTGATGTCGCGACTTTTCGACCGCGTACCCAAGTCGGCAAAGTGTCCCGATTGCGGCGAAAAAGCCTATAAAGTAATGTGTCCCCACTGCCACAACCTTCTTGAACGCGAGATGGTCGAGAAAAAGGGGGTGATAATCTCGATTGTCGGTGCGCGCTCAAGCGGCAAGACCAACTATATCACCGTGCTCGTCGACGAACTGATGAAAAATTGCGACTACCTCGGCAATCTCGGAATCCTCCCGTCGCCGCTGGCCGACCGTGAGGAAAACACAACCGAGCGCCGTTATATCAACGACTTCTACAACATCCTCTACCGCAAGGGGCGTGTTCAGGCCGCTACCGCCATCGAGGACCCGCGCAGCCGCATCCCGCTTATCTACAAGATTGTACAGCAAGGCAAAGACCCCCTTTTTCTCGTGCTTTACGATACGGCGGGCGAGAATTTCATGGACCCCAAGAAACTGGAGGAAAACGTTAAATATCTTGCCGTGTCTGACGCTACTATTTTCCTTCTCGACACCTTCAACGTCCCCTTTGTGCATGACCGCCTGAAAGACAAGATGAATCTTCCCGAACTGACGTCCCCCAACCAGTTCTTCGAGATATTCAACAAGGTGCGCGAGTATTTCACCGCCCGCAGTGACAAGGAGCATTTCAAGAAACCGATGGCCTTTGTCTTTACCAAGATAGACGCGATATTGCTCAACCGCGACATTTTTAATGACGCGAGTCCGGCCAATATGTCGGCCGAGCAGAACAGCGCGTTTCTCGACGGGCAAGGGGTAGACCTTGATGATCTCGAAAGCGTCCACGACGGAATGGCGGGTGTGCTTTCGGCTCAGGCGTGGAGGTGTACCAACTTTGTCAACAACGCCGCCCAGTACAGCAACCACCATTTCTTCGGAATCTCGGCCCTCGGCGATTCTCCGGTCAACCAAGAGGTGCGCAACCTGCGGCCTTATCGCGTCCTTGACCCGCTCGTGTGGGTAATGCATCAGCTAAAGTATTCATTCCCAATTAAAAAGTAAGATGAAACTCTCCTGCCAAGAAATTTATTACGCCTCCAACCAGAAGTCGGCCCTTACGGGGAACGACGGATTCGGAGTGCGCACTTTTACAGCCGGGATGGATACCGGTCTCGTGTCTTCGATTGCGTCCAAATGCCTCCCCGGCTATCAGATAAATCCCGAGCGGCAGCTCGCGCTCGAAGATATTGAGGCCGATCCCCGCGTGGTCTATAAATACCCCCCGGCCTATACCTTCAGCTCATTCAAGGGTGATGACGGCTCGACAAGGTGGATTGCGTCACGAACAGTCTACATCGCGAGTGACTACGGTTTCTTCCTTGACGGAAACGTTTATTCGCGTGTCGGTTCCAATTATTACACCCACGCGCTCGTGATGGACAGGATACCTGTCCCGTCGCTCTTTGCAGCGATGACACGGGATGGATTTTTCGTCCCCCGCGACTATTCAATGCGCCGTGACAATGCCGAACTCGCCGCGCTGCTCACAGGCGATGCCGCGCTGCTGGAGCCGCGCGGGATAGACATTCCCGACACGGTGCCACCGGTCGATCCGGCATTTGTCAATATCGTTGCCGGACTGATGCAGGCCGCCCTCAATCGCTCCACGGGGAAGACTGACGAGTTGAAAAAAATCATTGTCAAGGCACCCGCTGCCGATATCGACAAGGTTATAGGGGTATTTGCCGCGATGCCCGCGCCGATGACGGCTGACATGCGTTTCATCACCAATTTCATGAAGGGTTACGGTGTGCCCGCCGACCATGACATTATCGTGGTCAACGAGCACAACTACCTCCCCCTTTACGAAAACAACTATGTCACTGTCGACCTGATTGACGGTGCGATGAAAAATGTGGAGCCTAATCCGTTTATAACCCATGCGGTCGAGGCATACGCTGCCGGAAACACCGTGCGTGGTCGTGACATTGTGGAATTTTTCCTGAATGCCGACCACAAGTCATCGCCCGATTACACCTTCCTTTACAACCTCTTTCTCGCCGTCAATACCGATGATTCCGTCGCCGTGACCGAGATTACGCACCGGTTCCTGACAAGTGTTACCGGTGTGTCGTTGTCGGCGGCTGACCGCTCGGTGATAGATCGCAAGATGAACGAAGCTGTGAACCATGCCTTGATTTACAGCGAAAATCCGGCCGAAATCAATGGCGCGATAAATGCCGTGGCAGCCATGCGCGAGCTTGTGCCCGGAACACTTGCCCTGACCTCGGCCGCCCGCACCCGCGTCACCAAGCTCGTCATGGGGGTTCACTCCTATGCCTCCAGCCTTGTCACCCCGGCGACTGTCGATACGATTCTTGCAATCATTGCCCGCGGCGACGTGGCGTGTGACGAAGATTTTTATAACGCCATTCAGCAGCTCGATGACCCGACGTTGTGGGAAAAGCTTTTGAATTTCTACTATGGCGACACTTACCGTGACCATGCTGCCGCGATTATATCGGCCATTCTCAACTCACGCATGAACCCGGTAACCCGCGAGCAGCTGATAGGCCGTCTTTTCCCCGTCTCGACAAGTGCGCCTGTCCTTATCGAGTATATGAAGACCTATCCCGGACGCATTCCGTCACTTCCCGTCACTGTCGCAGCGGTTGCCGGAGTGTCGCGTCAGGAAATTTTCACGCAGCTCATCTCGGCAAGCATGGATGACGCGGCTGTTATTACAGCACTGAAACCGATGATTGCCAAAATGTTTAAGGACAAGATGGGCCAAGACGCGCTGCGCGGTGCCAAGGAGACGCTGAGTTTTATCGGTGGCCTCACGCCGGCCGCCATCGGGCGCCTTGGCATACTGAATGACCTGTTCGCCCCCTTCTTTCGTGAGGCAGTCAGCCGGCCCGGCCCGCAGGTGCGTGTCGTTCTTGACACGATGGCATCGTTCCCGACAATTTTCAACGACAACGACATGTCGCTGTTAAAAGGATTCATCGCGCTTTACAACGGGGAGGTTCCGCAGCATGTAGGACTCGCGTTGTTTACCACGGCGGTCCACATGCATGTCAGTGATGCTTTTTTCTCAAGCATTTATGACCGATGGTTAGACTGCGGCGGCACCAATGACGAGTTGATGGCGGTGGCATTGTCAGGCGGCAGCTGTCAGCTGGGCAACAGCTGGATAAGTACAATGGTGTGGGTGACATGGGGAAAATTTATCCAGCATCCCGCTAAGCGTGACAATCGTGTCAGTGACATCATGAACCGCCTAAACTGGCCCGACGAGGAGCGCAAGAAGTTTGCCGCCGAGTGTCCTGACAAGGAACTCTCCGGATTTGTCCTTGACAGCTGCAAAATCTCTTCGAAAATCATGCGCACATTCCGCAATATGTTTAAGAAATGAAATGATGAAACACAAGATAATTTATAGAGCTTTAACCCTCCTGCTGTCCGTCGTGGTCATGACAGCCTGCGAGAGCCGCAAGCCGGTGCGTCATTCGGCAATGAACGCCGGGTACCTCGCCGAGGCTCCGGCAGGGGAGAAGGGGGTGGAATCGATTGTCACCACCGTTGCCGGTACTGACAAAAATGCTCCCGAGATTGTCACCTCGCTGACTTTTGACTCGGAAGGGCGAATTATAAGTGAAAGCAACAACAACGGCAACCGTGCGTATGCCTACGATGAATTCGGCGTCATTTCGGCGGTCGGCGACGACATGGTCAAGGCCGAGTATAACGAGGAAGGCGACCTGACCCACATCCATTTCGGCGACACTGACAGTGAAAACCCTTCAGATGTCTATTTCACTTATGACGAGGCCGGACGCGTGACAGAGCATCTGTCCACCCGTGACACGATGAGCGTGTCGATATATTATGAATATACTTCCGAGGGACTGCCTTCGGTAAAGCAGGTGAGCTACCCGGGGATTTCATCCACAATCAATTATGATGAAAAGGGGCTTATGGCGACCCGGACCGACTTTGACCGCGATGGTAAAGAACTCAGGACAATCAACTATGCCTATACGTTTGACGACGAGGGCAACTGGATAAAGGCTGTCGGAAAGGTGAAACCCAACAAGTGGAGCCGTCCCAAGACATTTGAGACAATAACCCGCGAAATCAGCTACTATGAAGGCCCTTACATCAAAAACGAGGCTGCCGCCTCGGCCGCACCAGTGACGGTCAGTCACGCTTCAGCACCGGGTCGGAGTAGCATTGACCGCTATTTTGACGATCTGTCCTATCGGTTCAAGATGGCTCCTTACACGCTCGGCACGAGCTCTACCACGATGTTTGTCATCATGATTATCCTGACTGTCTTAGGAGCCGGTCTCGCGATATGGTACGGAGCCGCAGAGTTTGATGTCTATGATGACCTGCTCGGCGAGCCGGGAGCCAACGGCATGAAGCGCGTGTGGATGTACAACTGGCGCCCTTATCAGGCCGTCCTTTACACGATGGGGTGCATCCTCGTGGGACTTATCGCCTCGATTCTCGTCCTGCTGATTGTGGGCGGCATATTCTGGGGAATCATGTGGGTTGTCAAGGGGATACTGTGGTGTCTCTATTATCTCGGATGGATTCTCGCCATTCTCGGCGGTCTCGCCTTGTTTGGCAAGGAGCCGATGGGATGCCTTGCCCTTATCGTGGGTATATTCCTGATCGGGTGCGAAAACTGGATTGAGCGCACCGGCGAAATGCTTGTCGGATGGGGCGAGAACTTCCTTGAGTCGGCCAATTTCTTCGGTTTCGGCCTCGGACTGTTCACTAATTTCTGGGATGTCATTATTCTCATCGTCTTTGCACCCATCGCCTTGTTTGTCGCCTTCGCGCTCGTCATCATCATCTTCAACCTGTTGCTGACCGGGGCCGAGTGGGTGTTCACCAAGATTTACAGCATCAACCGCCCGTGTCCCCAATGTGGCAAACATGCCGACTATGACTATATCATCGACGGCACCCCGCATCCGGTTGCCCTGCGCCCCGGAATCTACGGCAGTTTCCACCACACCCACTATAGCCGTTTAGGTATTCCCGAATACCGCATCCCGACGATGCTGCTAAACGGCCGCGACCGTCTCGACCGCCGTTGCCGCGCATGTGGCGCGATGATTAACACGAGCGGATCCCACTCGGTGGGAACCGACGTGCACATCGGTCTCGTCGGGCATGTCGGCGTGGGTAAGACATATCTTATTTTCAGCGGTCTTAAAGAACTGATGACGGAATTTGGCGACGATATCGAACAGGTCGACAATGCCGACCGAAATCTCGATGTCGAGGTAAAGAGCAATCAGATTCACGCCCGCCGTGACATCCAGACTGACCGCCGCACCAGCTACCGTGCCGTGCAGCTGATGCTAAAGCGCAGCAATCACCTCGTGCCCTACCATCTGCATTTTTATGATGTCGCAGGCGAGCAGTTCACGACCAACACCGCGCTCAACGACGACGCGATGCGTTTCTACACCAACGTGCAGTCTATCGTCGTTGTCGTCGACCCGCTGATGATTGACACTCAGGCTCCCGGCGTTAGGGCTACGGTGCAGTTTGAACAATGGCAGAAAGAAAAGAACCCGCGCCCCATGCGCTATAACCCTGCCGAAACGTTGGCCTCGCTGAATGCCTATCTTGAAAAATATGGCCGCTCGGCGCGCAAGATTGACCTGACATTTGTCCTTGTCAAGAGCGATATGGGTTATTTCGAGGCAATGGGTTATCCCGCCAGTCCCGATTCTGACCGTATATGCGAGTTCATGAAGAAAGAACTCGGCATGACGACGCTCGTCAACACCGGCGAGATGTTCCGCTCGGTATCCTTCTACGCAACAAGTGTCTACACTGACAACCGCTCGACCCTGCGCGAGCTGTTCTTCCACCTCCTGCGCCAGCGCAAGATTAGTTGCTGATGTTATGTTAAGTCAGAAGTCAGAGTTATGAGTTATGAGGTTTATTAAGTCAGAGGGCAGAGTTATGAGTTATGAGGTTTATTAAGTCAGAAGTCAGAGTTATGAGTTATGAGGTTTAAGGCAGAAGTCAAAGTTATGAGTTATGAAGGAGAGCGTATTGAAGACTAAAAGCAGGGCATTTGCGCTGAGGATAGTCATGATGTATAAATATCTTTGCGAGGTGAAAAAGGAGTATGTAATCTCCAAGCAGGTATTGCGTAGCGGCACAAGTGTCGGCGCAAATATCGCGGAGGCATTTTATGCCCAAAGCGATGCTGATTTTATAGCCAAACTGTATATCTCACGCAAAGAGGCCGGAGAAACAATCTATTGGATAGAGCTGCTAAAAGACGCTTTATATTTAGACGGCGGTGAAGCTGACTCCATGATAGCCGACTGCGATGAACTCCTCCGATTGCTTACCTCCTCCATAAAAACAATGAAGAATAAACAACCTCGTCACTCATAACTCTGACTTCTGACTTATTAGAACCGGTAACTGATGCCGATGGAGGGAGTCAGAGCGTGGAGGCGGTAATCGGCGATGAATTTGCCGGTGGGTTGGAAACCCATGTTCTTGATAGTGGACGAGACAAACTGTTGGGCCGGAGTGGCGTTGGGGCCGAGAGCGTCGATACCGGCGGCGGTCTGGAGCATCTTGGCACCAATCATGTCCACATATTCACACGAGGCACCGTTCTTGCCGAGTCCGGCGACATACATGAAGGCTATGTCTATAGACAATGACGGGATGGGGCGGAACGACAGGCCGACAGTCGGTTCAATCTTTGTCATGCCGGGGGTCTCGGGGTTGTAATAGTTGTTGTTGACAGGGGTGGTGTCAAGCATCATGCCCAGACGTGCATCCAGACGGTCGGCGACGGCATACTGGGCACCCAGCGAGAAACACCAAGAATTTTTATAATTCTTTTCAATATGCTGGTCATATTGGCTTGCCTGTTCTGACAGGAACTCTACATCGAGCTGCTTGTAGGCGTTCCACCCGGTCAGTCGGGCGTCAAAGGCCAAGGTAAGCGGTTTGACGGGTTTATATGACACTCCGAGTCCGAGTACCCAAGGGCAGGGCATCTCGGCCTTGAAATTGGACTGGTTTATAAGGTCGAGAGCATCCCCGAGTATAGCCTGAGCGACAGCGTTGACGGGGGTGACTTTGGCCTCTCCGGCCTTGACCTTCATGTTCATTTGCGAGCGGTAGGAAGTTCCGACGGTCCATTTCTCATCGATGTCCCACATCGCGCCAACGTTTACCCCCACTGCCACTTCGGCATTTCCGTTGAGGTTGACCGAGGCCGGGGTCGTAGAGCCGAAAGGCTGTGCATCGGCAAGGGCGGGATACATCATCTTGAACAGCGGCAGGGCCTTGTCGGCGGTCGCGGCTGAAATGAGTCCCTTGTTCAGGTTGACCGAACCCCACGAAATCATTGCCCCGGCACCGACAGATAAGTTGGGAAGGATTTTCCACGCGAGGGAGGGCTGGACGGTGAACACTTTGAGCTCGCAGCTTTGGTTGAGGACTGCCCCGGGCCAGTTGTCGGTCCAGTTGATGGAGCTGCCGTAGGGGGTGTAGAATGACACTCCGGCTTTCAGGTTGTCATATATCGAGAAGGCGGCGTGAACACCCATAGGGGTGCTGATGTCGTTGTTGGTCTCATATTCCTTGCCGTCGACAGTCGCGGTCGCCGAGGGCATGATTCCTGTCACTGAACCCGACAGGTCGAGTGTCGCGTCCATGAACCCCATACCGGCAGGGTTGAAAAACATGCTTTCCGCTCCAAGTTTAAGGGCAATACCGGTGTGGCCCATACCTATCTGTTTTGCTGATAACGAATTGACTTGGTAACCCTCGGCCATCGCGCCGAAAGCAACCGTGGTGGCCGCAGTTGCAGCCAGCATAAATTTCTTCATAAGTGAGTGATTTTTCGATGAAACAGCCGCAAAGGTAGGTACAAAACAGTCCGTCACCCAAATTTTTCAACACGTTTTAACTATTAAACTATACTGAATGTCTGATTTAGTAGTCATTCTGCCCTTTAAATTATATATAACGGCACGATTTTTAACCAATATTAACTTATTTCAACCGTAGCCTAAGATTATCCATTTATTTTAGGTAAATATCCATTTTCCATCACGGGTGAGATGGCTAAATTTGCTGTAGAATTTAGAGGTTGTTAAAAAAACTCTTAACCATTCATTACCCGATTTCTCATGAAAAAACTATTTTACACGCTGTCAGCGATTCTGATGCCTTTTGTCCCGCTGGCGGCTAAAAATTATGTTGTCAAGTCGCCCGACAAGGCTTATAAACTGACAGTTACAGCCGGGGAAGGCCCTACTGCCTATTCTGTTGATTACAAGGGCAAGACTGTGATTAATAATTCTATAATCGGTATTCAGACCGATGACAGCCGCCAGATTGGCAACGGCTCGATAACGTCGACTCAGAAGGTGTCACACAAAGGTAAGGTCGATGTGGCAGTCGGCAAAAACAAGACCCTTGATGACAACTATAACCAGCTGACACTCGTATATGACGGCGGCGATTATACACTGACACTCCGCGCCTATAATGAAGGTGTGGCCTATCAGTGGGGACTGAATTATCCCGGCGAGCTGACCGTGACCAACGAGCTTTTCGAGGCTGATTTCGGTCAGCAGCCTGTAAAAGTCTTCTTCCCTCAATGCGAGATGCGCACATGGACCGAATATGACCTGAAACGCCGGCCGCATGAAGTCAACCAAGCCTATCGCAACTTTGAGCGCGCCTATGAAATCTATGAGAGCATAGCGGCTATACCCGACAGTGCGATCAGCACGAGTCCCGCGCTGTTCTCAATTCCCGGCGGCACGACCAAGGTTGCCATAACCGAGGCCAATGTCTACGATTATCCCGGACTTTATCTGCAACCCGCAGACGGCGAGAAGATACGCGGTCACTGGGCCGGTTATCCCAAGACCGTGCTTGACGGCGACACTGCCGATGTCAATAGATATTATTCGATGCACCTTGTGGAGACGAGAGAGGATTATATTGCAAAAATCAATGGCAGGCGCTCGCTGCCGTGGCGCGTTGTCATTGCCTCGGACCGCGATGCCGACCTGCTCAACAACGAGCTTGTCTATCTTCTTGCCGACCCTTGTGAAATCGACGACACATCATGGATCGAGCCGGGCGCGAGCGCATGGGAATGGTGGCACAAGGCCGTTCTCGAAGGGGTGGATTTCCCTAACGGCAATAAGAATCTGTCACTGGAACTTTATAAATACTATGTCGACTGGGCCGCGGAGCATGGTGTCAGATACATGACGCTCGATGCCGGATGGTCAGAGAGCTATCTCGCCGAGTTGTGCCGGTATGCCGCTGGCAAGGGTGTGGGTATCTTTGTGTGGACATGGGCAAGCTGCCCGCTGGAGGCTCCGTTTGACTGGGTCAAGAAGATGAAGGCCTACGGGGTGACAGGTGCCAAAATCGACTTTTTCGAGCGCAACGACCAGATTGCCATGCGCTGGCAGCGGCAGCTCGCCCGCCGTCTTGCCGACGAAAACATGCTTGTGTTGTTCCACGGCTGCCCTGTCCCCTCGGGCCTTGGCCGGACTTTCCCCAACGTGCTCGGCTATGAAGCCAACCGCGGTCAGGAGTGCAATTTCTGGGACCGCACCATCTCGCCGCGCCACCATTGCACCTTCCCCTTCATCCGCTTGCTCGTGGGGCCGACCGACTTCACTCCCGGGTCGTTGCGTCAGGCTACCGATGCCGGTTTCAAGCCTCAGGATATTGATAACACACCTCCGATGTCGCAGGGGACGGTCGCTCAGGAGATGGCTCTATTTGTCATCCTCGACCAGTGGATTGCTACAATATGTGACTCGCCGACAGAGTATGCCAAATATCCCGCGCTTGAACGCTTCGTGACACAGTTTCCCGTGACATGGGACGAGACGCTGCCGCTCGACGGAGAAGTGGGCGAGCACATCCTCATGGCCAAGCGCAAGGGTGACCAATGGTATATCGGCGCGATGACTTCTGACTCGGCTCGTGTCTACAACGTGACGCTCGACTTCCTTCCCGCCGACACACTCTATGACGTGGAAATCATAGCCGACAGTCACGATTCCGAGGCTTATCCCCGCCATTACGGCATCTTGAAACGTACAGTCAGGCGAGGCGACACCCTCCCGCTCTCGCTCGTGAAAGCAGGCGGAGCCGTGGTAAAAATGACACCACGGGAGTGATTTGACTCGCGCATCGCTCAGGTTAAAGTGAATTACAGGCTGTTTAGAAATTTATAAAAATTTCTAAACAGCCTGTAATTTTGTCGTTGTTCTGCATCTTGAACTTATTACGAAGTGTAAACGCCCTCTTATTCTCCATTGTGGGTTTCGTCAACATCCGCACTGAATTTTGTTTAAATCACTTACTTAAAAAAACAAAAGGACAGTCTCACGACTATCCTAATGCTTCAAATACACAATTATCTATAAAACAACTATTATAAAAAACAAAATGTTTTCTGAGTGTATAACGTAAGGGGACATTGTTTTATTATCCCGTTAACATAATTTTTTTATTTTTTTTCAAGACGGGCCTTGATAGCCTCGGTTTCCTTCTCGTAACCGGGCTTTTCGAGCAGGGCAAACATGTTGCGCTTGTAGGCTTCGACACCGGGTTGGTTGAAGGGGTTTACTTCGAGAAGGTATCCGCTGATACCGCATGCCTTTTCAAAGAAGTAGATGAGCTGGCCGAGGTATTTTTCTTCCAGCGCGGGGATGGTCACGCGCATGTTGGGCACACCGCCGTCGACGTGGGCGAGGCGGGTACCGAGTTCGGCCATCTTGTTTACATGGTCTACGCGCATACCGGCGATGTAGTTGAGCCCGTCAAGATTGGCCTCGTCGGCGGGGATTTCCTTGGTGTAGCGGGATTCCTCTACCGAGAGGACTGTCTCGAAGATAGTGCGTTCGCCGTCCTGAATCCATTGCCCCATCGAGTGGAGGTCGGTCGAGTTGTCGACAGCCGCAGGGAAGATTCCTTTGTGGTCCTTTCCTTCGCTCTCACCGTAAAGCTGCTTCCACCATTCTCCGAAGAAGTGGAGCTTGGGGTTGTAGTTGACGAGGATTTCGATTTTCTTGCCTGCCTGATAGAGGGCGTTGCGGGTCTCGGCATAAAGCATCGAGGGGTTGGTGGCGGGATCGGCTGTGGCGGTGGCCTTTTCCATTTCTACAGCACCGTCGATGAGGGCGCGGATGTCAAATCCGGCAACGGCGATGGGGAGAAGACCCACGGGGGTGAGCACCGAGAAACGGCCGCCGACATTGTCGGCGATCACGAATGTCTTGTAGCCTTCTTCGGTAGCGAGTGTGCGCAGGGCGCCGCGCTTAGCGTCGGTAATGGCTACGATGCGGTTGCGCGCTTCCTCTTTGCCGAGCTGGCGTTCAAGCTGTTCCTTGAGGAGGCGGAAGGCGATGGCGGGTTCGGTAGTGGTTCCCGACTTGGAAATCACGATTATGCCGAATCGTTTGTCTTTCAGATAGTCTTGGAGTTCATAGAGGTAGTCCTCACCGATGTTCTGGCCGGCAAAGAGAACCTTGGGTTCGCCTTGAACACCGGGACGCAGCGACGAGAAACTGTCGCTGAGAGCCTCGATGACGGCTTTTGCGCCAAGGTAGCTGCCGCCGATACCGATGGCGACAACAGTGTCGCAGGTTGCACGGAGACGTTCGGCTGTGGCGATTATGTCGTCGAGGAGGGCATCGGTTGTGTCGGTGGGGAGATTGACCCAGCCGAGGAAGTCGCTGCCTTCGCCGGTTCCGTTCATGACTTTGTCAAGAGCCTCAGCACCCTTGCTGTCGAGGGCTTCCACTGCGGCGGGAGTGACGGTTGAGAACACGTCTTTAATGTCAACAGAAATTGTTTTCATTAGAATATGATTAATTTAGAATTGTCAGATGAAAGTCTCTCCGAGGGAGCGGATGGCTCGCTCGGCTTTCGCACGGCGGTAAAGGATGTCGTAGACGGCATCGAGGATGGGCATCGCCACGCCGTACTGCTTGTTTATCTCGTGGATGCACTTGGTGCCGTAGTATCCCTCGGCTGTCTGTTCCATCTCCATGCGGGCGGTGGCAACGGAGTAGCCTTTGCCGATGATGGAGCCGAAGTTGTGGTTGCGCGAGAAACGTGAGTAGGCGGTGACGAGCAGGTCACCGAGGTAGACCGAGTCGCAGATGCAACGGGGGCGGGGACACACGGCGTTGACAAACCGTTCCATCTCTCGGATGGCGTTGGATACGAGCATTGCCAGAAAATTGTCGCCTCCCTTCATGCCGTGCACTATGCCGGCGGCGATGGAGTAGACATTTTTCAGCACGGCGGCATATTCGATGCCCTCCACGTCGCTCGACGTGATGGTGCGGGTTGTCTTTCCTGCAAGTTTCTCGCTGAAACGCTCGGCATTGAAAACGTTGTGGCATCCGACTGTCAGGAAACTCGGCCGTCCGAGGGCGACTTCCTCGGCATGGCATGGGCCTGAGACAACGACAATCTTGGAGGGGTCGGTGTCAAAGTGGTGAGTCATGTAGTCAGAAATGATTTCATTGACACCGGGCACGATTCCCTTGACTGCCGAGACAATGTATTTGTCACTGATGTCTACAGTGATTTTGTCGAGGTGGGTTTTGAAATAGGGAGAGGGCATGACGAGCAGCAGCGTGTCGGCTTGGCTGCACGCATGGTTGATGTCGCTTGTAAACTCGATGCGGTCGATGTCAAATTCCACATCGGTCAGATAGGCGGGATTGTGGCGCAGACGCTTGAAATCTTCGATTCGGTCGTCACGCCGCATATACCATATAATAGAGTCACAGTTCCCGAGCAGAAGCTTGGCAAGGGCTGTCGCCCAGCTGCCGCCGCCCATGACAGCTATCTTGTTGAACATATTCATGGTTCTTCATTTATTGTTTAAGGTTCAGGGCCTGCGGCCTTGGTGGAAGTGCCGCGCGGCCTTAACCTTTCAACGTTAAAAACCTGCCTTATCCTTGTGCTGCGGCAATCCACGCGGACACTTCGTCGACCGCCGGGTTCTTGTAGCCGAGCTTGAATTTCTTGTTGATGCCGCAGAGTTCCTGATGGAGCTTGCCGGGAGCGTCGGTCGCGCCGAGCTGTTCCACGGTATAGACACCGGCCTTGTAAAGGGGAGCGACCCATTCGGCGGGTACGCCGAGGGCGGTAAATGCTTCCTCTTTGTCGCGGCGCTGTGTCTTTTCAGGGCGCATCTGCGGGAAGAAAAGCACCTCCTGAATGGTTGTCTGGCCAGTCATGAGCATGACGAGGCGGTCCATTCCGATACCCATTCCCGATGTGGGGGGCATGCCGTATTCGAGGGCGCGGATGAAGTCCTGATCGATAATCATGGCCTCGTCGTCGCCTTTCTCGCCGAGTTTCATCTGCTCGACAAAGCGTTCATACTGGTCGATGGGGTCGTTAAGCTCCGAGTAGGCGTTGGCCAGCTCCTTGCCGTTGACCATCAGCTCGAAACGCTCGGTGAGCTCGGGATTGTTGCGGTGACGCTTGGTCAGCGGCGACAT
The DNA here is from genome assembly GCA_002494015.1 of Porphyromonadaceae bacterium UBA7042. Classification (GTDB taxonomy): domain Bacteria; phylum Bacteroidota; class Bacteroidia; order Bacteroidales; family Muribaculaceae; genus Duncaniella. The sequence continues at coordinate 4,469 of DLAR01000033.1, read as the reverse complement.
CTCGATGGGATAGTCAGTGATGAAGGTGGGCTGGATGTAGAGACCTTCGCACTTTTCGCCGAAAATCTCGTCGATGAGTTTTCCCTTGCCCATAGAGTCGTCGACCTCGATGCCGAGCGAGCGAGCGGTGTCGCGAAGCTGAGCCTCGTCCATGCCGGTGATGTCGACGCCGGTGTGTTCCTTAATGGCCTCGGTCATGGTGACGCGCTTGTAGGGGGCCTTGAAGTCGATGATATTGTCGCCGACCTTGACCTGAGTGGTGCCGTTTACGTCGAGGCATATTTTTTCGAGCATTTTCTCGGTGAAGTCCATCATCCAGTTGTAGTCCTTGTAGGAAACATAGATTTCCATGCATGTGAACTCGGGGTTGTGGGTGCGGTCCATGCCCTCGTTGCGGAAGTTCTTGGAGAACTCGTAGACACCTTCAAATCCGCCCACGATGAGGCGCTTGAGGTAAAGCTCGTCGGCGATGCGCAGGTAGAGCGGGATGTCAAGCGCGTTGTGGTGGGTGATGAAGGGACGGGCTGCCGCTCCGCCGGGAATCGACTGGAGGATGGGGGTCTCGACCTCCATGTAGCCTGCCGAGTTGAAATATTCGCGCATCGAGTTGTAGACCTTGTTGCGCTTGATGAAAATATCCTTTACGCCGTCGTTGACCACGAGGTCGACATAGCGGCGGCGGTAACGCAGCTCGGGGTCGTCAAAAGCGTCGTAGGTCACGCCTTCTTTCACCTTGACGATGGGGAGGGGGCGCAACGACTTGCTCAGGACGGTCAGCGAGCGGGCGTGAACCGATATTTCGCCTGTCTGGGTGCGGAACACATAGCCCTCTACACCGACGAAGTCGCCGATGTCGAGCAGTTTTTTGAACACAACGTTGTAGAGATCCTTGTCTTCGCCGGGACACAGGTCGTCACGCGAGATGTAGACCTGAATGCGGCCGCGCGAATCCTGCAACTCCATGAAAGAAGCCTTGCCCATGATGCGGCGGCTCATAATTCGTCCGGCCACAGACACTTCGCGCTGTGGGGCATCGTCGACAAATGTCGATTTGATTTCGTCGGCATAACCGGTTACGGGAAATTCGGCTGCGGGATATGGGTCGATGCCTCGGCGGCGCATTTCGTCAAGACTTCCGCGACGCACTATCTCTTGTTCGCTTAGTTCAAGTATATTCATAACTCTTTAAGTAGGGTGCTATTTACAATTGTGTGCAAAAATACGCAAAATCTCCCTTACCCTATATAAAAATTGTGCAAAACTTTGTTGAAAACCCGGTTACGCCCCGTTTTTTGTCAGGATTTGGTGACTCCGGCTAATCTGTGTCGCACTTTTTTATAGATTGCGGACGGATATTTTTCCTTTTTATGTAATTTTGCAACAAAATTCTTAGACTATGCTATCGGTTACTTCCCATGTCAGGTTCATCGGTGTTGACGATGACAATCTTGATCTTTTTGAGAGCCAGTATCCCCTTGTGAAGGGTGTTTCCTATAATTCTTATCTGATTGACGATGAAAGTGTCGCGGTTGTAGATGCTGTCGATGTGCGCCGGTGTTCCGACTGGCTTGCCAATCTGTCAGAGGCATTGGGCGACCGCCGTCCCGATTATCTGATTGTGCAGCATGTCGAGCCTGACCACTCGGGAAGTGTCGCGGCTGTTTTGGCGCGTTACCCCGGGATGAAAGTCGTGGCCACGGCCAAGGCAGTCGAGATGCTCGGTAATTTCTTTGAGGGGGCCGACATCGCGGGCCGCTCGGTGACGGTCAAGGATGGCGACACGCTGTCGCTGGGCCGCGCCACTCTGAAATTTTTCACCGCGCCGATGGTTCACTGGCCCGAGGTGATGATGACGCTTGACGAGGCTGACGGCGTGTTGTTTTCGGCGGATGCCTTCGGGACATTTGCCATGCCGTCGTCAACTGAACCGTGGGATGATGAGGCGAGGCGTTACTATTGCAACATCGTCGGGAAATATGGCAGCAATGTCAAGGCTGTTATGAAAAAGCTGGCCGGACAGCCGTTCAATATCGTCGCCCCGCTCCACGGCCCCGTGCTGAAAGAAAATCTCGTCCATTACTGGCTGCTCTATGAAAAGTGGAGCAATTACGAGCCTGAGACACGCGGCGTGCTGGTGGCCTACGCGTCGGTCTACGGCGGCACGGCCGAGGCGGCCCGGCGACTTGCCGTGATGCTGCGCGAGGAGGGCGCGGGCGATGTCGTGCTGATGGACCTGTGCCGTCACGATGTCTCTTATGCCGTGGCCGAGGCGTTCCGCCTGAGCGGTCTCGCGCTGTGCAGTGTGACCTATGACGCGTCGCTTTTCCCCGCCATGCATGATTTCCTGCACCACTTGCAGATGAAGAATATGCGCAACCGCACTGTCGGATTCGTCGAGAACGGCTCGTGGGCTCCTGTCGCGGGCCGACTGATGGCCGACATGCTTTCCAAGATGAAAGACATGACCGTCGTGGAACCTAAGGTGACAATCCGCAGCCGCTTGCACGACGGCGACCTTCCCGCCCTGCGCGAGCTCGCCAAAGCGTTGGCAAATAACAAATAACAGATAACAAATAACAGATAACACATCGGCTCCGCGGCATCAACTGTCGCGGGGCCGTGGTCTTATCGTTTTAATTTAAACGCCCTCTCAGAATTCGCTGAAGGCGAGGGGGAGGGTTGAGGCTACCGAGGGGAGGATGTAGATGTCGTTGCGTCCGACGAGGATGACCTTGACATTTTTACCGGCGAGGGTCTCGTATTCGAGCAGAGCCTGCCGACACGCGCCGCAGGGGGCGACGGGGTTGGCGATTTCGAGACCGTCGGTTCCGCGGGCGGCTATAGCGATTGTCTCAAACGTGGCCTCGGGATAACGGGCGTGGGCATAGTAGCAGGCCGTGCGCTCGGCGCATGTCCCCGATGGGAAGGCGGCGTTTTCCTGATTGGCCCCGGTGACTGTTTCGCCGTTTGACAGCAGGATTGCGGCTCCGACGCTGAATTTGCTGTAAGGGGCATAGGATTGGTGGGTTGCCTCGCGCGCGAGGTCGACAAGTCGGCGGTCTTCGGGTGACAGTTCGTCGTAGCTTGCCACGGTCACGGGAACAGTAATGTCAAGTCGTTTCATGATTCGGTCATTTTTTTGTATAAGTTCTCGCATCCGTTCTGCAACAGGTCGAGAACGAGTTCAAAACCTTCGCTCCCTTCATAGTAGGGGTCGGGGATGTAGCTGTAGCGCATTCCGGGGTCGAGAAACTCGGCCATGCGGTGGATTTTCTTTTCGGCCTCGACTGTCGGGGCGATGGCCCGGAGATTGCTGATGTTGCTGTCGTCCATCCCGATTATCATGTCGAAACGGTCAAAGTCACTTTCCGACACTCGTCGGCAGGTGTGGACGAGGTTGATGCCGCGCTCGCGGGCGTGAACCCGCATACGGCGGTCGGGCTGGTCGCCTATGTGGTATCCCCCTGTCCCGGCCGAGTCGATTTCCCAGTCGTCACAGTCGGGTTTGCCGGCGACGATGGCGCGCATGATGCCTTCGGCCGCCGGGGAGCGGCAGATGTTTCCGAGGCACACGAAAAGTATCTTGTGTTTCTTATGCTTCATGAGGTTAAAACGTTTATTCTACCGGCTTTGTTGCCATGTAGACGGTGCAGGTTCCGAAAGTCATGGGGTGGAAGGTGGTGTCGGTGAATCCGGCCTCGCGCATGATGGCGAGCATCGCGTCGCCCTGAGGCACGGCGGCGATTGACTCGGGAAGGTAGCTGTAGGCGCGGGTGTCTTTCGAGACCATGCGGCCCACCGCCGGGATGATGTGGCGGCTGTATAGATTGTAGAGGGGACGGATTACCGGGGAGGCGGGGGTTGACAGCTCGATTATGCACACCGTGCCGCCCGGAGTCAGCACGCGGAACATCTCGCGGTAACCCGCAAGGAGGTTCTCGAAGTTGCGCACTCCGTAGGCCGCCGTGACGCAGTCAAACGAGCGGTCGGTAAACGGCAGGTTCAGGCAGTCGCCCGGCTGTAGCGAGACAACGTCGGCCAGTCCCTCATCTTTGATTTTGCGCCGCCCGATTTCAATCATTCCCTCCGAGAGGTCCACGCCGGTGACGCTGACCGGGTCGAGCCGCCTCGCCATCAGGATGGCAAGGTCGCCGGTGCCGGTGGCAATGTCGAGAATCCGGTCATGGGGGCGCGAAGCAAGCCGCGCGACGGCGCGTCGCCTCCACCACTTGTCGATGCCGAATGTCATCGCGCGGTTCATGAAGTCATAGGCCGGGGCGATGCTGTCAAACATCTCTTTGACCTGTGCCCCCTTGGCCCGCTCGTTGTCGTAAGGGTTAATCTCGGTACAATCCATTTATTACAGATTATAGTGGCGTCGCGCTATGGCACAATGTCACTAACTTAACGCCGCTGTCCATCGTAAGCGGCAGAGCCGCCGATTACGCGGCATGGCCGCGTGTCAACGT
>DLAR01000008.1 GCA_002494015.1 Porphyromonadaceae bacterium UBA7042 | reverse complement strand
GATATAATCAAGGCCCGGGGCAGCGACAACTGCTGCCCCGGGCCTTGATTATATCGGAACTTATTTATCAGAATGTAAACGGAGACTTGAAATCGGCGAGAAGGGGATGATTGGTATCCTTTTCGCTTAGTATTGCCTCTGACGGGTCAAGATGCCAGTCGATGTTCAGTGCCGGGTCGGTGATAGCGATGCCCCCGTCGGACTGGGGCGCATAGTAATTGTCACATTTGTATTGGAATACAGCCTCGTCGGAAAGAACTGCGAAACCGTGGGCAAAACCGCGTGGAATGAAGAATTGACGGTGGTTGTCTTCAGTCAGTTCGACTGCGACATGGCGGCCATAGGTCGGAGAACCTACGCGTATATCGACTGCCACGTCAAGGACTCGTCCGCGGACACATCTGACAAGTTTAGCCTGAGCGTGGGGGGGACGCTGGAAATGCAGTCCGCGCATTACTCCGCGTGTTGACATCGATTCGTTATCCTGAACAAATTCAACGGGAGCCACTTTGTCAAAGAAGTCACGTTGAGAGAAACTTTCAAAGAAATATCCGCGTGAATCTCGGAAGATGCGGGGCTCAAGGATTACAACCCCGGGAATATCAGTTTTAATAATTTCCATTTTCAGATGTTTAATCAAGATTGGGGTTGTCAGTGCGGTCAAGCTCGTCAACTACTTTGAGCAGATATTGTCCATAGGGGTTTTTAAGCATCGGACGCGCGTTTTCTATCATTTTTTCACGGGAAATCCATCCTTTTCGATAGGCTATGCCTTCGAGACAGGCAACTTTGAGTCCCTGACGCTTTTCGATGACCTCTATATATGTCGAAGCCTCTGAAAGGGAGTCATGTGTGCCGGTATCGAGCCAAGCAAAGCCTCGGCCAAGTGTTTTCACCTTCAGTTCCTTGTCTTCGAGGAACCGCTGGTTGACGGTCGTGATCTCAAGCTCGCCACGGGCGCTTGGCTTGATGGTTTTGGCGACGTTGACAACCTTGTTGGGGTAGAAATAGAGTCCCACGACGGCATAATTGGATTTCGGTTTGGCCGGCTTTTCTTCAATAGAGAGGCAGTTCCCGTCAGTGTCAAATTCGGCAACGCCATAACGCTCGGGGTCGCTGACCCAGTAACCGAATACGGTTGCTTTGTTTTCTTTTTCAGCAGTCTCTACAGCTTCGTGGAGCATTTTGGTAAATCCGTTTCCGTGGAAGATATTGTCACCGAGCACAAGGCAGGCCGAATCATCGCCGATGAAGTCTTCACCGATTATGAACGCTTGGGCAAGTCCGTCGGGAGACGGCTGTTCCGCATACTGAATGTTGACACCGAAATCGCTGCCGTCGCCAAGCAGACGCTTGAACGCGGGGAGGTCGGCCGGAGTAGAGATAATCAGGATGTCGCGTATTCCGGCAAGCATCAGGGTCGAGACGGGATAATAAATCATCGGTTTGTCAAAAACCGGAAGCAGTTGCTTGCTTACCCCCTTTGTAATAGGATAAAGACGTGTGCCGGAACCGCCGGCGAGAACAATACCTTTCATTGTTGTGCGTGGATGAAAAAGTAGGTTTATAAAAAGATGTTATCTAAAAGCCACGCCGTGCAACTGGCGTGGCTCTTTATGTGTCAGTAACTACAATGTCGTTTTTACTCGTCAGAATGATAGTAATCGGAGTGGTAGTAGTTCTTGTTGTAGTATAATGAATACTTGTTGGCCGAGGCCATTGTGCCGTTAAGGATTACGGCGAGGTTGCGATATTTCTGTTCGGCATAGTAGCGGTCAAGCTGGGCAAGCATGCGGCGGTCGAGGAGTCCGACACGCACGACGAAGAGCGTAATGTCAACAAACTGGTTGATAATCGACGCGTCGGTAACGATTTCCACAGGCGGACAGTCGAGCATTACATAATCGTAGTTTTCCTTTGCCCAAGCCATGATTTGCTTCATACGCTCGGTATACAGCAACTCCGACGGGTTGGGGGGGATTGAGCCGACAGGTATAATGTCGAGGCCGGGACACTCGGTGTGGCATATGGTAGACTCGATGCTTATGTCGGCACCGCTGAGATAGTCGGCAATACCGATACCGGGAGAGTTTACGGCGGCCGATAGAGAGGCACGGCGCAAGTCAAGGTCAATAGCGAGAACCTTCACGCCCTTTTTGCGGATAGCAAGAACAGCTCCGATATTGAGCGATATGAACGATTTACCAGAACCGGCATTGAACGAAGTCATCATCATGACCGGAGTGGTCTTTATAGAGTTGGTCATGAACTCGATACTTGTTCTGATTGAACGGAACGACTCGTTAATCATGTTTCGGCCTTTAGGCTTGACAACAAGGATGGGCGCGCTCGGCTTCAGTTCCTTTCCGCCGAAGATGCCGTGTTTCAGACGGGTGAGACGGCGTGTGAACTTGTTGACGTTCTTGGCTGAGCCTGAAAGGGGAATTTCGCCGATATAAGGAGTAATCATTCCTTCGAGGTCACCTCGTCCGCGCACATATATGTTGACGTTTTCTTCTATGAAGATGACGACAGCGGGAAGGATTGTACCGAGCAGCAGCGCGATAAGCAGAATGTTGCGGGTAACGGGCGAAGTGGGTTTGTCAGTTCCAAACGGAGGCGTGATAACACGGGTGTTGTAGGCGGTAAATGCGCGGGAAAGCTCGTTTTCTTCGCGTTTTTGCAGAAGGAACAGATAGAGTGATTCCTTTACTTTCTGCTGTCGTTCGACTGACAGGAGGTATTTTGCCTGAGAGGGTGACGATGCAATCTGGCTGTTGGTCGTGGACTCGGCTTTGGCAAGAGTCTTCAACTGGGCGTTTATTGAGACCAGCAGGTTGTCAAGGGATGAGTTGATTGCGGTGCGCATCGCCTTGAGGTTGCGGTCATAATCCTGCACGAGGGGGTTGGATGTACCCGAGTTGGACACAAGCTTGTCGCGTTCAAGCTGCAACGTGTTATATTCCTGAATCTGTTTTTCGATACCTTGGCTTTCCAGACCGGAGTTGGCGGGCAGGAGGCGGCCGGCATCGGTAGTCTCTACCACATAGTCGCGGAGGAATGTGGCAATCGCTTTCTGGGTTGTAAGTTCAAATTCCTGCTTTGTGTTTTCGCTCGACTGCTGCATGTACATTGTCGAGGCAAGTTGAAGGTCGGGAAGGAGATGTTCGCTCTTGAACGATGAAATGTCGTTGTCGACATTACCGAGTTCCTGCTCGATGACATTCAGTCGCTCGTTTATAAACGATGATGTGGTCACGGCCATCAGGTTCTTGTCTTCAACCCATTTTTCGTTGTAGACGTTTATCAGCGTATTGATGATGTCAGTGGCGCGCTGGATGTCAGTGTCTTTGACAGTAATGTCTATTACCGATGCATTGTCGTCGGCAAGGGTTATTGCTGTTTCTTTGGTGTAATTTTCGATGGCCCCGGTCATGCTCATTTTATTCACCGAAATAGTTTCGGTAAATTCGGGAGAATAGTTGGGGCCGGGGATTACGAGCATCTTTCCGATGGGGGTGACGACGGTGTCGCCGAATTCGACAGTCAGGTCGTCGCCGTCAATGTCTTCGGTTTTTAGACGGTAGTCAGAGAGGGTTACTTTTCCCTTGCCGTCAGGTGTTACTTTGACATAGGCGTTTTCCGATCTGCTGAGAGAAAGGAATTCTACTTTTACGGGGAGGGAGTCGCCGTAGAGCGGGAGTCGTTTGAGCCCTTGGTGATAGGTGTAGCTTTTAGTCAGTCCCAGACGGCTGATAACCTCACCCATAAGAGCCGGGGACTGGAATGCGAGAAGTTCGTTGTTGACGTTGGTTGAACCGTTGATGAGTCCCAGATCTGAAATCTGTGCTGCGATTCCCTGCATTGAAGACCCGTCAGTGTCGTCCTTGATCAGGACCGATGCCGTGCGGGTATAGACGGGGGTTGCGTGCATAACATACAGTAGGGCGAGAGCCGACATGACGAATATCGACAGGATAAACCATTTCCAATTGGCAAGGCACAATGTCAGGAAGTCATGTATGTTGATCGATTCCTCCTCAATCTGGGTTTGAGATACTGAGGCCGGGACTGGTTGTTGGTGGGGTGCTGTGTCTTGAATCATATTTTAAATATCGATGAAGACCGTGGTAAAATTTATATGAATAATTTATAGTACAGACTATTTTTTGATAAGGACGGCAACAGATGTCGCAAGCGATGCAAGCGAAATCCAGAAGGAGGTAGAACGCACGTTGTTTCCGTTGACAGTCGACTGACGTTTACGCGTGTCGTTAGGCTCGATAACGACAATGTCGTCTTGCTGTAAGTAATAGGCGGGAGAGTTCCGCAAAGATTCAGCCGAGGTCAGGTCGAGCAGATAGGTGTTCTGTGTGCCGTTTTCGGTCCTTATAACTTTCACGTTGGTGCGTACTCCGTTAATCGTCAGGTCACCGGCGGCGCTCAGTGCGTCCATGACCGACATGTTGTCGCGTTCAATGGCGTAACGTCCGGGGCGGTTCACTTCGCCGATGACGGATACTGCGAGATTTAGAAACTCGACAGTGACAACGGGGTCTTTGACGAGGTCTTTGGCAATAAGCTCGCTTTTAATCATCGAGGCTATCTCGTGACGGGTCATTCCCGCGACATGCAGTGTCCCCAAGACAGGGAAGTCGATGTTGCCTTGTTCGTTGACGGTGTAACCCGAGAGTCCCTGATTGTTGCCGTAGCTGGAACCGCGGGATGCCTGACCGAGCTGGCGGGAGACATAAGGGAGGTTGAACATGTCGCTGAGCTGAGGGTCGCGACTGTTTACCATGATTGATATCTTGTCATTGGGACGCACGGTGACGGCTTTGGGTTGAACGGCCGCGGCAGTTCCATTTTCAGTTATGTCCTGAAAATAGACAATGTCTTTTGGGGCAGAACACGACGACACGCACCATGCCGTTGTTAAGACGGCTGCGACAGTGCGGAAGGATCTGGTCATAATTTTCATGCTTTTGTTCGGCATAATGGTTAAACAGATTCTCGCAAAGAGAATTACAAGATAAAACAATTATTTTTTTATAAAAAGTCCAGTGTCTATAGCAAAATGACAGGGAAAAACCGTCTTGAAACCAACGTGCCTACTCAGGAAAAAGTGTGCATTGGTCGCGAGTAGCCTTGGCCGAAGTCAATTAATGCTATTTAGGTGCAAAATTAGTTAATTTCAATGAATTGACAAAACAAAATGTCAAAATAGTGGCCGCATCCGCTATAGTAACTGTCATAATCAGATGTAAAATGTCAGGCATTATCTTCCTTATGTCTCAGAACGGGTAGCCGATGGCGAGGTGGAATGCCAGTGAATTTTTAAATGACGTCATGTTGTAGTAGCCGTGCCGTCCGGTGTCGTAGGGGGCATGTATCCCTATGCCGAGGTCTCCGCGGATGATGAGCATGCTTATGTCGAATCGAAGACCCACGCCTGTGCCGAGAGCAAGGTCTTTAAAGAAGGTGGACGCTTTCAGCTTGGAGCCGGGGCGGTCGGGGTCGTTTTCAAGCAGCCACACGTTGCCCGCGTCGAGGAACAATGCCCCGTGGAGGGGGCCGAGGATGGGGAACCGGTACTCGACATTGGCCTCAAACTTGAATGTTCCGGTCTGGTCAAAGTAACCGTTTACTTTGTCGGCCGGGGCGCGATAGGAGCCGGGGCCGATAGAGCGGACTGCGAAAGCGCGGACCGAATTGGCTCCGCCGCAATAGAATTGCTCGCTATACGGAACCTGCGCCGAATTGCCGTAGGCATGGGCTGCTCCGGCGGCGATGCGGCTGACCAACCAGTTTTCACCCCAAAGACGCCGCCCGTAGACAACCTGCATAGTCCCTTTGACAAACTGTGAGAAGGGTGTGCCGAAAAGTTTTTTCTCCCCTTTTTTACCGCAGGCTTCGTAGATGCTCCAGAAGATGTTTCCTGCCTCTTGGACTGTAAACTGCCAGTTGATGGTGTTGTCGCGGTCCATCTGTCGGTCAAAAATGAAACTATAGGAGAGTTGCGGGATAAAAGTGTTGCGGAAACTTTGTGCGATTGCCTTGTTGGCATTCATAATCGAGTCAAAATCGGCTGTGGTGTTAAGCAGCTTGGTGTAGGTGAGCTTGAACAGTGTCAGGGTATTGGATATGTATTTTGACGACTGCCAGTCATAGGAAAAGGCGGTGTTGAACTGGGCCATCCTGAAATAGTGGGGCCGGTTGAGAATGTCGGCGCTCAGGGAGACGCGGGTCCAGTTGACCTCCCGGCGCGAGCGTGGGATAAACCTCGGTGCGAGAAGGCGTGGAAATGACAAGGAGGTTGAAAGTCCGAATTCGTAGGAGTTGAATATCGACGATCTGTCTCGTGACGAGCCTGTCTGCCATTCGTAGGTCCCGGTAAGTGCGACGTTGAAAAGTTCGCCGCCGCCAAACAGGTTGCGGTTTGTGACACTGAACGTCAAACCCGGGCCAAGATAGCTGTTGGACTTGGATGCGACGTTGACTTCGAGCGATGCTTCGAGCGGTTTGTCGTAGGTACACTCGATTACCACGTTCAGCCGCCGGTCCGAAGCCGACAGCGAGTCGGGCGTGACGGTCATGTTTATTCCGTTGAAGATTCCGAGACGGGCGAGATTGCTCTGGGTGCGGTTCATGTTGCGCACTGAAAATGTGCGTCCCTCACGGAAAGAAATGCATGACGGAATGAGGTCGTCGCGCAGTTTGGATGGCATGTAACGGATGACTCGGCCACGGCGGGTGTCAACGGTATCGGGAGTCCCGCCACCCTGATTACGGTATATGTATGTTGTGATGGACCCTGTCTTGTAGGGGACGCGGGCCTGTTGCGGAATATTCCGTGCCACGGTCATCTTCAGGGCTATCGATCCCGGATTGATGGTGCTGTCGGCGAGATATTCGATATATTCAGGCTTGAAAAAATAGTAGCCTCGGTTGCGGAGCGCATTTGTGATGCGCACACGTTCTGCACTGAGCGAGTCGGTCGAATAACGCTCTCCCTTGCGCAGGTATTTGCTTTTCGATGCAATTGAGTCGATGAGGTGGGCGAGATGTGTTGTGTCGGGCAAAAGAATGATTGAGTCAAGCATGTACGGGGCTCCGGTGTTGACCCGGTAGATGATGCTTGCTTTCTTTTTGTTTTTTCCCTGAGCCAGCTCATAGGTGGCGTTGCCGCGGAAATATCCGTTGTTGTCAAGTATTTCGTCAATCATGCGGGCGCGCACCTCGGGACGCACGTTGCTGACCAGCACGGGTTCCTCGACAAGTTTTTCATACAGCCAGTGCTTGATTCCTTTCGGCGGATTGTCCCAGTGGTTGTAGACCCACAGCCCGAGCGGGAACGGGTAGCGGTAGCTGGCACTCCCGAGAAGGCTGTTGTTGGGTTTGACCTTTACTACCTCGGTTATCTGTGACGAGAGTCCCGAAGGGACTTTTTCACCCTCGGCGGGGGTGATGTCTATCTTTTTGACACCGGTATAGAGGATTTCCCCGTCACCGATTCGCGAGGTGGTGGAGCAGCCTCCGAGCGAGGATGCGAGAAGGAGGGCGGCAAGAGTTTCAAAAAGTATTTTACTCGTCTTCATCATTTTTAGCCGGGGTTAGTGTTGCTTTTTCTGTTTTTGGCGCGTTAACGGGGAGGGCCGGTGCCGGAGAGGGGGAATGGCCGAAATTGAAAATGTCTCTCAATGAGTTGAGTTTGCGCTTGATTACGAAACCAACTCCTGTCTGTGTCACTTCTCCTTCAAGGATGCTTTCATATCCTGTGTGGCGGAAAATTTTTATAAACATCGAGCCACTGCGGTTGAGCATGTATTCAAACGAGATGTCGTTGATGAGGTTTTGTGAGAAGTTCTCGTCGGCATCGGCATCAGTCGAATAATTGCCTCCTACGATGATTTTGAAGCGGTCGTTGAACAGTGTCTTCGACACCTTGTAACTGTAGCTTGTGGTAGTCGACGTGCTGCCGTTGTAAGTCTTGTCATATTGGTCGATGCCGAAAGATATGTCCACGCCGCGAATGTTGTTTGCCGCCCAAGAGTTGAGTTGCGAAGTCAGGAACGAATACAGGGCGTTGCCCGAGAGGTTGCCGTTGCCCTTGGTGCCGTTTGTGCCTGTGTACACATTGTACAGCAGCATGTTCATCGCCTGATTGGCGCGCTGGTCAGGTGACATTGATGCAAGCTCGTTCTGTACTGACAGGTCGTCGTCGGTCGCGAGGTCAAATGCCACGCCCATGTCCTGAAGGGTGCCGTTGACGTTGAGGATGACATCGAAGTTGACGAGCCTTGAGTTTTGCCCTTCCTGAGTGACGTTGGCCTTTATCTGATCGACTGCCGAGACGTGAAGCGTCGGGTTCATCATGTCGCCGTTGAACGAGATATAGGATCCTTCGTTGAAGTCAAAACGCTTTTCGCCCATGACGGGAAGAACATAGCGCACAAAGCCGTCGTTGATGTTGAACCGTCCTGTCAGGCGGTCGCCGTTCAGCGCGCTCATCGAGTAGGTCAGGTCGCCGGCCCCTTCGATGCGCACTCGGTTGCTGCCGTCGCTTGACAGGTCGACCGTTATTGTTGACCCGGTTTCTACAATGAGGCTGGCTTCAAGATTCAGGGCCATCGACGATGTCGCCACTGTGTCGGCTTTTTCAACCTGAGTAGAGTCGTTGAACTGGACGAAGTGAACCATGTCGCTGTTGGACCGCGATGCGATAGCCGAGGTCGCGTCGGGGATGACGTATGTGACATTTGTCCCGCCAAGGACTGCAAGGTCGGCTTTGACGTCAAGGCGTGACATCGAGCCTTTGATTCCGGCATCAAGGTCGAGATAGGCTTTCCCATACACATCGGCGCCGCCTTTGGGGCGCGAGGAGTTTACAACCTGTATGTTGCGGGCGTTGAGGTTCAGGTCAAGGCCGACATCGGTGAGGTTGCGGGCATCGACCGTGCCGTTGACGTGCAAGGGGTTGGCATTGCATCCGAGAATGGTGAAATTGTCAAATCGGACTATATTGCTGTCAACCGGAATTTTTTCTTCGGAGAAAGAGAATGACGTGCCGAGCATTTTCACAAAGACAGCTGTGGAATCAAAGTCGAGAAATCCGTTGAACACGGGATGTGCCATGTCGCCCGTAATCTCCATGTTTCCGTTTAACATGCCGCTCAGTCGTGCCATTTCGGCCGGAAGGAAGGGGTTGACTACGCGCAGCGGGAATTTAATCATGGAGAAGTCGAGCAGGAACGGATTGGCTGCCGTCGAGTCATTCAGCGACCCGCGTGCGGTAATCGTCTTTACCGAGTCGACCATCAGGGCGACATCGGCATGGATTGCCCCGTTGGCACTGTTCTGCATGTTCACGTCAAGATCAAATGTCCCCACCCGGTCCTTGCCGTAGTACATATCGACGAGCCCGAGGGTTCCGTGACCTGTCAGTGCCGATGCGTCCCAGCGGAAACGCATATTGGCGTTCACGTCGCCTTTGACGGGGGGCGCGAAGGGGGAGATGGAGAGCCAGTCCTGAAGATGCACTTGGGAAATCTGCAAAACGATGTCTTCCTGAACGGGAACACTGTCATTGGCCGCCGACTCGTCGTGTTGTGTAAAGAGTTTCAGAAAGCTTTTGTTGCTTTCCAGCTCAAGGTCGGCATCGATGTGGCGCGTATAGAGGTTATAGCTGATGAAGTTGTCGTCATTCAGTGTCCAAGGTTTATAGGCGATAGTGGGTTTGCGCGGAACAAGCTTGACAGTCACGATGCTGTCGCTCAGTGTGGCCGACAGTCCGATGTTAAAGCCTTTTTCACCCTTTATGTTGCTTTGTTTCAGGAACGCCGAGATGCGGTCGTTGCCGATGAACCCGTTGAGGTTGACATGGGCGAAATCGTCCATTGTTTCGGGACGGTTGTTTATGGTGGCTTTGTAGACGAGGAACCGGCCGTGCTGGATTGCCTCGACCGATACGGTGTCAAGGCGTGTCTTGCCGACGTTGAGCATGTTGCCGACGGCGTTCATCGACAAGAGAGAGTCGTTGTGGACTCCCATGAGGAAAGACTTGAATGTAATTCCCGAGGCATCGGCAAGATATTGAGCGGCCACGTTTTTCTGCCCCATGTCGAGGAGGAGGTCCATCGGGGGAAGTGCTTGCTGGATAGAATCGACATCAATCATGCGGGCATCGATCTGGCGTAATAAGACAGGCGAGACGCTCCCGATTTTGTCGATGAATCCCATAAGAGGCATGGGGGAGTGGAGTTTCATGTCGAGGTCGCCGTTGGCCACGGTGGCGTTCAGCGTCGAGTCGGCCGATGCGAGTGTCATGTCGATGCGCGGGGTGATTATATCGATTCCCGGCATGGACCAAGCGAGATTGCCGACTGAGAGGTCGGTGGCTATATCCATTGTTTTGACATTCATGCGTCCCTTGTTGGCAAGCGTCAGCGAGCCGCGGTTCATGGTAGGGGAGAGCTTCATCGCCATGAGGTTGAGGTTGCGCACGTCGCCGTCAAGCGTCCAGTCAACAGTGTCACCGCTGATTGAGGCGTTGAAGTCGGCGCTGAGGTTGGCATCGGGATTGAGGCTTGTCATTGTTCCGACAGCCCTGCTGTCGCTAAGGCGCATGTCGAGCTTTATATTTTCATACCGTTGTCCCATGTAGGTGATGTCGGCGAGGTCAAGGTCGGCGTTCACGACTGTTTTGGGTGACATGGGGTTGTATCCGTGGCCTTTGACATCAAGACCGGCGGTAATGCTGCCTATGCCGAGCGAGGGCATGATTGCGTCAACAGGAAAATCAGCCAGACTCAGGGAGGCGTCGTATCCCTCGGCCCGGCCGTTCCAGTTGCCTTTCATCGCCAGCCGTCCGTTGCCGGTAACGGCTGCGATGTCGCCCGAGATGATGTTGGGGCGGTAATCTATGTTTCCCCTTATTTTCATTGCGGGGATGTTGATGGTCTTGGCAAGGGTGGGGGGGAGTATTTTTTTTATCGAATTTAGCGATGCGAATTCGCCCGACAATGCCACATTACCCTCCATCCGGTTGAAATCCATTGGATTGTCAATAACGCCGTCGCCGTTGACGCGCAACAGGCCCGGAACTTGGAGCAGGAGCCGGCTGACATCGATACTTCCGGCTGTTCCGGCAATGTCGGTTTTCAGTATGGCCTCTTTGGCCGTAGGGATGACGGCAAGCATAGGGGCGACTGACGGCATGGCGTCTTTTACTTCGCCGAGGTCGATGCGGGCGTCGGCTTTAAGGGAGAGGGGGAGGGTGGCGTCGGCGGTCAGGTCGCCCATGCCCATTTCGGCATCAAAGTCAATAGTTGATTTGAGGGTTGAGACGGCCATGTCGGTTGCTCTCATGGAGAGTGAGTCCATAGCGAATGTCCCTGTCGCGTATAGTTGCAGTCCGCAACGCTCGGTTCCGCTCAGGCGTTTGATTGGGACGTTGATGGATGTCCCCCGGTTGTAAAATGAATCCACCTCTATAACGATGTCCCTGACCTCGATGTAGTTCATGTCCAGTCCCGGCATCGGGGTCACGCCTGCTGTGGCGTAGGTTCCCCGTCGCGCTGTCAGGCGTAATTCATCAGCGGTTATCGCCCACATTTGGGAAAGGTCAGTGGCGGTGGAATCAGTCTTGGCGGTCTCGGTGACAGGATGGCTTGCAAGATATTCGGCCGACGGTGTCAGATAGGTCGCTGAAATGCTGTCGATGACAAGCGAGCGACCGTGGATGCGGCGGGTGGCCATGTCTATTGCTGCGTCGCGCAGTCTCGCGGCGGGAATGTCGCAACCGAGCGAGTCGATGGTCGGGAGCATCTCCATCGAGTAAGTGATATTGCGCAGCTCGATGTCACCGGCGGTAATATTCCACGGTGTTGATGCCGTTGTGTCAACCGGTGCCGAGGTTGAGTCCTCAAGCATGCGCAATGATACGCAGCCTCCGTCAATCAGGGCGCGGTCGAGGGCGATTGTTCCTTTTTTTAGGTTGAGGTCTGTGCCGTTGATGTCGGCCATGTCTATGCGGGCGCGCAACCACATTACCGAGTCGGCATTCCCCATCTGGTAAAACGCCTTGTCGAGCCGCGCTCCGTCGACTTCGATGTCGCCATGTAGCAGCGGGCGTAATTTCACGGCGATGTCAAGATTGCCCGCAGTGAGCATCGTGTCGCCGTTTGCTTGGATGACCTGCACGTCGGCAGCCGAAACTTTCAACGGAAATTTCAGCCTGAGATATCCGGCCGAGATATTCATCCCGGTAGATTCACTGATTTTTTTTACTGCTATGTCACGCGCAAAGTCTTGAACAAACGGAATATAGAGTAGAACCGGGATGATCAGCACCAATCCGGCAATCCCGACGAATGTCCATAATAATATTCTTAATATCTTATGTCTTGATGAATGGCTCACGGTTCAAAATAGTTTTAACGTTTCTATTTTAACCGTAAAGATACCGTTTTTGTTTTAACATAAGTGAATTTTGCCATAAAATAGTGGGTCATTCTCCGATTATTGTTGCGACGATGTGACGTGACCCTCCGTGATTCCTGAATTCACACAGGTAAATTCCCTGCCATGTCCCGAGGTTTAGATGCCCATCGGTAATCGGAATGGTCAATGACGCTCCGACGATTACTGACTTGGCATGGGCGGGCATGTCGTCGGGGCCTTCAAATGTGTGGATATAATAGGGGGCGTTTTCAGGAACGAGACGGTCGAAAATGGAATTAAGGTCATGGCGCACGTCGGGATCGGCATTTTCGTTCAGCGCGAGGGCTGCCGATGTGTGCTTGATGAGCAGGTTGAGGATTCCGGTGCGCGGCAGGACGGGCAGTTGTCGCATAATATCGCCGGTTACAAGGTGGCAACCACGAGGATAAGGACGGAGCGTTATTTCGGTCTGATTAATCATTTTGTGTCAGAATATGCGCAGTTCCAATGCCGGCTGACTGCGGCATTGGAACTGCGGATGATGAGAATGTTTTTTAGTGCTATTTTTTATTGTCAATATCGTTTAGGAGCGTCTTGACGGCGGTTTCAAGCTGGTCGTCGATACCTTTTACGACACGGGCCGGGTCGTTAGTGACAAGGATGTCGGGTTCAAGCTGGGTGTTTTCAAGATAGGAGCCGTCGGGGAGCTTGTAGCCTATGACAGGTATGCCGAAGTACATCGAGTTGTCCTGAAGGTCTACCCAGTTTACCGAGGTCATCGTGCCGGGGACAGGTGCGCCTACAAGTTTGCCGAGATTTCGGTGCTTGTAGACCCACGGAGTGCCGTGAGCGTTGCTGTAATTGGCCTCGCACTGAATCATAATGCTCGGCTTGTTCCACCGGCGTGACGGCATGTCGCATGATTCGACACCGCGCACTACCTGAGTGAAATATTTGTCGCCTGAGAATAACACCTCGATGTCTTCGTGGAGACGGCCTCCGCCGTTCCATCGGGTATCGATGACGATGCCCTCGCGGTCGTTGTACTTGCCGAGAACATCTGAATATACCTCGCGGAAGCTGTCGTCGCTCATAGACTCGATGTGGACATATCCAAGTCGTCCTCCCGAGAGCGAGTCAACGACATGGGCGTTATGCTTCACCCATCGGTCATAAAGCAGTCCCGACATGCGCCCTGCGGTTACGGGCAATATCACTTCCTCGACTTTGTTGCCCGATGGGAGCGTAAACCCTATGAGTGTCTTCTTGCCCGCAAGATTATTGAACACCGCGCTTTCATCGCCTGTCGGGTCGATTTCAACGCCGTTGACAGAGGTGATTATTGCGCCGGGAACAAGTTGGGTGGTGGCTCGGTCAAACGGTCCTCCGGCCACAATCTCGGCCACTTTGAGGCCGTTGCCGTCAAAGCTCATGTCATAGAGAAGTCCCAGTTGGGCGGTGGGGTCGGCGCCGGTGCGCGGACGGTACCCCGAGCCTGTATGAGACACGTTGAGCTCTCCGAGCAGCTCGCTGAGCATCTCGGAAAAGTCATAGTTGTTGTCGATGTGGGGGAGGAAACGGCGATAGGCGGCGGTCATGGCAGGCCAGTCGACACCGTGCATGTTCTTGTTGTAGAACCGCTGGGCCTCCTCGCGGGTCACGAAGTCAAACATGTACTCCCGCTCGGCTGCCGGGTCGAGCTTCATGCCTGCCGAGTAGCTGATCGGAGTGATTTTTTCGCTCGAAAGATTCATTTTTTTCATCGCGCTGCTACCGAGCAGGAACAGGTTTTTCCCGTCGGCATCGGGTTGCAGTGAAGCTCCGCGCATACCGAGTTTTTTTGCCAGTTCCACGTCGCCTGAACGCAGTTTGACACTCCAAAGGTCAAATCCGTCGTCGATACGCGCCATAAAGTAGAGTTTCTCCCCGTCATCGGTCACATAGATGTCGCCGAGGCTTGACGAGAAAGGTGTCAGGCGCACGATGCGGTCGCTGATGCCGTCGAGCTCGACGTTGACAAGCGATTTTTCATTGCTGTCGTCAACAACGCTCTCTTTTTTCTTTCCTTTCTTTTTCTTGTCTTTTGAATCATCTTTTTCCGATGATTTTTCCTTTTTTTGAGATTTCTCAACTTCTTTGAGCAGGGCGTAGTCTTCTTCGTTGAGACGGAATTTGTCGTAAGCCTCGCGGTTGAGGAACACGAGCATCGCGTCGCTCATCGAACCCCATGACGCATGGTTGCGCATACCGTATTTTTCCGATTCAAAAAGGATGGCGTTTCCGTTCATCACCCAGCGCGGGTTCATGTCGAAGTAACCGCTGTTGGTGATATTGGTTATCTCGCCTGTAGCAGCGTTGATGATGGCGATGTCGTAATACGGGTCATGCTTGCGGTCTATAATCTCGGCCACGAGCCATTTGCTGTCAGGCGACCATGAGAAATGGAAACCGCCGTCGCGCTGCGGATAGGTCGAGCCGTCGGTAAGCTGTCGTTCTGTGCCTGAGTTGAGGTCGCGCACCATAATCTTGTTGCGGTCTTGGATATAGGCCATTTTGTTTCCGTCGGGAGAAATCACCGGGCGGAAACGCTCCACGCCGTCGACTGGGAAAACAGCTTCTTCCTTGATGATGGTGGCATTGGGGAAATTGGGGTCGTCCTTGCGGCCGATGGTGGCACGGTAGATGTTGTAGGCGCCGTCGCGCTCGCTTGCATAGTAGAGAGTGCGGTTGTCGGGGCCCCACGTCACGTCTGACTCTCCTGCGGCAGTGTGGGTAATCTGCTTGGTTGTCTTATATTCGACCGAAGTCACGAATACCTCTCCACGCTTGATGAGGGCCACTTGGTTGCCGTCGGGAGACACGGCTACTTCGCTTGCGCCCGATGTCACGCTCAAGTCCTTGACGGGGTTTTCATTGTCGACTGTGATATCGATGTTCACCTTGGCCGGACGCGAGCCGTCGCGCATGGTATATATCTCGCCGTCATAGGCAAATGCCATCGTGCCGTCGGCTCCTTGTGAGAGGAATCTGACAGGATGGGTGTTGAAATCGGTCACAGCCTTGACTGCCGAGGGGTTGTCGATGGGGAACGAGAACACGTTGAACGACCCGCCGTCGCGTTCGCTCAGAAAGTAGACGGTTCTGCCGTCGGTCGAGACGACCGGGTTGCGGTCTTCACCTCCGCGGCGGGTTAGGTTGGTGTGCTTTCCGCTCGCGGCATCATAGAGCCATAGGTCGCGGGTGACAGACGACGTGTGGTGTTTGCGCCACTCGTTTTCCATACCTTTCTGATCTTGATATACAAAGTTTTCGGTTCCCGGGATGAAACTGATCATCTGCGCCGGGGTCGAAAGCAGCTGCGTGGAACGTCCGCCGGAAACAGGTACTCTGTAAACCTCTGTCAGCCGCCGTGACGGGAACTGGACATTGGTCGGGACATCCTGAATAGCGGCAGAGAAAATGACGCTTTTCCCGTCGGGCGAAAATGTTTCCGGGATTTCGTCGGTCGAGTTGGACGTCAGTCGTTTTGCGTCGCCTCCGTCGGCACTCATTATAAATATGTCAAGACTTCCCTCGCGGTCGCTTGCAAAGGCTATCGACTTTCCGTCGGGCGACCACACCGGGTTGGATTCATAGGAGGGACGGCTTGTCAGTCTTGTGGCTGTGCCGCCTGATACGGGTACTTTGTATATGTCCCCGCGATAAGTGAATGCGATTTCCTTGCCGTCGGGCGAGATTTTAACGTCGCGCAGCCATAATGGAGTAACCGCTCCCGCGCCCAATGAGGCGGAAACAAGAATCGCACTGAGAAGGAGTTTTTTCATGCACTATGTTTTTACAAATAAAGAATATCGGATAAAATAACAGAGACAGATGTCACATTTTTTTGCGACATAGGTAATCGCTGAGCCACACACCGCCGAGAATCATCGCGCAGCCGATATAGCCAATCACCGTCACCGCCTCGTGGAGGATTATGGCTGACAGGAGGAGGGTTACAACCGGCTGGAAATAAAGATAGTTGGAGGCTTTGATGGCTCCGAGCTGCCCGACAATCATCGCCCACAGCAGATAGCCTATCATCGAGGCAAACACGCCCAAGAACAAGATGTTGCCCCACACTTCGGGTTGCAGCAGCAACGACGGAGACGAAATTTCAGGCTCGATGGCGAGAAACGGAAACGCCGTCAATACCCCGTAGAAGAAAGTCTTGCGGGTGATATATAATGATGAGTATACGGCGTTGAGCTTTTTCAGCACAATCGAATAGACGCTCCAGCTCACGGCGGCAAAAAGCGACAAAAGGTCGCCGAGAGGGTTGATTTCAAGCACAAAGCTACTGTTGAAAATCACACAGGCCACCCCTATGAAAGCAATCAGCGACCCGTAGATGATTTCCTTGGGCGGACGCTCGTTTTTGTAAAGAATGCCTATCAGAATCGCGGTCAGCAGAGGCGACATCGACGTTATCAGTGACACGTTGGTCACAAGTGTGTATTGCAATGCCGTGTTCTCGGCTATAAAGTAAATAGACCCGGCGCACAGACCCATCAGGGCGAAAAGCATTTCGTCTTTGATGGAATTGCTGCGGAACCGGTCATGGCACACGCACAGAATCATTATATAAGCGAGCACGAAACGGTAGATATAAATCTCAACTGGGTGCAGCCCGTGGTCAAGCAATACTTTGGTTGAGATGAACGATGCACCCCAAGCGATAACAGTAATGACCGCTCCGAGATGATAAAACAGATTGCTGCGTTTTGCTGGTGTCCCGTGACTCATAAAAATATGCTCTTATGTTTCTGATGCAGCACCATTGAAAATGCTCGGTTGTGCTAACACGGCTACAAATTTAGTAAATATTTTATGAATATCATAAAACAAAATTTTGTGTGAGTATGTATTATATTTGTGACAAAAGTTGGTTGTGAATGATTTTATAGCTACATTTGCGGCAAGAATTAACAGATTAACTAAAAATTATAGAAAAAGATGAAACTGTTTAAGATTTTCGGAGCGGTCGCATTATCGCTCTCATTGCTTTTTACAACGGGATGTTCTTCAATGACTAATACCGGCAAGGGTGCTCTCATCGGCGGCGGCGGCGGTGCCGGCGTAGGTGCCGGTCTCGGCGCGCTGATAGGCGGTGGCAAGGGTGCCGGTATCGGTGCCGCAATCGGAGCAGCCGTAGGTGCCGGTGCGGGCGCGCTCATCGGAAAGAAGATGGACAAGCAAGAGGCCGAGCTTAAAGAACAGCTCGCCCAGCAGGCTCAGGTTGAAAAGGTTACTGACCAGAATGGTCTTCAGGCTATCAAGGTAACTTTCAACGGCGGCATTCTGTTCCCCACCAACGGAACTACTCTCAGCTCCAATGCTAAAACAGACCTTACCTCGTTTGCCAACTCTCTGATTAACAATCCGAACACAAACGTTCAGATTTACGGTTACACCGACAATACCGGCTCGATGGCCGTCAACGAGCGAGTAGCTACCGGCCGTGCCGATGCTGTGCGCAACTATCTGCTAAATAGCGGTGTAAGCGGGACTCGTCTGAGTGCCGAAGGTCTGCCCATGCAAGATTATGTCGCGTCCAACGAAACAGCCGAAGGCCGTGCCCAGAATCGCCGTGTAGAAATCTACATCACAGCCAACGAGACAATGATTCAGCAAGCTCAGGACGGGACATTGAAATAATTATATACTAACCCTTGATACGTTGGATTGGCTGTCCGGCTAATGAAGATTCCCAAAAAGTCGGACAGTCTAAACAACATTCGGTAACAGAAAGAGTCCGGTATTGTACCGGACTCTTTCTGTTTTGTATTCGATGCATTGTATTCGATGCATTATGCATGACGACAAATGTTTTCACACCGAGATATGGACACTGTCCCGAACGCTCTCAAAGAACGGCGTGAAAGTGTCCTCTGTCGGCACATTGTCATCTTGTCCTCCTATCTATTCTAATCAGTAATATATCTGTCAACAATTGATTGTCTTTCTTGCGGTTGTGCACATAGTTGTCAGAACGTCAATATCATTTCATACTGTCTGTTCATCAATGGTATATTCCTGTCGCTCAGAAGACTGTGTAGCGTAGAATCGTCGGCAGGAATATTCAATACCTTTATAAAGCCGGTTTCCATCATTGACACCGCTTCTCGCAGCAAAAGGGAAGCTATGCCCTTGCACCGAAATTCGCGGTCAACTGCTATCTGAGTCAAATCGCCTGTTGTCCGGTCTATCACGCCATATCCGACAAGTCTGTCAGAATGAATGGCACCTAAACAGATCAATCCCGGCTTGCCTCTTTCGATTGACTCGAACCCATTTTGCCACGAAGGTGTGAAATCGCAGAATGTCTTTGCGCCTAACACAGCATCGGCATCAATCGTTTCAATCCTAAAGGCAGTATCCGGTCTGACCGAATCAATGTTTCTTATTTCGGCAATATTCTGTCTGAAGCAGTCAAACTCGCGGGTGGTCACAAATCCCATTTTGCGATACACGCTGATTGCCTTATTGTTGTTTTGCAACACTTCAAGCAGATATTGCCTTATGCCGGCCTCTTTCAGAAAAGGCAGGGAATGACTGAAGATTTTTCCGGCAATGCCTTGTCCACGGTAGTCTTTAACCGTGCCGGTGCCGGTGTCGTAAGCAGTCGGAATCCCGTTGAACTGACCGACTCCGTTTAATGTGAACGCAACAATCTCACCATCTGCGAATGCCGCGAAAGAGAGGCGGGATTCATAACCCCTCCTGATCAGCATTGACCGAACCTCTTCCTTGTCGAATACTACCCATAATCTGAGAACGCATTCTCGAATCCGCGAAACAATGTGTCAAAATCAATATTCTCTAAACTCTTTATCTCCATATTATTCATATTCTGCAAAATTACAGAAAAAATTTTCTTATTTGGCCAGATTGGCTGATTGCCCGAGGCGTTTGGATAAGGGTGGGTATTTTGAAAACACTCTCAGGATAATTCTGTCAAAGGTCATTTTTGTCAGATTTTAGTTGTCATTTTGACAATATATTCGTAAATTTGCGTGCAATTATAAAAATTATAAGTGTTGAATAAAGCATTATGTTTATTATTGGCTAATTATGAAAAAGTGTTACGTTTTAGCAATCACAGCCTCTCTTGCAATTATGTCGCAGGCCGCTGTCCCGTTTGAAAAGGGCAAAAAGCCTCTGTTGCGCCACCCGGCAGCAGTGCCGTCCTTGATAGTGCCTGCCCGGGCGGCAGAGATGCAAACCCTTGTAGACGAGGACTTTTCCAAGTTTTCTGATGGCTCGGAAACGGAACCCGGGACTGAAATCACATACGAGAACATATACCATGTACCGGCATCCTATACCAGCGAGTCAGGATGGACCGGACAGGGAGTGCGTCCTGCGGGAGGGTGCGTGTCGCTTTTCCCGTGGACTGACAGCTATGGCGATGACCGCGGAGGGTATATCTCCACGCCGCTGATGATGCTTGACGGTACGGCGACCCTTACTTTCCGGGCCAAGGCTTTGACCACTGAAGGTGCTGCGCTATGGGTGGCACTCTGTGACGACGATTACGGCCCCGGTGACGACCAGCTCGACGCAGAGCTTTCCGGTCAATGGGAGGAGTTTTCGCTTATAGCCGCATCTGGCTCGCTTGAAATGCCGTCTTATATTCAGTTCATGGCCGAAGAAGGGGTTGTGTTGCTTGACGATGTGAAAATCGAGTTTCGTCGTGACCGCATCGCCACTCCATATCCCTTGAAGGCGCTCAATGTGTCGCCGACCGAATTTGTGGCCCGTTGGGAGGAGGTTGAAGGTGCTGACGGTTACCTGCTTAACGTGATCTGTACAACGATGCCTGAAAATATCGTCAGTGACGAAATGGTGGAATCGTTTGACGGGATAAATGTTAAAGAAGATGGTAAGACTATCGATACCTCGGCTCCCGGTTATCCCGAAGGATGGCATATTGATGTCAGCACCAACGGCTCGCAGGATGTAAGCCTGTCAGATGACAATTCCAATTCCGCTCCATTGTCGCTTGTCTTTGATGCCGTTGGAGATGTTATAGAATCGCCTGTAATGCCCGAGCCGATTGACGGTCTCTCATTCTGGTGCAAGCCCACGGCCTATTCTGACAATTATGAGTACATGTCACTTATCCGAGTCGAGATTTATCATTCATTGACCGACGCATGGGAAAATGTGGCCCACCTGTGCTATTACAATTTCATGCCGCAGGGCGGATTTTATACATTCCCGTCCCAAGTTTTCAGCAATGACGTGACCCGTGTGCGTTTCAGCTATATCCAGAAAGGCGAAGTGGATTTCTTTATTGATGATGTCAAAATTCATTATACGACTCGCGGAGTCACTGCCCCGATGATTTCCGACTTGGTCGTCAACGATACGCAGTATGCCGTAAAGGACATAAACCCGCGCAACGAATACACCTATTATGTAAAGGCGTTCAGGGATGATATTGTGTCGTCGGCAAGTTATTCGGTATGGGTTGACGGACTCGTGGGACTTCGTCCGCAGCTTTGCGACGCCGCAGATGTAACCCCAGAATCGTTTGTGGCGTCATGGGGGCAGTTGGGACACGCTACCGACTATACGGTAAACTTGTTCCGTCTCGTGCAGCCGTCAACTGACCTTGAAAATGTCACGGTTCTTGAAGAAACCTTCGACAATATTACCGAAGGAACCGTTGACAATCCCGGTATTGACTGGGTGTCACCGTTTGATTTCGGGGCAAAAGGATGGACCTCCACGTCATGGTCGGCCACTCAGCCCGCATGGGCCAGCGGCATGGCGGGAACGCGCGGAACAAACTACTGGATGGGGACTGCCGGACTGGTTTATACCCCTGTGCTTGACTTGTCATGCTATGACGGGAAAGGCATAATCGTCGATGCCACTTTTGTAACGACTGTCAAAGACTTTGAATACGGTGACACAACCGAACCTGAAGGTGTGTTTGCGATAATAATGAACAGTGATGATTTGAACACGCCGATTGCATCCGGTCTTCTTGACACGCCGGTTGTAGGGTCTACCAGCGGCAGAATCATTATCAACAATGTGCCTGAAAATGCCGATTTGTCGAGCGTCGTTATAGCGTTTATGAACAAAAGTGGTCTTTCTTTCTTTGTCGATTACGCAAAAATCAGCATGAATGTGCCTGCCGGGAAGACACTGCTGACACCTCTCTCGGCAGTATCGACAGATGATACCTCCTATAAATTTGAAAATTTAGACCCGCAGTGTGACCACGCATTCTCGGTAACGGCATCGGCCAATTATAATTATGAGTCCTATGTGTCAGATCCTTCCGAAGTGAAGATTGTCATGACTTCACTCTCGTCGGTTTCGGAAATCGCCGACAACGATGGCGTGGAGATTGCGACCGCCGCAGGGGCAATTCTCGTCAGTGCCGCCGATGGCGTTGTCTCGGAAGTCTTTACTCCGTCGGGACTGCTGGTAGCGCGCGGTAAAGGTAGCTGCAACATGCAGGTTGCTTCCGGCATCTACATTGTCCGCGCGGGCAGTGTGACAGCCAAAGTCGCCGTGAAGTGAGATAGAATCTTTCCGATATAACTCAGGCCGTGTCAGCAATTCTTAACCGGAATTGCGACACGGCCTTTGTTTCAAAACGGCCTCATGGGATTTACGCTCTCTTAGTGTCAGATTTTGGCCCTGTTGCGGTAGGCGCGGGGCGACATACCCATTATCTTGGTGAACATGCGCGAGAAATAGTAGGGGTCGTTTATCCCGAGCTTGTAGCAGATCTGGTTCAGTTTCATCGTCGTGTCATCGATGAGGCGGCATGCCCGCCTGACCTTGAGAAGATTAAAGTAGCTGACGGTGCTGTGGCCGGTGCGCTGCTTGAACACTGCCGAAAGATGAGAGGGGGAGAGCCCTGTATAGGAGGCGATATCGTCGAGCGACAGATGCCGCTCGATGTTCTCGTTTAAATAATGTATTGTCGCGTCAACGATGTCGCTTTCGTTTCCCGGCACTCGCGCGTCGCGATACTGCTGTAAATATCGGAGCGAACCGAGGTAATGATGGAACAGCGACATGGCATAATGCATGTTTTCTATGGAAAACCCTGAGTTGAGGGTGTTGAAGATTTCTTCAAAAAGGTTGATGCGGTTCTCGATGCGGGAATGCCGGCCCGGGTCGATGCTGCACGGAGTCCCGGCTCCGGCGGCATAGTGCATCGCGAGCGTGCCGCCGAAATGAATCCAGTATATGGTCCACGGATCGGCGTTGTCGGCTCCGTAGCAGTGGGGAATGCCGGGAGGAAGAATAAAGTACTGATTGGACGAAACCTCGTGACGTTTCCCGTTGACAGTGAAGTGTCCGCGCCCGTCGACGCAGTATATGAACACATATTGCCCGAGAGGGGCAAGCCGTTCACGGTAATGATGGGCGGCACGGGGGTAATAGCCTATGTCGGTTATGCGCAGTGTTGACAGAAGCGGGTCCTGCTCCATCATGTCGAGAATGAGTTTCGGCAGCACGACTGACCGCTCACCGCTGAATCCGTCCTTGAGTTTCATGACAAAAATATATTGGATGGTACAAAGGTAATAAAAATCGTAATATTGTCCATCTTTTTATGGCGAAAACACATTTTGGGGGTAAGGAAACAGGTGTAATTTTGCATCAGGAAATCAAAATCACATTCCCATGGAAAATTTCAACAAAAGATTTATCTATTTTATCTGCATCGTCTCGGCGATGGGAGGATTGCTTTTCGGTTACGACTGGGTCGTGATCGGAGGTGCAAAACCGTTTTATGAAACTTATTTCGGGATTCAGGATAATCCTTCACTTCAGGGACTCGCGATGAGCATCGCCATCGCCGGTTGCCTTATAGGCGCGATGGTGGCCGGGAGTCTTGCCGACCGTTACGGCCGCAAGCCGCTGCTGATTCTGTCGGCTGTCGTGTTTTTGCTGTCGGCCTACGCCACCGGCGCGTTCAATGACTTTAACCTTTTTCTCGCCGCCCGTTTCCTCGGCGGTATCGGCATAGGCATCGCATCGGGTCTGTCGCCGATGTATATTGCCGAGGTATCGCCATCGGCTGTGCGCGGCCGGCTGGTGTCAATCAACCAGCTCACGATAGTCCTCGGCATTCTCGGCGCGCAGATTGCCAACTGGCTTATTGCCGAACCCATCCCGGCAGGGATGACCTCGGCGCCGCTTGACTCGTGGAACTGCCAGATGGGGTGGCGGTGGATGTTCTGGGGCGAGGCATTCCCGTCGGCGGCGTTTCTGCTGATGGTGTTCTTTATCCCCGAGAGTCCGCGTTGGCTGGCTATGAATGGCCGCATCAATGACGCATGGAAGATTCTCGACAGCATCGGAGGCCCCAATTATGCGACCGAGGAGGTGAAAGCGGTCGAGGAAACCGCCCACGGCAAGGAAAAATCAGGCGGCTTGCGCCTGCTGTTCAGCCGCCCCTACCGCCGGGTGCTGCTTCTCGGCATCATTGTTGCTGTTTTCCAGCAGTGGTGCGGCACAAATGTCATTTTCAATTATGCACAGGAGATTTTTGCCGATGCCGGATATGACCTTGGCGAAATGCTGTTCAACATCGTGCTGACAGGTATTACGAATGTCGTGTTTACATTCGTGGCAATCTACACGGTCGACAGGCTCGGCCGCCGCAGCCTGATGCTGGTCGGCGCCGGCGGTCTCGCGATAATATATGCCATCCTCGGTACCTGTTACTATTTCCACGTCACCGGGTTCTTCATGATAATCCTCGTGGTTGCGGCAATCGCATGTTATGCCATGACCCTCGGCCCGGTCGCATGGGTGCTCCTCGCCGAGATTTTCCCCAACAAGGTGAGAGCCGTGGCCGTGGCGACATGCACATTCGCACTGTGGACCAGCTGTTTCACACTGACCTATACATTCCCCCTTCTTAACTCGGCACTCGGCAGTTACGGCACATTCTGGATTTACGCCGCAATCTGTGTCGCCGGATACATCTATTTTATCGTGCGTTG
>DLAR01000078.1 GCA_002494015.1 Porphyromonadaceae bacterium UBA7042 | reverse complement strand
CAGATGCTCTAACCAACTGAGCTATTGAAGCAGTCATGCAACCGGCCTCTCATGGCCATATCCTTTGTGGAATTGCGCTGCAAAATTACAACTGTTTTTTCAATTGTGCAAGCGTTGGGGCGAAAAAAATCACACAAAAACCTTTTTTTAATAATTTTTCGACTTTATCTCTACTTATTTGTTATAATAATTGACTACCTTTGACCTCCGTTTCAAAATTCAACGCTGATGAAGAAATTAACAATCCTCGTTACCGCGCTTATCGTGGTGTCTATACTCACTTCGGCCGCCACTCGAAGCAAAAAAAGCGAAATTTCGCGAAACCTTGATATTTTCAACGCGCTCTACAAGGAGTTGCAGACTTTCTATGTCGATTCTATCGATGCCGAAAAGTCAATCGACATCGCTATCGGCGCGATGCTCAACGACATAGACCCCTATACCGAGTATATCCCGGCCAAGGCGCAGGAGTCGTTCCGCTCGATGACCACCGGCGAGTATGGCGGCATAGGGTCCTACATCATGGAGCGTAACGGAAACACATATATATCAGAACCCTACGAGGGCAGTCCGGCCAACCTTGCAGGACTGCGTCCGGGTGACCGCATCATCATGATTGACGCTGACTCGACCGCCGGGTGGAACAGCTCCAAGGTCAGCGACAAGCTCAAGGGGCAGCAGGGCACGACGGTGAAGGTGACCGTCAACCGTCCTTGGGTCAAGGATTCGATACTGTCATTTGACATCGTGCGCCGCAAGATACAGATTCCGTCGGTTCCTTACCGGGGCATCGTCAAGGGTGACATAGGCTACATCTCGCTCAGCAGTTTCACCGATAAATCCTATAACGAGGTGCGCGACGCGCTTCAGGACCTCATCAAGAACAAGGGTGCAAAGTCGATCGTCCTCGACCTGCGCGGCAACGGCGGCGGACTGCTCGAAAGCGCGGTGCAGATTCTCGGACTTTTCCTCCCCAAGGGTACCCCCGTACTGACAACCAAGGGTAAAGGGGCGTTGACCGAGAAGACCTACAAGACGACCGTGGCCCCTGTCGACACCAAGATTCCGCTTGCAGTGCTGATTGACGGCTCGACCGCCTCGTCGGCCGAAATCGTCAGCGGCGCGCTCCAAGACCTCGACCGCGCCGTCATCGTGGGCAACCGCTCGTTTGGCAAAGGGCTCGTGCAGAGTACCCGCCAGCTGCCCTATGACGGCATGCTGAAAGTCACAATCGCCAAATATTATATCCCCAGCGGCCGACTCATCCAAGCCATCGACTACTCCCACCGCAACCCCGACGGCTCGGTGGCCCGCATACCCGACAGCCTGACCAATGTGTTCAATACCGCCCACGGACGCGAAGTGCGTGACGGCGGGGGCATCACACCCGATATAAAAGTGGAGTATCCCGACGTGACACGACTGACATTCAACGTCGTTCGTGACCACTGGGCATTTGATTTCGCCAACAAGTATTTCGCCGAAAACCCCACAATTGCCTCCCCCGAGGAATTTGTCATCGACGACACTATTTACACCCAGTTCAAGAACTTCATCGACCCGTCGCGTTTCAACTATGACAAAGTATGCGAGACGGCCCTCGACCAGTTAAAGCAGATTGCCACCACCGAGGGATATATGAACGACTCGGTCAAGGCCCAGTTTGAGATTCTGTCATCACTATTGAAACACAATCTTGACAAGGACCTCGACACCAACCGCGAGGCCATAACCCCCTATCTTGCCAACGAGATTATCAACCGTTACTATCACAACCGGGGGGGCATCATATACAGCCTGCGCGATGATGCCACCATCGACAGCGCGGCCGCCGTCCTGACCACCCCGAAGTATAACGAAATACTCTCCTCAGCGTCCAAGAAATGACAATAACGGAACTCAGCGACATATTCATGTCATCACGTCGCCGCCAAGCCTTGCAGAAGGCTCTGGGCGGCGACGCCTCGATAATATCGTTATATAATCTTGCCGGATCGGCCCCGGCGATGATGCTTGCCTCGATGGAACCGGGCGAGGTGCCGGTGCTTGTCGTGGGCGACTCGCTCGACGATGCGGGATACCTTTACCACGACCTGTCGCGCATACTCGGCGAGGAGAGCGTGCTGATGTTCCCGTCAGGTTACAAGCGCGACATCAAGTATGGGCAGATCGACCCGCCGTCACAGATTCTGCGCACCGAGGCCCTCAACAGGTGGTATGGCGACAAGGCACCACGGTTTGTCGTGACCTATCCCGAGGCGATGGCCGAGCGCGTCGCTCCCCGCGAAGT
This sequence comes from Porphyromonadaceae bacterium UBA7042, assembly GCA_002494015.1. Lineage (GTDB taxonomy): Bacteria > Bacteroidota > Bacteroidia > Bacteroidales > Muribaculaceae > Duncaniella. The sequence continues at coordinate 3,411 of DLAR01000078.1, read as the reverse complement.
TATCGACCGCCACACACTGCACTTGAAAAAAGACACGGCAACCGACCTGACCGAAACCGTCAAGTGGCTGCGCGACAACGGATTCATCGAGCAGGACTATGTCTACGAGCCGGGGCATTTCGCAGTGCGAGGCTCAATCCTCGACATCTTCGGCTACAGCAACGAGCTCCCCTTCCGCATCGACTTCTTCGGTGACGAAATTGACTCGATACGCACCTTCAATATCGAGACACAGCTGTCAGAAAAGCGTCTCGACGAGGTGGCGATTACCTCGGGGATAGCGTCGCAGGCAAGCGGGTGCTCGATTCTGGACTTTATTCCCGACACGACGCTGATAGCGGTGCGCGACGCGGGATATACCGTTGACCGCATCAAGGCCATTGCCGCCGGGGATTTCTCGGAAAGCGCGCTGATAGCCGGAGAATGCGACACTCGCGCGATGACACAGGTCGTTGACCCTGGTCAGTTTGCGGCAAAATTAGCCGCCTACAGGCAGCTGCGGTTTACGTCGAGCGCCAATCCCGACCCTGCGGCCAAAGTGTCAATCGATTTCAAATGCGCGCCGCAGGCCATCTATCACAAAAACTTTGAACTCATCAGCGAGTCTTTCACTTCGCTGCTCAATGACGGCTACAAGCTCTACATACTCAGTGACAGCGAGAAACAGATCGAGCGCCTCACGGCAATCTTTGCCGACCGCGGCGACGATATAAAATTCACCCCCGTCATCTCGACCCTCCACGAGGGTTTCAGCGACAGGTCGCTGAAAATATGCGTGTTCACCGACCATCAGATTTTTGACCGGTTCCACAAGTACACCCTGCGCAGCGACCGCGCCCGCTCGGGGAAACTCGCGCTGTCGCTCAAAGAGCTAAGTGCTATCGAGCCGGGTGACTTTATCGTCCATGTCGACCACGGTGTGGGAAAATTTGCAGGCCTGCTACGCACCGATGTCAACGGCCGCACTCAGGAGATGATAAAGCTCGTCTATGCCAACGACGACATAATCTTCGTCTCAATCCACGCCCTGCACAAGCTTGCAAAGTATCGCGGCAAGGAGGGCGTACCACCTAAAATCAACAAGCTCGGCAGCGGCGCGTGGAACCGCATGAAGGAGAAAACCAAGTCCAAGCTGAAAGACATCGCCCGCGACCTCATCAAGCTGTATGCCGCCCGCAAGGAGGAAAAAGGCCATGCGTTTGCACCCGACTCCTATATGCAGCAGGAACTTGAAGCGTCGTTCATCTATGAGGACACCCCCGACCAGCTCACCGCGACCAAGGCCGTGAAAGCCGACATGGAAAGCGACAAGCCTATGGACCGGCTGATATGCGGCGACGTGGGTTTCGGCAAAACCGAAATCGCGATACGCGCCGCTTTCAAGGCTGCCGCCGACGGGAAACAGACCGCCGTGCTCGTCCCGACCACCGTGCTCGCCTACCAGCATTTCAACACCTTCTCCAAGCGGCTGAAAGACTTCCCCGTGCGGGTCGACTACCTGTCGCGCGCACGCACCACCCGACAGGTCAAGCAAATTCTCACCGACCTCGCCGAGGGTAAAATCGACATCCTCATCGGCACACACAAACTCATCGGCAAGGATGTAAAGTTCAAAGACCTCGGCCTGCTCATAGTCGACGAGGAACAAAAATTCGGCGTGGCCGTCAAGGAAAAGCTGAAACAGATGAAGGTGAGCGTCGACACCCTGACCATGAGCGCAACCCCCATCCCGCGCACGTTGCAGTTCTCGCTCATGGGCGCCCGCGACCTTTCGGCCATCAACACCCCTCCGGCCAACCGCTATCCCATCATCACCTCGGTCAACGCAGGGAGTGACGACATTATCGCCGAGGCCATCAACTTTGAACTGTCACGCAACGGGCAGGTGTTTGTCATCAACCACCGCATCGAAGGTCTCCACGAACTTGAGGCTCAGATCAAGCGGCTCGTGCCCGACGCGCGTGTCGTGATTGGCCACGGACAGATGCCACCCGAAAAGCTCGAAAAAGCGATTATCGACTTTGCCAACCACGACTATGACGTATTGCTCGCCACGACCATCATCGAGAGCGGTATAGACATGCCCAATGTCAACACCATCATCGTCAATAACGCCCAAAACTTCGGCCTTAGCGAACTGCACCAGCTGCGCGGCCGCGTGGGGCGCAGCTCGCGCAAGGCATTCTGCTACCTGCTCGTGCCGCCCCATATCCCTCTCTCGCCGGTGGCACGCCGCCGCCTCCAAGCCATCGAAAGTTTCAGCGACCTCGGCAGCGGAATCCACATCGCCATGCAGGACCTCGACATCCGCGGGGCCGGAAACTTGCTCGGGGCCGAGCAGAGCGGCTTTATAGCCGACTTGGGTTACGAGACCTATCAGAAAATCTTGAAAGAGGCGGTGACCGAGTTGCGCACCGAAGAATTTGCCGGCATCGAGACCGCCGGAGAACATGACGAGGAGAAAGAAACCGACTATGTAGCCGACTGTATAATCGAGAGCGACATGGAACTGCTGCTCCCCGCCGATTACGTTCCCACCGAGAGCGAGCGCATCGCCCTATATCAGGAACTCGACGGCATCGAGCGCGAAATGGACCTTCAGGCATTCAAGTCGCGCCTCGTCGACCGTTTCGGCACAATTCCCGCAGTGACAGCCGAGCTGTTGCGTATCCCGCGCCTGCGCCGCCTCGCCCGGCAGCTCGGAATAGAGAAAGTATCGCTGAAACAAGGAGTGATGTACATCTATTTTGTCGACGAGTCCAACCGCGCCTACTACCAGTCGCCCGTATTCGGCAAACTGCTCAACTATCTGCAAGCCAACGCACGCCGGTGCAAAATCCGCGAACGCAACGGCAAACGTTCCTTTGCCATCACCTCGGTCGACACCGTCGAGACCGCCGTCGCCATCCTCACCGAAATCCACTCCCTCCCCTCGCTCGGGTAATGAAATTTTTCACCATCGATTATACACAGACTACCTTTGAAAACAATGAGAAAAATTACGCAAGAACAACAGGTCATAGACGCCCTGCGTTCACAAGGAGGCTATGCAACGTTGAGACGGCTCAATGAAATAGTAGACTTTTCTAAATGGGAAACACGCACTCCCGAGGCTTCTGTTAGGCGTATCGTGCAGAAAAGTAATGCTATTTTCAGAATCCGTCCCGGATTATGGGGTTTAGAAGAATTAAGAAATGTAGTCTTACAGCAATTATGCTTGGCAAGTGGCAGCAAACAAAGTGAAGAAAAATTCAGTCATGCTTACTATCAAGGTCTATTGGTTGAGATTGGTAAATTACAAAACATGACAACATATATACCACCTCAAGACCAACATCACCTTTTTATCGACCAAGAATTAGGGAAACTCACAGATTTAGATGAAATTCCATAGCACATGACATTTTTAAG
>DLAR01000062.1:4871-8037 GCA_002494015.1 Porphyromonadaceae bacterium UBA7042 | reverse complement strand
GTAAACGGGCTTTGGATTCACATTTGTTTTTAAACAACCTCTAAAGATTGAATGGTTCAGGCTTAACAAAGTATTATCATCACGTTTCACCCCCATTCGTTTAAACTTAAACTGTTTATGACGCTATATCGCTTTTTCTCTCTTTTCCTCGCGGCAGCCGCTTTTTCAGTGTCAGCCGAGGTTCCTACCGCCTACTACAGCCGTCTTGACGGAAAATCGGGCGAAGAACTCAAAACCACAGCATTCCAAATTATAAACCCCCACTCCACCATCTCCTCCTACTCGGATCTCCCCCAATATTTTATGCGCACCGACCTGTATCCCGAGACGATGCAATGGTGGGACATGTACAGCGACATCCCGCTCTACGCGCCGTCGTTCAAGGGACTCAACCGTGAGCACGCGTTCCCCAAGAGCTGGTGGGGCGGCTCGACCGACACTCCGGCCTACATCGACCTCAACCACCTCTACCCTTCCGAGGCCCGCGCCAATCAGGCCAAAAGCAACTATCCGCTCGGAGTGGTGCAGACGGCAAAATTTGACAACGGCATCACGACGGTGGGATATGCCGTCAGCGGACAAGGAGGCGGAGCGGCACAGGTTTTCGAGCCTGACGACGAGTACAAGGGCGACTTTGCACGCACCTACTTCTACATGGTGACATGTTACCAGAACCTCACATGGAAATATACCTACATGGTGCAGAACAACACCTACCCGACCCTCAACGCGTGGGCGCTCGACCTGTTGCTCAAGTGGCACCGCGAGGATCCTGTGAGCCAGAAAGAGATTGAGCGTAACGAGACTATCTACGGGATTCAGAACAACCGCAACCCGTTTATCGATTTTCCTGACCTTGCCGAGTATATATGGGGCGACAAGGTAGGCGAACCGTTCAAGGTGACAGGTTCTTCGGAGCCGGTCGGCGACCCTGTGATGATTACCCCCACCAACGGGATGTCACTCGACTTCCCCGACGTGGCTGTGGGTGGCGAGTCGACCGCAAAACTCTTTTTCCACACTCAGAATTTCACCAAGGACATCAGCGTGACCGTCAGCGGCACCAACCGCTCATTCTTCACCCCCGACGACCGCTCGATTTCCTGCAAGGTCACCAATACCGACAACGGTTACTGGCTGAACATCAAGTACAAGCCTACCACTACCGGCGAGCATGAAGGACGGCTCGTGGTCTATGACGGCAACATCACCGGCTCGTTCTGGGTCGACCTGCGCGGAAAGTGCTACGACGTGCCTGTCCTGACTGCTCCGACTGCCCTCCCCGCAAGCGACATCACCGAGACATCCTATCTTGCATCGTGGGAAGTACCCGAAGACGAGGTTGTCGACTACTTTGTAGTCACCCGCACCCGCTATGTCAGCGGCGCGGCGACCGTCGAGGAGCTGCTTGCCGAGGAAAACGTCCTTGAAATCGAGAACTTTGACAAGAGTGACCGCGAGAGCTACGCAGTCCAGAGTGTACGTCTCGGCTACCGCTCCCCCATGAGCAACATCGTCAATGTAGACCGCTCGGGTATCAACGACATTTCGGCCGACATGCCTCTCGCTGTCGAGAGCTATCCCGGCGTAGTGAGGTTTGTGTGCAGCGGCGACCACACGGGGGCACGTCTATATGACATCTCGGGACACCTCGTAATGACACTTCCCGTTATCACCCCCGGCATGGAAATCAGCCTCCCGGCAGGAGCCTATATCCTCGTGACAGACTCACATCCCGCTCCCGTCAAGCTGATTGCTTATTGAAGGTAAGTGAGTGTCAGAAATTATTTAAAGTATTGCAGAGAGTGATATGTAGAATGATTTTGGACTTGCGAAGAAGGCGCATAGCCGTAGCTCTGTAACTGATGAGCAAGACTGAAAGCGTCTTCATTGCACTCGCTTGAATCTATTAAATAATTTCTGACACTCACTTAACAAGTGATAAGCAATTATAAAAAGGCTGAATGTTATATAAACCGGCGAACTTGTCGCGTGTCGCAGGCATTATGATGTTGACAATAAGAATAAAAATCTAACCTATACTAATTCAATAGAGAATATGGAATTTCTGACAAATGAAAAACTGACCATAGTCGGTGCTGCCGGCATGATCGGATCCAACATGGCACAGACTGCGCTCATGATGCACCTGACACCCAACATCTGCCTCTACGACCCCTTCGCACCCGCGCTTGAAGGCGTAGCCGAGGAGCTGTTTCACTGCGGATTCGAGGGCGTGAACATCACCTATACGTCTGACATCAAGGAGGCGCTTACCGGTGCCAAATACATCGTTTCAAGCGGCGGTGCCGCCCGCAAGGCCGGCATGACCCGTGAAGACCTCCTCAAGGGCAACGCCCAGATTGCCGAACAATTTGGCAAGGATGTCAAGCAGTACTGCCCCGATGTCAAGCACATCGTCGTGATTTTCAACCCGGCCGACATTACCGGCCTCATCACCCTGCTTTACTCGGGCGTGAAACCTTCGTGCGTGACCACCCTCGCAGCCCTTGACTCGACACGTCTGCGCAGCGAGCTGGCCAAGTATTTCCACATCTCCCCCGACCTCGTTGTCAACTCCCGTACCTATGGCGGCCACGGCGAGCAGATGGCAGTGTTTGCATCGACTACAACCGTCGACGGCAAGCCCCTCGTTGACCTCATCGGCACCCCGAAACTCCCCTTGGAAGACTGGCTCGCAATCAAGCAGCGCGTCATTCAGGGCGGAAAGAACATCATCGACCTCCGCGGCCGCTCGTCGTTTCAGTCTCCTGCCTACATCTCCATCGAGATGATTGCAGCCGCTATGGGTGGCAGGCCTTTCCGCTGGCCGGCCGGAGCCTATGTCAACAACGACCGTTTCTCCCACATCATGATGGCGACCGAAACCTCCATCACCAAGGACGGTGTTGTGTGCAAGCCCATTAAGGGAACTCCCGAGGAGGAAAAAGAGCTCGAAAAGAGCTACGAACACCTCTGCAAGCTTCGTGACGAGGTTATCGAGATGGGAGTCATGCCCCCCATTGCCGACTGGCACCGTCTCAACCCCTACATGGACGAAAAGACAGATAAAAAATAAAAAATAACAAATAACAGATAACAGATAGCAGATAACAGATAACAGATAACAGATAACAGATAACAAATAAAAAATAAAAAATAACAG
>DLAR01000062.1:0-4578 GCA_002494015.1 Porphyromonadaceae bacterium UBA7042 | reverse complement strand
TGTTATTTTTTATTTTTTATTTTTTATCTGTTATTCGTTTTCATCTCGGGCCGCCGCCACCGGGAGGAGGACCGCCGGGGCCGCCGTGACCGCCGCGCATCATGTTGCTGCCCTGAGGCTCGTTGCCCTTGCCGAAGGTGTTGAAACGATAGGAGAGGGTCACCATGAAGTAGCGGGTCAGCGAGTTATACTCGATATCGTCGATATAGTTGGCCGTGATGTTGCGGCGGATGTTGTTGCGCTGGTTAAGCAGGTCATAGACCTTTACAGCGAGCGTCAGAGCCTTGCTGCGGAGGAACTGCTGGGAGATTGTAGCGTTCCACATCCATGTGCGTGTATTGTAACCGGCGGCATAACCCTCGGTGGCCGAGTAGTTGATGTCAGTCTGGATGGTGAGGCCCCACGGCGTATAGTAGGTTCCGTCAAAGCGGCCGCCATAGTTGTGGACGGTCTGATTGGTTGTGGACTGGAGGCTGTTGCGTGTTGTCTGCAACGAATACATCGGCCGCAGCTCAAGCTCGAAATTGTCGGGACGGAAGGTGATGCCGGGACTCTCGCGCACCGAGAAGGAGAATGAGGTGTTGCGGAGGCCGTTGTTGAACCCGACATTGTGCTGGGCGTTGACAAAGACATGATTGGAGATGCTCCACGACTTGTTGCGCAGCGGCATTGAGAACATGTTCATCACGCGGCCGTTCCACACGCCGTTGACGTTGGCATACTCGGTCAGGCGCGTACCGTCGTCCCTCATCGTGGTCTTTGACACGATAGCGTTCTGTGTGAACTGGAAGTCGCCCATGAGCATGATTGAACGCTGCGACTCCATGTTGAAGTCCTGAAAACGTATCATCATGTTGTGGTTGAAACTCGGGTCGAGGTTGGGGTTACCCTGAATCTGATTGGTGGGGTTGGAGATGTCGAGAACCGGCTGCAACTGGGCCATCGTGGGTTGTGAAGACATGCCTCGGTAGTTGAGGTGAATCGAGCTACGCTTGGAGAATTTGTAGCGGTAGCGCAGGAAAGGGGAGTAGTTCCACACCCAGCGGTCGATATTCTTGTCGGCGTTGTCGAGGTAAATCGACTTGGACATCTGCGGCACGAGTGCCATACCTACTTCAAAATTGGCCTTGGAGCTGACTTTCTTGTATCCGAGGCGGATGTTCTGGTTGAAGTAGTTGTTGCGGTAGCGGTTGGAGTAGTCCAAATCAGGCTGCTCGCCCACCGGGGGGAAAATGTCGAGCTCATAATCGTCGGGGATGTTGTAGACGAGCTTGTCGGCATTGTTCCAGCGGTAGTTCATGCGGTAGCTGAATGTCAGGAAGTTGCCCTTGGCGACATCGCCGAGCGGCTCGGTCCATGTGAACTGTCCCATCACCTGATTGCTCCATGTGTGGTTGTCGGTGTACTGGTTGAGCAGCTCCGAGGTGTCCTCGGTGTTGTCGGGGTCTTCCTCAAGGATGTAGCGCACGAAGTCGTTTATAGACTTGGATGTCTCCGTCACGTTGGAGTAGCGGTATTGCCCCGAAATCGAGAATGAGCGGCCGCGGTGGCGCTTGAAATTGTGGGAGTAGATGAGTCGCGCGCCAAATTCATAGGAGTCGCCCTTGCTGTTGGCATCGGCGGTGTTGTCGCTGACCTTGTTCATAGCCGAGTTGAAATAGGATGTCAGCTCGGTGTCGTTTGACTTGTTGAAATTGGCCGAGAGATTGGGCCGGAATTCAAGGGTGTTGAACGAGTCGGGTTTCCACAGCACGCGGAAGTCGGCACGGAAGTTGTTGCCCCGGTCGCGGGTGCGCTTGTTGATTTTGGAGTAGGTCGAGTGGTCCTCAAAGAGGTATTCGCGCTCCTGACGGGTGACGGATGTCGCGTCGGTATTGCTCCACATGATGTCGCCGCCCACACGGATTATCTCGTCTTTCCCGACGTTGAAGTTCAGGCCGAGGGCGCGGGAGTCGGTTATGCCGTTGTTGCCGCCGAAACGACGGAAACGGTTGCCGTTACTGTCAGTAAAACCTATCTGGTTGATATTGTTGAAATTCCCGAGCAGTGTAATCTGATTTCCGTTCCAGAAACGGTTGACGTTGAACGACCCCATGTAGCGGTCATCGGTGCCATAGCCGCCCTCGGCGGTGCCAAACCATCCCTGATTCATATTTTTCTTGAAAGTGAGGTTGATGACAGTCTCGTCCTCGCCGTCGTCAACACCTGTCAGCCGCGCCATGTCGCTCTTGCGGTCGACCACCTGAAGTTTGTCGACCATGTTGGCCGGGAGGTTCTTGGACGCCACTTGCGGGTCGTCGCTGAAAAACTCCTTGCCGTCGATGAGAATCTTGGAGACAGTTTTGCCGTTGGCGGTAATCGCGCCGTCGGTGCCCACCTCGACACCCGGGAGGCGTTTCAGCAGGTCTTCGACCACGGCGTTAGGCTGCGTGTGGTAAGAGTCGGCGTTATATTCCACCGTGTCCTCCATTACCTTTATCGGGGTCTTGACAGCCACGACGCTGACCTCCTTGAGGACGTTGGTGGCCTCGTTCATCTCGATTGTGCCCACGTCGACACGCGAATTGCCCACCGTGACAGGTTGTTTAACCGACGTGTAACCGACATAGGATGTCTCAAGGATATACTTGCCGGCCGACACTCCTTGGAGCGTAAACTTACCGTCAATATTAGCGGTCGTACCGGCAACAAAAGCACTGTCGCGCTCCTTCAGGAGTCGCACAGCCGCCTCGATGAGCGGTTCGCCCGACTTGTCCTTGACATATCCGGTAATATTGACCGCGACCACCGAGGCCCCCGTCAACACCGCCATCGCAAGAAACAAGATTCTCAATGAAAATGACTTCATAACTCTAAAACGTGATTCTTTTACCTTATTTGTCTCTAAGTTTTATATGTGAAAAGTTGATACGCTAAATGTGACCGCAAAGTTAGACAAAGGTTTAAACTTAAAATAGCACAAACAGGTCTATAATCGACAGAATCGTGTTTTTGCGATATAATCGCGAAAGGTTTAAATTAATTTTAGAGCCGAATCACCCGCATCACGCGGGAATCACCGGAACCGCGTCACGGTCTCGCGCCGTCTTTACGGTCAAGCTGCCTCAGAGCCTCCTCGGCAGTGATGACATACGGGTTGCCGTCGGCATCGGCATACACCACCGACTCGCCCAGTTTCGCCTTGCGCTCAAGCATCAGCCTCTGAGCCTTCCTGATACCCTGCAAAATGCGTCTGCACATTATTTCTTCCTGTTCCGACATGATTCCAATATTAAATTAAGTTGTTCACGATTACGAATCTCTCCGTTTTCTACAATAGATACAATATCACTGGTATTGTCATATAAATACCACTTGTCAACAACATGGATAAATATATCAAAGAGATTCTGAATACCTCGCCAATAACGACGGTGTATCACTTCCTTGGGTATGTTATGGCCGCCCGACGCGACACGCATTGCCACACGTTGCTCTGCATGTTGAGGCGATGGGAGCCAAAAGAACAATAGCACAACTTCATACCCTTTTTCTTTTGCCCGACCCACAAGCTCCTTGTAACTGCGGGTAGCAAGAGTGGTTTCTATGGCAAATGTCACGCCCCGGGCCATGAGATATTCAATCCGCTGCAACATTATCTTTCCGGCCTCAATCGCAACTTCTTCGGGATTGAACGGCGACAAACCTTTTGCAATCTCATCGGCGTTGACAAACTCCCGACAATCAAGTATTTCAGGCAATACGGTCATGGAAGCGGTTGTCTTGCCCGCCCCGTTGCATCCTGCTATTATATAAAGTGTCGGTACCAATGCTTTTGTCATTTAGTTTTATACGTCAACACAAAGATAGACATTTTTATTTAAACTGCAATTAACCTTGTCCTTAGAGGGCGGTAAAGTAATAACGGTAGGAGACAACGACTTTATTTGAGTAGAGCGACTTGCAATGGGGCATAATGTCTTGTCGCGGCGACATCTTCACCAGTCCGAAATACCCGATGATGTCTATGGCCATGTTTCCATCGCTCAGCCCGACACCTATTCCGCAAGATGCGTTCACAGGTCGCCAGTCAATCGGCTCGGGGGTGCGTGTGGTCGAGGATGTTGAGAAATAACAGGCCACCTCGGCGGCCATGAGAGGGGAGAGGTGGAAACTGCCGGCGATACTGAACCGATGTCCCGCCGTCACGAGTCCTGACAGATTCCATCGTCTCAGAGCGGTTTTCCCTTCGGGCATCAGTCCGAGCTTTATATTGTCATAGCCAATCATCACTCCCGGCTCGACAAACCAGCCGGATTTCCACCCCACGTTGCAGACACCGCCTATTGCTCCGCCATAGGACAGGTTTATCTCCTGCCCGGTGTCAGTCGTAGTCCAGTCGCCCGGGATATTCACGTTGACCGCCCCGGCCACACCCCATTCGACATTAACGCCATTCCGGGTTTCCACATCAGTCACCTCCCCGCGACACAGACACGGGAACAGCAATACCATTAATAATAATATCCGTTTCATCATAAGGAGAGTTATATTATTGCAAATATAACGATTTTTATTTAAGAGGTTGTTTAATAACAA
>DLAR01000015.1:479-7621 GCA_002494015.1 Porphyromonadaceae bacterium UBA7042 | reverse complement strand
CATGACAAACATGTCGCCGTTAAGGGGTGCCATCTGCGATTCGAGGTATCTCTGAATCACATAGACGGTTACTTCAAACACATGGGGCATCACGCCTTTTGCCATGAGTGTCTTGATACATTCAGTCATGATGGCGCAATAGGCGCGGTCTGAGACCATTAGTCGGGGTTTTGCTTGGATTGTCTTCATCGTGTGTAGTATTTTTTCGCAAAGATACTACATGAAAAACCGCGCTATGGTGCGATAATGTCGCTTTCTTCAATGCATAATTCATAATGCGTAAATATGGCATTTGGCGCAAGCCGCGTGGCTGCGGCTGTATCCAGCCCGGAATAGATGATTTGGCAATCGGTTTGACGGAATGAAAAAGCCGCTAAAATCTTGATAATGAGATTTTAGCGGCTTTCTATATTGACCACACCAAAGGATGTGATGAAACTCCGAATGACAGGATTTGAGTGCTCGCCGTCCTTTGTAATCCTCCGGGCTGCTGAAGCCTCCCCCCGAGGGGGATGAGGCCCGCCATTGGGCGGCTAAGCTTGTCTCGGTATTTCATAAAAATTTGATGAGTTTCCCAATCTACTTTGATGTGGTTGTTTTTCTTGCCTCTGCAATTTTATAACGCAAAGTTAGTCGATTCGGTTTAAAAAACCAAATGTCGTATGTGGTTTTTCCGTTTTTTTTTCGGGTGATTGTGTCACTTTTCGGGGTTAAATGCGTCTATATGATTGTGAAACGACTTGTGAAAATTTTTCTAAAAAAGTTTTGCAGTATAAAAATAATGTAATACCTTTGCGGTGTCCTAATATACTAATACGCCAATTTAGAGTATAGAGATGATAATCCAGTTAAAGAACATCAATAAGTCCTATCCGGGTGTGGTTCCGCTGCATGTGCTGAAGGATATCAACCTCACGATTGACCGCGGGGAGCTTGTGTCGATTATGGGGGCATCAGGCTCGGGCAAGTCGACTCTGCTCAATATCCTCGGCATCCTTGACAATTATGACACAGGGGAATATCACCTTGACGGAGTGTTGATCAAGAATCTCAGCGAGAACCGGGCCGCCGACCTGCGCAACTATATGATCGGGTTTGTGTTCCAGTCGTTCAATCTTATCAATTACAAGAACGCGCTTGAAAATGTGGCGTTGCCGCTGTTTTATCGCGGGGTTTCGCGCAAAAAGCGCAACATGCTTGCGATGGAGCAGCTGGAACGCATGGGGATGGCCGACCGTGCCACCCACCTTCCCGGCGAGCTGTCGGGCGGGCAGAAACAGCGTGTGGCAATCGCCCGCGCGCTCATCACCAAGCCGTCGATTATCCTTGCCGACGAGCCGACCGGCGCGCTTGACTCGAAGACATCGCGCGAGGTTATGCAGGTGTTCCGCGACCTGAATGCCGAGGGAATGACGATTGTAATCGTTACCCACGATCCGGGCGTGGGAGAGCAGACCAACCGCGTTATACGGATTGTCGACGGACGCATCGTGAGCTGATATGATGGATCTGATTAACGAAATACTTGCCACGCTGAAGCATAACAAGCTGCGCACCGCGCTGACGGGATTTGCCGTCTCGTGGGGTATCTTCCTGCTGATTGTGCTGCTGAGCGCGGCGCGGGGAGTCATCAACGGCTTTGAGGAGCGCATGAGCCAGCGTGACAACGACCTTATCGAGGTGTGGGGCGGCTGGGCGCAGAAACCCTACAAGGGGTTGAAAGAGGGCCGTCCAGTCATGCTCCGCGACAACGACGAGGAGATATTGCTGGCTCAGAACAGCCGCACGATCGGCAACGTGACCGCGCAGATGTCAAATTACACCGCCAAGGTCTCTACGTCCAAGGATTATCTGACCGACGGTTACAGCGGTGTGTACCCCGAGTCGCAAAGGGCCGAGAATCTCACGATGGCCTATGGGCGTTTTATCAACGAGCTTGACATGCAGAACCGCCGCCGCGTGGTGGTGCTGAGCAGTCGGTCGGTGCCCATCCTGTTTGAAAAGGAGAATCCTGTCGGGGAGATGGTGACGATAAGCGGGCTGACATTTACCGTTGTCGGTATATACAGTCACGAGCATCGCCGCGAGGTCTATATCCCATTCACGACGGCCAAATCGCTTGCCGGAGGCACTGACAAGGTCAACCAACTGACTGTCAAGCTACGCAATGTCACCACTATGGAAGAAGGCGAGCAGGCCGAGCGTGACCTGCGCGCCACCCTTGGCCGTCAGCATGAGTTTGATGTTGACGATGAGGGCGCGGTGTGGACATGGAACATGCTGACGAGCTACCTGAGCAGCAATGTGGCGATGATGGTACTGGTCTATGCCGTGTGGATAATCGGTGTGCTGACACTGCTGTCGGGAATCGTCGGGGTTAGCAACATCATGTTTGTGTCAGTGCGCGAGCGCACCCATGAGATCGGCATCCGCCGCGCTATCGGCGCGCGTCCGCGCAGCATCCTGACACAGGTGATACTCGAAGGGGTGGCGATAACGACCCTCTTTGGCTACATCGGTATCGTGGCGGGAATGGGGGTTGCCAAGATTATCGGCACGCTGACGGCAGACAGCGGTGTGCTTGTCAACCCTACAATCACATTGACGATGGCGGTCGAGGTTACTGTAGTGCTGATTGTCGCCGGAGCCGTTGCCGGACTTTTTCCTGCAATCAAAGCGCTGAAAATCAAACCAGTCGAAGCCTTGCGTGACGAATAAACTGACCAAGCAATGAAAAATCCTGTTTTTGACATAGAAAACTGGCGCGAAATAGGCGCGACACTTGCCCAGAACAAGACGCGCACGTTCATGACGGCGTTTGGTATCTTCTGGGGCACGGCCATTCTTGCCTTGCTCATCGGAGGTTCCAAGGGGTTAAAGAGTTTCATGGCGCGGAATTTTGAGGGGTTTGCCACAAATGTCGCCATCGTGTCGCCGTGGCGCACGACAAAACCCTACAAAGGGTTCAACAAAGGCATGGAGGTGAGTTTCAATACCCGCGACATCGCTATGGTGCGCCGCGCCATTCCCGAGATCGACGCGCTGTCAGTGGTCAACGCTATGGGGGCCTCGGCAAGCTACGGGCAGAAAAGCTCGTCGGCGACGCTGACAGGCGTGGAGAGCGAGTATAGCAAGATTTTCACACCTATTATATATGAGGGACGTTATCTCAACGCGAGTGACGATGCTAACGACCGCAAAATCTGTGTTTTGGGAAAGCGCGTGGCCAACGAGCTTTTCGGGACCGGCAGCGCTGTCGGGAAAGAGATTTCGGTCAACGGCATATATTATAAGGTGGTGGGGGTCGCCGGGCAGACATCGGAAATTTCGATAATGTCTAAAATCGACGACAGTATTCTGATTCCCAACTCGCTGTTGCGCCGCAGCTATAACATGGGCGCCGATGTGGGGATGTTTCTGTTCACGATAAAGCAGGGACACTCGCCCTCGGAATATGAGGGACGTATACGCCGCATTATCGCGTCAAACCATCCCATCGCGCCCGATGACGAAGGGGCGATATGGTTCATGGATGTGTCAGAACAGTTCAAGATGGTCGACAACCTTTTTCTCGGCATCAGCCTGCTCGCCCTCTTTGTGGGTGGAGGCACGTTGCTCTCAGGCATCATCGGGGTGGGCAATATCATGTGGATAATAGTCAGGGAGCGCACTCAGGAGATAGGCATCCGCCGCGCAATCGGAGCCAAGCCGCGCGACATAATCATCCAGATTCTTTCAGAAGGAGTCGTGCTGACGCTTGTCGCCGGAGTGGCGGGCGTGTGTTTCGCGGTGCTGATTCTCGCAGGTGCGCAGATGGCTTTCTCTACTCCCGAGTCGCCGGTGACGTTTCAGCTGACGTTTAGCCAAGCGATGGCGATAATGGGTGCCTTTGTGGTTCTCGGTACCGCAGCCGGACTGATTCCGTCGATAAAGGCGATGAAGATAAAACCGATTGAGGCACTGAATGATAAATGACATATAAAAAATAAAAAAATAACAGATTCAACTATAGGATATGAAAAAGTTCTTCCGCATCTTGCTGTGGGTCATCGTTGCCGCAGTGTTTATCGGGACGTTTGTGTATCTCTACATGAATTCCCGCACCAAGGAAACTGTCTATGAAATCGTCTCGCCATCCAACGGGGATATCGAGCGCACGACTGTCCTGACAGGAAAAATCGAGCCTCGCGACGAAATAGAAATCAAGCCACAGGTCTCGGGGATTATCTCGGAAATAAATGTCGAGGCCGGCGATCAGGTCAACGAGGGGGATGTAATCGCCCGCATCAAGATTATCCCCGACGAGCAGCAGCTTTCATCGGCACTCAGCCGTGTCGAGACCGCGCGTATCGCGCTCAATGACGCCCGGCAGAAAAATGACCGCAACGCCATGCTTTACAGCAAGAAGGTCATCTCGCTCGAAGAATACGAGACTTCGCAGACGACTCTCGCGCAGGCCGAGGCTGAACTGGCGGCCGCCGAGGACACCTATTCGATTGTAAAGGAGGGTGTTTCAAAAAACAATGCCAAGGAGAGCAACACGCTCGTGCGCGCAACCACTACCGGCCTTGTGCTCGATGTGCCGGTAAAGGTGGGCAGCTCGGTAATTCAGGCCAACACGATGAACGACGGTACGACCGTGGCCACCGTTGCCGACATGAACAACCTTATTTTCAAGGGAAAAGTCGACGAGACCGAGGTGGGACTCCTGTCAGTGGGACAACCGATGGAAATCGCTATCGGCGCGCTTCCCGATCAGGTTCTCTCGGCCGTAATCGAGTATATCGCGCCAAAAGGAACGGAGCTGAACGGTGCCAACACGTTTGAAATCAAGGCTGCTGTCAATGTTCCGTCGACAGGTCAGCTGCGAGCCGGCTACAGCGCCAACGCGACCGTGACGCTCAACAAGGCCGACGGTGTGATGACCGTTCCCGAGAGTGTCCTTGAATTTGCAGGAGACAGCACGTTTGTCTACGTCCTGACCGACTCGGTCCCCAAGCAGAAGTTTGAACGCCGTGCCGTCACGACCGGCACCTCTGACGGAATTTCGATTCAGGTGACAGGCGGTATCGACTCGGCAGCACGTCTGCGCGGCGCCGAGGTGAAAGGGAAGTAGGTTTAAAGTTTAAGGTTTAAGGTTTAGATTTTAGTTATGAAATTCAGAATATTAGCGGCAGTAGCGGTGGCGGCGGTGATGTCGCTTTCCGCAGCTGCTCAGAAACCGGCATGGACGCTTGACAGCTGCATAGCCTATGCTGTCGACCACAATCTCAACGTGCGTTCCGGCATGATACGTCAGGCCGGGGGCGAGCTTGACATCATCGAGGCTAAAGACCGTTTCCTTCCCACAGTCAGTGCCGGGGCGGCGCAGAACTGGGACTTCGGGCGCGGCCTGACATCAGAAAACACATACGCCAACCGCAACACGTCGATGTCAAGTTTCAACGGAAATCTTTCGCTCCCGATTTTCCAAGGACTCAGCGCGATAAGGCAGCTGAAATATGCCCGGGAGAATCTGAGGCAGCTTGTCGAGGAAACCGAGGCGGCCAAGGACGACGTGACGCTGAATGTCATTGCACAGTATCTGCAGGTGCTTTACAGCAAAGAGTTGCACGATGTGGCGGTCGAGCAGGTCAGGCTGTCCAAGGTCGAACTTGAACGTCAGGAAGTGCTTCTTGAGCAAGGAAAGATTCCCGAGCTCGACGTGGTTCAGTCACGGGCGCAGGTGGCCAAGGACGAGTTGGGCGTGGTTACATCTCATAACGACTGGCAGCTTGCGCTTGTCGACCTCGCGCGCCTGCTTGAACTGGATGATATAGAGGGGTTTGACATCGCCCCGATAGCCGACGGAGATGAGCGGGGAATATTTTCGCCCGACGAGGTGTATTCCAACGCAATGTCCTCCAACCATTCCATCCTTGCCGCCCGGCAGGGTATCGTGGTTGCCGACAAGGCCATCGACGTGGCCCGCAGCGGCTATCTCCCGCGACTGAATTTCTCGGCAGGTCTTGGCAGCAGTTTTTACAAAGTCAGCGGACTGGACAACGCAAGTTTTTCGCGACAGATGCGTGACAACTTCAGCAAGTCGCTTGGGTTCAGCCTGTCAGTGCCTATCTTTGACGCATTTTCCACCCGCAACCAGATACGCCGCGCCAAGGTGCAGCGCGTCACTGCCGAGCTTGAACTGGAACAGCGCCGGTCGGCACTTTACAAGGACATCCGTCAGGCTTATTATCAGGCGGTCGCCGCCGAGCGCAAGTTCAGCGCGAGCACTGTCGCAACCGAGGCCACTCATGCCGCCCTCGATGCCGTGACCGAGAAGTTTAATTACGGTAAAGCCAATGCGACGGAGTTTGAACAGGCCAAGAGCGAGTATGTGAAATCCCGTGCCGAGCTTGTTCAGGCCAAGTATGAAATGATACTGCGAAATCGCATCTTGGCCTTCTATAATCGTTGACAATACTATATTTAACATCTTTTAGTATTGGGTTTTGTAATAAAGTTGTAACTTTGTGTGCTATACAGCAATGCTGTAAAACACAAAAAAGCAACATGATTAAAAGCGCAATTGAACAAGTTATCACAGAGGATTTGGCTGACATCTGGTCAATTCTTAACGGAGATGAAAAGCGACGCGTTATCGACAACTTTGTTATTCACAAGTTTAAGAAGAATCAGATTATCTATGCCGAAAAAGACGAGCCGGAGTTTCTGTGGACCTTGCTGACAGGCAGTGTCAAGAAATACAAGGACGGAGTAGGGGGTCGTGTGCAGATACTGCGGCTCATCAAGCCCGTGCAGTATTTCGGGTATCGCGCCTACTTTGCCGGAGAGCCTTATGTTTCCAGCGCGGCAACACTTGAGCCGTCGACGCTCGGGACGCTACCGATGGCGTTTGTTGCCGATATGATACGCCACAACGAGCGTCTGGCAATGTTTTTCATCCATGAGCTTTCCCGCAACCTCGGCAGCAGCGACACCAAGATTGTCAATCTGACGCAGAAACACATCCGTGGCCGTCTTGCCGAGGCGTTGATTGTGTTGCTTGAAAACTATGGGTATGAAGAGGATGGAATGACGCTTGCCATCTACATGGGGCGCGAGGACCTTGCCAATCTTTCCAATATGACAACCTCCAACGC
>DLAR01000015.1:0-185 GCA_002494015.1 Porphyromonadaceae bacterium UBA7042 | reverse complement strand
TTCCAATATGACAACCTCCAACGCCATCCGCACCCTTTCCAATTTTGTCTCAGAGAAAGTCATCATCGTCGATGGGCGCAAGATAAAAATTGTCAACGAGTCCATGCTTCGTAAGATATCGAAATTCGGTTAACCGTTAACCGAATTCATAAAAGGCCGCCGGGCGCAGAGTTTCTCTGCGCATA